>NZ_CP159992.1:1024807-1342115 GCF_040702995.1 Paenibacillus sp. AN1007
CAGATGGCGCATATAGATTGAATATGTATACAAATGATACGTAAAAGAATGATAAGTAAAAGGCGTTAACATTCTGCAATGGATGTTAACGCCTTTTTTTGAACTGCATTTTTACATAGAGAACGAAACTCAGATACAAGCAGTGTTCTTAGAAAGAGGCGGGAGTGTGGCTCATTTTTCTGCAGCAGCCTGCATAAGTGCATAGATTTTACGTGTGGTATTGACGTTTCGGACGGTCATATACGAATAAACTTTGGATCCGCCCAGCTTGTTCATGCCGCTTTTTGATGCTTCCTCCCTGCTGACCGAATACAGAAGGGCTCCAGGGACATAGATCAACGTTCCGATTCCCGGTTTGAGGGGAAGTTTCTCGATCACATCGGCATTGTTTATTTCATCCCACAAAAAAAGAACATCACTTTTGGCCTGATCATCATTGGACCAGTCTGGAGGCAGTGCCTGCATGACCCTATGCATCTCATTCATATCACGCACGAGCACTTTGATCTGCAAACCGAAATCGGCCGCAATGGCCTGTTCCAGAAGTTCGGATAACTCCATATGGGCATCCGTCCGCTTCTCGTGATCTGCAAAGATGATGTTACCGGAATTGATGTAAGTCACCACCTCCTGCATACCAGCCCGTTCAAACGTTTCCTTCAGCTGCTTCATCCCGATTTTGTTATTGCCGCCTACATTAATGCCCCGCAGCAGAGCTGCATAGATCATAGATCCACCCCCCGTTTTCGATTTCTTGATATGGTGTGCACAAGATGCCGTGCAGATTAGATGGACAGATATTCAAGAAGGTGCGCTGTCCATTTTTCGCCAAGCAGAGCCTGTAGTTTCGGCTGTACTTGAGAGAGATATTCAGGCTTTGTCTCGTAGGTTTCTTCGTCCTTCACTTCTCCGGCCATAGAACGTGCTTCTTCAATCAGAAGGGCAAGAGCGCTGAAAAAGTCGGCAAGAGAATCGGCGATACGTTTCGGTTCCCCACCCTCAAATGCAGCATAGACAGGAGAATGGGGAGCTTGTGTGTCAACGATAACAGGATCATCATTCACATTGGCGATCACAACATGATGCGGCGGCCAGGAATCAGATTCTTCGTAAGGTTCCTGAACCCCAATCCAGCGAAATCCCAGCTGCTGACGATGCAGATGCTCTGGAGAGGCGAAAAACAGCAGGGCGGCATCGCCGATTTCGACAGCTGCATTCTTCATTTTCAGTGTTCCTTCGGCTTGAGCGTCTACCATCTCATAGTGACTATAGAGGTATTGGAGTTCAGGCGAAAGAAAAATACGCTTGTCCACTTCCGGCTGAACGGGAAGCACCCGAGGCCGCAGATCGTGATTTTGAAAAAGTCCGTAGGCTTCATTATATAAGTCTTGTTGTTCCACAAAACGGGTTAAGGCTGCATTCAGTGATTGCATAGTTGTGCGTCCCTCCTAATCAGTTTTTGTTGTCACTGGTGTAAAGGTTACGAGGGGGCGGCTGACCTTAGCTTTGGATCCCTGACCAGAACACATTCCAAGTAATAGCCATAGCTTGTTCGTACGACTGTCTTGTCTCGTATACGAGCTGTATATCAAGGCCGTCCATCAGTGTGACAAAAGCTAGTGTTGCTTCTTCCGGGCTCAGCCGAATCCCTTCGTAACTTGCAAACAAAGCGGTTACTTCTTTTTTTAGGGTGCCAAGATATGTCCGGTATTGAGCCAATATAAAATCATGTACTTCCAGCGGTGTCATAAAGGACAAAATATACATAAAGGCGACATTTGGCTGTGTAAGGAATCGGTTTTTATGTTCCAGTAAAAAGGCGTATAATTTCTGCTCCAGCGTATCTCCCGCAGTGGAACAGCCTAAAAAATCTTGTACAAACTGCTGCTCCTCCTGCACAACTTCCTCGTATACCTCCAGCAGCAAAGCTTTCTTGGAAGAATAATGATAAGCCAGCGATTGTTTACGGATACCGGCTTCTTCGGCAATCTGTGCCATTTTTGTTCCCTCGTAACCGAAACGATTAAAATGCTGAATCGCAATCTCTTTAATTCGTTTTTTACTCAATGTGTACCCCCAGTGAACGATCTTCGTACTGCTTCTGCTTTAGAGCGTATATCAAATATAACAAGATGTATATCACCAAAACAGCGATAGAGATAGTATACACCACCGTATAGGAGAATGCAGATGCCAGCATGCCCAGAACCAGTGAGCCGCCGCCGATCCCGAGATCAAAAAAATTAAAGAATGAAGCCATCGCATTCTCATGCTCATGTTCTTCCACGAGATTGACACACCATGTTTGGATGGCAGGAAAAATGGCGCCGAATCCAAAACCGTACAGCGCGCCGGCAATCAGAAAATGGATCTGATTCTGTGCAATGATCAGAACGAGAAGCCCTGCCATAGCGAAAACTGCCGAGGGAAGCAGTACAGATCCCGGACCCAGACGATCAAACATGGTTCCTGAGAATAGTCTGACCACAAAACTAGCAATCGCCACAATAAAGAAAAACCAGGCGATATTATTGAAACCTTTCTCCGCAGCAAACAAAGCGACAAAAGACATAATTGAACCAGCTGCGATACCAACAAGCAGGATGAGCAATGAAGGAAAAAGTACCTTTTTCTCAATAAGTTTTACCGAGGTTGAAAGATTATCTGAAGAGGCTGCTTCCCATTTTGTCCGAGGCGTTCTGGATACGAAAACGGTCATCAGAAGTGCCAATAACAAGATGCACAATCCGCCTAAAAACAGGCTTTGATAATTATATTGAAGGAGCAGGCTGGTTCCGATTAATGGACCGATGGATATGGCGACGGTTTCCCCGACCCCGAAATACCCCATGCCTTCTCCGCGCCTGTTTTTCGGAATATTTTCCGCAGCTATCGTTGCGAAATAAGTCGTTGCCAAACCAAAACCAAATCCGTGGATTACACGTAAGACAAGAATAGTTCCTATACCTGACGAAAGGTAGTATGAACCCGTTGTTAATGCACAGATGGCGATGCCGATAATCAGGAGATACTTTTTGTTCAGTTTCGCTGCCAGAACGGAAGTGAAAGGTCGAACTAATATGGCTGAGAACATAAAAATGCCGGTTACAAGTCCGATCTGTGAGGCATCGCCTCCCAGACTGGACACGAATAACGGTAAGGTAGGAAGAAGCATTTCAAAGGCCATGAACAGGAGTGCATTGGCCAGCATGATAAAAATAAATGATTTTCCCCACAGTTTTTGTGGTAATGAGTCTGATGTCAGGGTATTCATGAGATTCCTCCAAATAAGTTCTGTAGTCGCGCGACATAATGGATTGATTCTATCTGACGGTGGTCAGGTTGTAAAGATCGTTTTTTTAATTCAGATAATTAATTCATTTTTGATAGAGTGCAATAAATTAATATTTTTAACCCTAATCCCAACATTTTCCGATATAATATTCTGATGAAAATAAATAACGAACTCTCGGAGAGGTGAGTGAGATGACCGTTGACGTCCTCGTACGCAACAATGTAAACATATTGGGAACCGGCAGTCAGACCATCGTGTTTGCACACGGCTTCGGATGCGATCAAGATATGTGGAGGTACATTGTTCCTGCTTTTCTTGAACAGTACCGTATTGTCCTCTTTGATTATGTAGGTTCCGGACAATCCCAAATTAACTATTACGATGCACTTAAATATAATGATCTTCACGGTTATGCCCAGGACGTGCTGGAGATTATGGAGGCGCTGGAACTTCGGGATGTGACCTTTGTCGGTCATTCCGTCAGCAGTATGATCGGCATGCTTGCCTCCATTCAGGCACCGCATTTTTTCAAAAATATCGTCATGCTGGGGCCTTCTCCGCGTTATCTGAATGACCTGCCCCATTATTATGGCGGATTCGAACGGCGAGATATTGATGAGCTGCTGGAGATGATGCAGTTGAACTTTATTGGCTGGGCAAGTTATATGGCACCCATTGCGATGCAGAACCCGGACCGTAAGGATTTGACTCAGGAACTGGAAAAAAGCTTTTGTTCACGGGATCCCCACATTGCTAGGCAGTTTGCCGAAGTGACGTTCCTGTCCGATTGCCGCATTGAACTGGGATTGGTGTCTGTGCCTACGTTGATTCTACAGTGTGCGGATGACAGCATTGCTCCTGTGGAAGTGGGGGATTACCTGCATTCACATCTCAAAAACAGCAGGCTGCAGCAGATGAATGCGAAAGGGCATTATCCCCATCTGAGTCAGCCGGACGAGACGATTCGGTTGATTAAAGATTATTTGGCTAGTGCATAAAATGCAGAAGAAAGAAAGGCTGTTTTTTCATGGATAATCAATTAGATACGGCACCTTGCGGATATTTCTCGATATCGGACTCGGGCTCGATTCTGTCGGTGAACCAAACTTTACTGAACATGATTGGACGGGAACGGGAAGAACTTATAGGCAAACATATTGAATCCACGATGTCGGTTACGAATAAAGTTTTTTTTCATACGTATTTCTATCCGTATATTCAGCTGTACGGTCATGTAGACGAGATGTATTTTTCTTTCCGCAATCGCGACCAGGAGGATGTTCCGGTCCTGCTGAACGGGGTGCGTCAAATGAGGGACGGGCAGCACGTGGTAGATTGTGTTGTCGTTATTATGCGCAAACGGATCGAACACGAAAAGGATATTTTGAACACAAAAACCAGGCTGCAGGAGTTATATCAAGCAACACATGATGCCAACAAGGAACTGGAACGTCTGCATGAGGAGTATAAAATCAAAGAGCAGGCGCTGATCAAAGTGAATGAACAGCTGGAAACGATGGCTTCCACGGATTTGCTGACGGGTTTGAAAAACCGGAGGTTTTTTGAGGAGAAAATGGCTCATCATCTGTCTCTCTACCATGAGAAACAGCGCGAATTCTCGCTTCTTGTATTAGATATTGACCACTTCAAGAGCATTAATGATACCTACGGACACCCCATCGGAGATATGGTGCTCGGTAATCTGGCAGGGATGCTGCAGGCCATATCGCGGGATACGGATGTAGTGGCACGTTACGGTGGTGAGGAGTTCGTGATTATTCTGGCGAATTGTGGGGAGGAACTGGCCATCAGCATCGCTGAACGATATCGTGCACAAGTGGCTTCGGCGGATTGGGGGGAATATCAGGTTACGGTGAGCATTGGCGCAGCAACAGTCTCGGCAGCAGATACAGAGCAATCCTTGTTTCAACAGGCAGATGATGCGCTCTATGCATCCAAGAAGGGCGGACGCAATCGGGTAACACACGCCTATACCAGATTTGAATGACAGCATTATGCCATGTTATGCTTTGAGGAGTCATGGATATGGATACGGAAGGAGCCGGTACCAAGATGAATAGATTAGCTGCTGAAGAATTAATCGACCGGGAGAATCATGCCTGGGGAGAGCTCAAGGAGCTTCTCGATCAGGGGAAAAATACATATACCTATGCTCCGGCACAGCCAGAGATTGGGGAGGATGCGCTGTACCAGCTTCAAGTGAGTACCCGCTCCTATCTGGGAGCGGTGGCTTATGAGACGCAGGGCATCGTGGTGGACCATGGATGGATCACGCTGCTGGGTGCGGGGGGTGACAGTGTGTATGGCAGTTTGACCCGGTGGAACGGCCTGAGTACGGATCCTTGTGTACAGGCACTGCAGGGCATGATGGTTGCTGCGTACGATGCAGCGGGTGGTTTTTTTGCGCTGGATACTGGCAAGTTCGGCGGGACAGGCCAGATTTATTATTTCGCACCCGATGCTTTGGAGTGGGAAGCAACAGAGCTTTCGTATTCAGAGTTTATGACCTGGTTGGCTGAGGGAGATATTGAGTTATTTTACGAAACATTTCGCTGGAAAGGCTGGCAGGAGGATATGGCACAGCTGGACAAAGGTCAGGTGTTTGCCTATTATCCTCCGCTGTGGACCAAAGAAGGCGGCGGAGAGAAAAGCCGCAAAGCGCCGGTTCCTATTGCCGAAGCTTGGAGGACAGTGCTCGAAGGGAAATGACGTGCAGGCGGAGTTCGTTTACAATGGACCAAGCTCAGAGGAAGGCGGATCGGTGTGAGAGAGCAGAATAGTGATGTGAATGTAATGCGTATTCAGTCTCATTATGGTATTGTTTTCCCACAAGATTATCTGGACTTTATACGGCAGCATACCGATGCTTCTTTTGATCTGATACAGGATACAGAGGCGGAGGATTGGGACATTCGTTTTCATGTACTGGATGATCGGTTTATCCCGAATAATGCTGCGCTGGTGGATGAAGTCAATCCTGATCCGCAGCGGATTATTCCGATCGCATGGAGTGTAAGCAGCGGTAACAACTACCTGCTCGATTATCGTGAGAACAAGAGTATACCCTCTGTGCTGGTCATGGAGCATGAGCTGGCGATGGTGCGTGAGGACGCCGAGAGTGAAGCGGAGACGAGTGAAGAAGCACAGCAGTTGATGGAGGAGAACGTGAAGTCGATCGCGGCCGATTTTCTTTCATTTGCCGCCCTTCTCCAGGCACGGCCAGTGCTGTAATAAAGCTGAATCATGTTTGGTAAAAAGGCTCGCATACCGATGCGAGCCTTTTTATGTACATTCCATGTCGTGATTAGCGTCCTGATGATACAGATTTTACATCCCGATTTGGAAGTGAGCCAGCTTTGCTGTGCCATAGAGTAAGGCAAAGTGAAACTGCGCATACAAACAGCAGGCATCCATATACCACGTGGTAGGCTTCTTCTACCGATACCCCGGGTATGGCATGCAGCAGGAGTCCACACACCGCTACAGAAACCGAACCGCCGAAAAACTGAATCAGCTGCAGCAGACCCATGCCTGAGCCGATCTGGTTTTTGGGCAGTACGCGTGACGCTTCGTTGTTCAGGGAGGCCATGGAAGCAGACAGCGCTGGTGAGAAAAACACATAACCTCCGGTGATGATCAGCGCCGACTGGTCCAGCCCAAGCATGAACAGCACAAGTACGGCGGCGAGCATGCTTTGTCCGATTAGCATAAATCGCATATTGCCGTAACGATCAATCCATCGCCCGACATAACGGGTACAGAAGGCTGATATGATCGCTCCGGGAGCGATGAACAAACCAATAGCAAGTGGAGAACGATGATACAGATCCGCAAGCACCAGCGGCATGAGAAACAGATTCCCGAGATTAACGACCAGCACGCAGAAGCCAATCATAATGAGCCTAGTGAATCCTGGTACCTTGAACACATGTGGATTTACAAAAGGAAGTGCGGCTTTACGGATATAGAGAATATGTGCAGCTAAAGAGAGTGCACCGATCACTAACCATATCCATGACCGCTGTGTTATGGCTACCAGTAGGGTTGTTGCATTAATGACGGTGAGTAATGCACCGGTAAAATCAAAAGGCTGCTCACTGTTCACCGTTTCTCGCGGTAAAAAATAGAGCAGTACAGGCAGAGCCAGCAGTACCAGCACCGTAATAGCAAACAGGCCGTTCCAGCCCATGTACTCACTGATCAATCCGCCGACAATGGGGCCGAGACCAAAAGCCATTGCGCTGCCTGATGAGATGAGCGCCAGAGCTGCGCCGCGTCGTTCCACCGGAATGTAACGGCTCGCAATGACCAGACCGAGTCCAGCCATAACTCCGGCCCCTGCCGATTGCAGAATACGTGTCGTGAGCAGCAGGGCAAAGTTATGTGCGAACAAACCGAGCAGGGACGAGCAGCCGAGAATCAGCAGCCCAACCGTGACCAGCTTACGTACCGGAATTCGGTCGGACAAGCGGCTGTAAATCACGGTAGACAGGGCATATCCGATGGAGTAGCTGGAGATAACCCAGGAGCCGAGGTCAGAAGTGATCTGAAGATCACGGATAATGACAGGCAGCGAAACATTAAACATGGTGGTGTTCATCACTACGATGAAGAGGCAGCACGTCCAGAGCGGCATCACAATTTTTTCTTTCACGTAACCATTCCTGTCTTATATAGAATTGGAGTATAATCTGGGCGGGACTTTGCAGCATCCATTTGGAGGCAAAACAATATTCTATTTTACGCCTCCTATTTTGATATGGCAATAGTGTCATATTTTTTGGCGTTTATACATAACAGGCCTGCTGGTGTGAACAAAGATACTACAGCAGCATGTGCAGCACCCTGTACAAAAGCAGTACCCCACCATTTGATCTAAGGAGACTTGTTCTATGAATTCAGTTTTATTGCAGTCCCACAGTGTGTTTCCAACCCTTGATATGCGGAGAACGGCTGCATTCTATGAAGAAAAATTAAAATTCCGGGTAGTTGAATATTTGGATGCCGCGGAGCCTCATGTCTGCCTGTACCGTGATTCTACCGAGATTATTTTAACCCAAAGTAATGGACAGAAGGTGATCCCGAATAGAGAACTGTATGGCTATGGATATGATGCCTATTTCATTACGAAACAGCAAGAAGAGCTTGAACAGGAGTTTATCGACGCGGGTGTAACGATTGTTCGTTCCTTCCATCATTCTGATTATAATAATAAAGAATTTGTGATTGAGGATATTGATGGACGATGGATTGCCTTTGGCATCAAGCAGTAAAATGAGGAGCAAGGTGCAGGAATAGAAACAAGAAACAAGAAACAAGAAACATGGGACAGCCCAGTCTTATGTATAGGTGAAAATAGACCCGGATAAACAAACAGGCTCCCTTCCAAAAGGGGCCTGTTTGTTTATCCAATCTATGATGCACATGGCGATGTCCGTCGGTACATCTTGTGTCAACTAAGCCGCCGCGGTTTGTTTGCCGCGATTACGAATCCATTTGATAACATCCATCAAAATAACGGCACCAAGTGCAAGGCCGCCAGCGATCAGAAACTCATCCCAGCCGAATGTGTCAGGGATGGCAAAGATGCCGCGAATACCCGGAATCAGTGTAATGCCGTAGAGGCAGAGACACACCACGATCGAACCAAGCACAAATTTGTTGGTCAGGAAGCCAACCTGGAAGATGGTCTGAGTGTTGGAGCGGGCCGCAAAGGTTTGCAAACTGCGTGCCAGTATTAGTGTAGTGAACGCCATCGCGACACTAATCTCTTCCGAGATGCCGAGTCCGATATACTGCGATATAATCACGGCAGCGCCGATCAGCACCCCGCGTGTAATCACGGCCTGCAGCGTCCCTCCAGCAAAAATGCCCTCATTGATGTCCCGCGGCTTGCGCCGCATCACATCGGGTTCAGCCTTCTCCGTGCCAAGCGCAATAGCTGGCAGCGAGTCGTTAACTAGATTGATAAACAGCAGCTGCAGCGCTGTGAATGGATTGACCCAGCCGACAACCAGTGCGAAGAGGATGGCGATAATGGCGCCGAGGTTCCCGGCGAACAGATAGGCAATGGCCTTTTTAATATTATCAAATACCATTCGTCCAACACTGACTGCATTCACGATGGATACAAAATTATCATCGGTCAGAATCATCGCTGCCGCATCTTTGGCGACATCTGTTCCACTGCCCATGGCTACGCCGATATCGGCCTGTTTCAGTGCAGGTGCGTCGTTGACACCATCTCCGGTCATGGCTGCAATTTTGCCTTTACGCTGCCATGCACGTACGATCCGGATTTTGTTTTCGGGGGACACCCGTGCATAAACAGAGATGTGCTCCAGCTGCCCATCCAGCTCTTCATCGGTCATCTTATCCAGCTCGGCGCCGGTGATTGCGAGGTCGCCTTTGTCAGCCAACCCAATGTCAATACCGATGGCCTGGGCCGTTGTTTTGTGGTCGCCTGTGATCATGATGGTGCGAATACCCGCTTTTTTCGATTCCTCAATCGAGCCGTATACCGCTTCACGCGGTGGATCAATCATGGCGGTCAAACCCACTAATGTCAGATCGGATTCATCTTCTGGAGTGATTTCTTTTTTATCATCAAAACGTTTGTATGCATAAGCAAGCACCCGAAAGGCACGTTTGGAGAAGGCTTCATTCTTCTCTTCAAACTGGGTGCGAATCTCCGGGGTCAGGGGCCGCACTTCGCCGTGGATAAATACATGGCTGCAGCGGCTGAACAGTACATCCGGTCCGCCTTTGGTCAGCAGTGCAGTCTGTCCCTCAAAGGTGTGTACGGTGCTCATCAGCTTGCGATCCGAGTCAAAAGGAAGCTCGGCTTCCCGCGGAAACTGATCACGGATTTCGTTGTAATCCTTGTTCACACGGTTGCTGAAAGCGATGAGTGCAACCTCGGTGGGGTCGCCAAGTGCCTTGCCTTCCTGGTTGATGTTCGAATCGTTGCAGAGCACGGCAATATGCAGGAGCCGACGTTCCTCTTCCGACCATTCGGCGGGATCATCAGGGAATTCGTCTTTGGTGCCGTGAGGGATGTAATAATCCACAACGGTCATTTTATTTTGAGTAAGTGTACCCGTTTTGTCCGTGCAGATAATACTTGCCGATCCCAGTGCTTCCACTGCAGGCAATCTGCGAATAATGGCATGCTGCTTGGCCATCCTGCTCGTACCGAGGGACAATACGATGGTTACAATGGAGGAGAGTGCTTCTGGGATGGCGGCTACAGCAACGGCTACAGCAAACATTAATGCATTAACAAGCGATGGGCCGATATTTTCGGTGCCCTCCGTCAGCCACACCCGTCCAGCTTCAATGGCAAAAATAAGAATCGACAGGCCGAGAATAAAGAAACCCAACTTTTTGCTGAACGATTCCAGCTTGCGCTGCAGCGGTGTTTCCTTGGCTTCTGCATTTTCGATCAATTCGGCAATTTTACCGATTTCGGTTTTCAGTGCCGTACCTGTAATAACGATTGTGCCGCGACCGTACACAACTAGCGACCCGCTGAATGCCATGTTGCACCGATCTCCAATTCCGGCTTCTTCATGAATGATATCGGCATGTTTCTCTGCTGCTTCGGATTCCCCGGTCAGCATGCCTTCATTAATTTTCAGACTGCCCGATTCCAGAATGCGTCCGTCCGCCGGTACATAATCTCCCGCATCTAACAATACGATATCGCCCGGAACGAGTTCACGTGCAGGAAGGGTTTGTTTCTGTCCATCTCGAATCACCTTGGCCTCCGGGGCAGACATCTGCCGAAGGGCATCCAGGGAGCTCTCCGCCTTCTTGGTCTGTACAACGCTGATGACAGCGTTAAGCAGAATAACGAGAAAGATGATCAGGGATTCGATCAGATGTCCAAGCACAATCTGTACAGCCGCTGCGATCAGAAGCACGATGACCATCGGGTCTTTAAAATTTTCCAGGAACAATTTCCAGATCGGCGCTGCGTCTTTTCCCTTTAGCTCGTTATATCCTGCCGATTCTAACCTCTTTGCTGCTTCGGACGTGGCAAGTCCTTGTTCGGAACTCTGAACGTCCTGCAGTACTTCCACTGAACTATGTCTGTAGTGTTGCAATCGACCAGCTCCTCGACATGTGATTTATATGTGTATTACCCGAACGAACAAAAGCTAGAACCGCCAAATGATGTTGTTTTTCAACATTTCATATGTAGTTTGACGATAGGCCTGGGCAGCATCAGCTGTCTATGTCATTATTCATAATTCCAGTGATACTTATGCGCAGCACCACTGGAATGAAAGGTTTGATTTTTGATACAGAAGAGACTCTTAGCTTGGCTTAAATCAAGCGAAAGCCGGGAGGCAGTTGACCTGTCCGCTGGATTCTTCGAATCTGTGCTGCAGTTAAGCGTCGGTTGGACGAAATCAAGGATGCAGCGTCGCTTCTTCTAAAGAAATCATCCAGATCGCGGATGCTGCGATTTCCCCGGAGGATCACAAAGTTCCCCCGAAAACGAGAACGATCAAACAAAACAAGGGTAGCGTTTGGATTGGTAGAGAAGAAACGCAGACTTTCGATTCCGGTCAATACAGCATCCAAATCCGAAATCCCCAGATTGCCGCGATAGACTCTTCGTAAACCTCTGAAATTCTCCTGGCTGTAAACAGCGAGCCGAGGATACCTCTGCAGGATCGGTAATGGTCGAAGCATGACATATTCCCCCTTTGCTTGTAGAGCATCTGCCCGTAGGGTCAGAATACTCTGCTCTCAAAGTATGCTGCGGAACTGGTAATTGGTTGGATGATAGTCTTAGATAAATTAAAAAAGGTAGAATATGGTTGTTAGTTTACAAAACTGTGTGTAATATCACAATTGTCTTCCCTCAGCTCTGTTACGCTGTTTCATAACGAAGAGAGTTAATATGGTTTGGAGGGAATTTATATGTTTTGTTATCAATGTGAACAGACGCCAAGCGGTGGATGTAAAGTGATTGGGGTCTGTGGTAAAAATGAAACGATTGCCAGTTTGCAGGATACGATGATCTTTGCCCTGAAAGGGATCGCTGCTTACGCAACACACGCTCGTCAGCTGGGGTATACCGATCCGGAAGTGGATCGGATTACACACGAAGCTTTATATATGACACTTACGAACTCGAACTTTAATCAGCAGGAACATCTGGACATGGCGATGAAAGTCGGAAATGCTGCAATTCGGATCATGGATGTGCTGGATCGTGCACATACCGATCGATTTGGTATTCCGCAGCCGATCACAGTGAGTCAGAACCAGATTGAAGGTCAATGTATCGTTGTAACAGGTCACAATTTATATGCGCTGGAGGAACTGCTGCGCCAGACAGAAGGCAAGGGCATCAACATTTACACGCACTCGGAAATGCTTCCCGCACACGGATATCCAGCGTTGAAGAAGTACGCACACCTCAAAGGGAATATCGGTAAAGCCTGGTACGATCAGCGCAGACTGTTTGAGGAATTCCCGGGTGCCATTTTGGCAACAACGAACTGTGTCATGCCCATCAAAGGTACATATGCGGATCGTTTCTTCTCGTACGAAGTGGCAGGACTTGAAGGTGTAACGAAGATTACGGGAGAGGATTTCTCGCCACTTATCGAACGTGCGCTGTCACTGCCGGCGGCGAATGTACAATCCGAACAGGTGTTAACGACAGGTTACCACCATGAGACGGTGATTGGACTTGCACCGGAGATTATCCAGGCAGTCAAAGACGGACATATCCGGCGCTTCTTCGTCATTGCAGGATGCGATGCACCGGGCAAGGGCGGCAGCTACTACCGCGAGCTTGCAACATCCCTGCCGAATGATACCGTCATTCTCACCACCTCTTGCGGCAAATTCCGGTTTAATGATGTGGATTACGGTACCGTTGGGGACACAGGTATTCCGCGGTATATCGACCTCGGACAATGCAACAACTCAGGTTCAACGGTTAAAATTGCGATGGCTTTGGCTGATGCTTTTGGCTGTACGGTGAATGAGCTTCCTGTGAGCATCGTATTGTCGTGGTTTGAGCAAAAAGCAGTAGCTATTCTTCTCGGTCTGTTCAGCCTTGGCATTCAGGATATCCGGATTGGACCGAAGCCGCCTGAATTTATTTCAGAAGGTGTACTGGATGTTCTTGTAGACCTGTTCGGCTTGAAACTGATCACGACAGCGGAAGAAGATATGAATGCGATGCTGGCTTTGTCCTAAGAGCTGAGTAAGCTGCGTAATCAGGATGAGCAGGCGGGATAAAAGCTGTGATAAAAATGCCAGAGGATACAAGAAGAACAGCAAAGCCGTGCATATTGCACGGTTTTTTTGCGCTGTTGCCATGTTTGTGCAGGATCAGCTTTACTTCAGGTAAACCACAAGACAGGCTTGCATTAGAACATTCGTTTTCCAGCAATAGGTCCATATACCTTGTACGAATAGACATGAAAATGTAAGGGGAATTAGTTTTTTTATCCTATTGAAGTTTTTTCATGGAAATGTATATATAGATAAAGGCACATCATAAAACACGGGTTTACCGTATCTTAAGGAGATTATACAGATGTATGACAATCTAATTGACGAATGGTTAAAGCTTGCGGGAGGTAGGGAAAATATCATACGGATCGAGCAGGATCTGGAAACAACCACACTCACTTTAAAAGATAGAATGCGAATGGATTTGTCATATACTACCTCAATTGGGGTAGAAGCAGATATCCAGTTCACTGGTGGACAATGCCGATTGAGATTAAGGGATGAATCGGGTGCTATTTATGATTCCCTGCAGGAAATGGGCATCGGAAGTCAAGACAAGACAAGCCTTCAAGAAGCAATGTCTAAGATAAAAGGCAAGTTTTCAGTGATGCAGTTTGTGTCCAGCGTGTTCAGACCTTTAATGCCTGTCATTCTCGGTGCAGCTGTGATCAAAATTATAACTGCTCTGATTCTGTTTATCGATTCTTTAGGCTCTGAAGGTTCTTCGTCCTTGATGGACAACCAGACATTCACGATCTTTAGGATAATTGGAGATAGTGCTTTGTATCTGCTGCCCGTGTTGGCTGCCGTCAGCACTGCTTACAGGTTAAAGAGTAATATCTATGCTGCCGCAGTCATTGGCGGATTTATGTTTTATCCAGAGGTGGCCCCGTTATTTTCAGGTGAAAAAGAAGTATATTTTCTCGGTCAGCAGCTGGCTTCGCAGCTTACATTTTATTCGTCGATCCTTTGGGTGATGCTGACGGTCTGCGCAGCCGCTTATCTGGAGAGAGGCATCGCACGACTAAACCTGAAAGGGTTAACTGTAGGCCTCGCTCCTTTTTTGACTTTGCTGATTCTTGTTCCATTCATGCTTCTGGTCTTGGGATACGCTGCTCAATGGTTGGATGAGAAACTGCCGCCCATTGTGGAGACGAACGTCGCTGATGCTCCGATCCTGACTTTGGTCTTGTTGGGTGCATTTTTCGTGTTGATATGGATGATTGGACTTCCATCTTTACTGCTTCCTGTGATCTTGAACGAACTGTTGATGAACAGTTCATCTTTACTGCTCTCAGGCATGTTGGCCGCCGTGGTTGCACAAGCTGGAGCCTCCCTTGCCGCTGGACTGCGCTCAAAAGAAGCATCATTCCGCAGCATGGCATTCTGTGCATCGGGAACAGCTCTATTCGGCATTATTGAGCCCGCACTGTATGCAGTCAATATGAGAAGGAAATCTTCGTTCTTTGCGGCCATGCTGGGCGGGGCTGCAGGCGGGCTTTATTTTGGATGGTTATCTGTTGGTGCATTTGCATTAGGGGGAAGTTCCAGCTTGCTGGAGCTGCCGCTGTATATAAAGCCGGGCAGTCTTAATCTGCTTCATGCTTCTGTGGGGGTTGTGATCTCGTTTGCAGTTTCTTGTGTGCTGACCTATATTTTTTCTGGAAAAAGAGACAAAAGCACTGTTTCTCATTGATTTGAATCAAGGCACCTATCCGTCTTTTTAGTCAAAATAGAGACATAAGGACAAAGGAAGGGATGGCGCTGCAGATGTTAAATTATACGTTTGAAGATATGAAGCAGATGAATCGGAAACAATTAGGAGACACGGTTCCGCTGGAGCTGTTTCGCACCATTCGGTTGATCGGACTTCATCAGGGGCTTCCTATGGGTGGCAAAGGAACGACACTTACCGTCGGGCGTAAAATAGGTGAGAATCTGCCTGTACAGACCGTGGAAGAACTGCTTCAGCTGTTTGAAGATCTACGGATCGGTATTCCCCGGATCGTAGAAAAAAGCGAGCATAAGATGGTTGTGGCGGTGGATGACTGTTTCTGCAAAGGACTGCCGGCGCTTGAAGAAGAAAAAATGGTCTGTGATCTGGAAGGTGCAATTCTTGAAGGAGCACTGACCAAAATGCTGCAGCGCAGAGTTTCGGTGAAAGAAACCAAATGTAATGTGAGCGGCGATGAATACTGTGAATATGAAATCAAGATGTAATTGGAGTTGTCTTGCTTTAGAATTAACGTCAAGTAAGCAGGAACCTTCGATAGACAGGGTAGGTATGAGCTGACATGTAATCTCAGCGAAGAACCAAAAATGTGAATATATAGTGAAATAGATCTGGTTATGGACCGGTAAGTCTCCTTTTCTTGTATAATCAGAAGGGATAAGAAGGGAGCTTCCAGATGAAAAAACCGTTATGGATCATGGTCAGTGCTGTCATTGTAATCGTATTGGGAACGTATATCACTGCTAATAAGGCAGGCCAAGAGAATACCGAGCAGGCTGAGATGTCCGATATTCCAAAGCTGGTTGAGGAGATCAGTACAGGCCGAACGAAACCGCAGTCTGCTTCGATTAGTGCAGCAGCCTTGATGGTAACAGAGGCGGACGGACGGAAAGTAACCTATGATCTGCCAGAAGATCAATTTTTCCTGTCGATTGCTCCGTATGTGCAGCAGACACATCCCTGTGAAATTCACAGTTTAACCGGCTGCCAGGGAGAGATGGCAGATGAGGAATTCACGGTGACGATTCAGGACTCCGAAGGCAGTACCTTGATGAAGAATGAAGTGCTGCAGTCCGGAACGAACGGATTTATGGACTTTTGGGTGCCAAGAGATCGAACGTATCTGATTCGTATTGAACAAGGCGGGAAAGCAGCTGAAACGCAGTTGTCTACATACCAAACGGACCAGACCTGCATCACCACAATGCAGCTAATCTAACGGGAGTTCTACACGAGCGCGAGTTAAACTGACCTTAAGCTGAATATGATCTCATGAGAAACAAGGACAGAATAGATCAGGAAAGGACGGCCTCAGGGTCCGTTCTTTCCTTTTTTTAATGCGGTGAAAAATGTGAAAATTATGAGACAACGTTGACAAAAAAGAATTCCATAGGTGATAATGATAATTGTTATCATATAAATACATACAGACAGAGGAGACAAGAAAGATGAAAAAAGGGTTACATGCACTACTAGTCATGATGGCATTTGTTTTGGTGCTGGCAGGATGCGGTAAGAACGCTGCAGCTCCAGAACCAAGTAAAGATACAGTTTCGGGCGGTGCTCCTGCTGAAGAGTCTGCTGGCCCGGTTACCGTGCAGCATAAACGTGGGGAACTGAAACTGGACAAGCCTGCTAAACGTGTTGTCACACTGGAATGGACGTACACAGAGGATGTTGTTGCTTTAGGAGTTCAGCCTGTAGGGAACGCAGACAATGCCAACTATAAAGTGTATGTAACGAATGAAGCGGCTCTGGATGATAGCGTTACAGATATCGGAACACGCAGTGAGCCGAATATGGAGGCAATTGCAGCACTTAAGCCGGATCTGATCATTGCTAACGCAGACAACAATTCAAACGTGTATGAACAATTGAAAGCTATTGCTCCAACACTGGAGTTTGATCCATACGAAGGCGACGGTTACAACTATGAGAAGATGACGACCATTTTTAATACCATTGCAACCGCTCTGGGTAAAGAAGATAAGGCCAAAGAAGTGTTGAACAATCTGGATCAGCATTATGCCGAAGCAAAAGAAAAGCTGGCTGCGAGCCGGAAAAGATAACTTCCATTTTGCACTGACACAGGCCTTCACTTATCAAAATGCAGCTTCCCTGCGTATGTTCACCGACAATTCGGTCGTGGTGGGCACCTTGAACAAGATTGGCATGGTGAATGATTGGCAGCCGGACAAACTTGAAAACTATGGTTTCACCACAGTGGGTATCGAAGCATTATCCAAAGTGCAGGACAGTAATTTTATCTATATTACGCAGCCAGATGATGACGTATTTGGCACAGCGATGAAAAATAACTCGGTATGGAACGGTCTGAACTTTGTGAAAGAAAAGCGCACATACCAACTGGGCAGTACAACGTGGACATTTGGCGGACCGATTTCTTCCAAGGTGCTGGTTGACGGTGTGGTCGAGGAGATTACCAAATGAGTTCGATTCAACGAACAAAGCCAGCTGTGAACTGGCGCATGATAAGCATTTATGGGGGCGGTCTAACCGCCCTTATCGTGCTTTTTTTTGTAAGCTTGTGTTATGGCGAGGCCGCTATTTCTTTGCATGACGTTTGGAGTGCACTTACAAACAGACAAGATACACTTGAACACAACATGGTATGGGATTTGCGTATGCCGCGTACCGTTATCGGCATCCTTGCGGGGGGTGCACTGGCTGCTGCCGGTGCGCTGCTGCAGACTATTACACGCAACCCGCTTGCAGCCTCGGATACACTCGGGATTAATGCGGGGGCGTATTTTATCGTAGTGCTGGGTGCGATTCTTTTTCCGGGGGTACTCAGCAAGTCACCGTTTCTTTTTGCCGCCATGGGCGGTTTGCTTGCTGCGTTCGCGGCTTATTTTATGGGTGGCGGGCGTACATCAACTCCGGTCCGGCTGGCGTTATCCGGTATGATTGTGTCCATGGTGCTTGGTTCATTTACGAGCGCCCTTCATATTTTCTTCTCCATGGAAACGCAGGGGTTATTTCTGTGGGGTTCAGGAACACTCGTCCAGAATGACTGGACAGGTGTGAGCTATGCTTGGCCTTGGGTTGCGGGAGTAACGCTGCTGGCTCTGATTTTGTCCAAACAGTGGGATATGCTGGAACTGGACGAATCCACCGCTTCCTCCCTGGGCCAGAGAGTCGGACTTGCCCGAACAGCTGGACTAATTATTGCCGTTATTTTGGCTGCGGTTATCGTTAGTGTTATTGGACCTATCGGCTTTGTGGGTCTGGTTGCGCCACATCTGGTTCGCCTGAGCGGTGTTCGTTCCAGTCGTCTCTTGATTCCGGGTGTATTCGTGTGGGGGGCAGCGCTGCTGGTGGGCGCGGATGTGCTTGCCAAAATGATCCACAACTCCAGCATGGAACTGCCTACAGGTGCTGTAATGGCGATTATTGGTGCACCTTGGCTGATCTGGCTGGTGCTTACCCGGATGAAAACCGGGAATGGCGCCGGGATGACGTCATCGATGAGTACAGGTGGACGTGTTCGTCGTTTTGCTTTTATGCCCGTCGCCATATTATTCTCAGCAATAACGCTAATATTGGTGCTGCTTAGTACAATGTTCGGTGGAATGCGTATTCCTCTGGCCGATCTGCTGCCAAGTTTGTTTCAGTCAGATGGGTTGTTTTCCGGATTAATTCAGCTTCGTATCCCGCGTACCTTGGTGGCTGCAGGAGCAGGGGCCGCTCTCGCCATCAGCGGGGTACTGATCCAGATGGCAGTGCGGAATCCACTGGCGGATGCCTCAATCGTAGGCGTTTCTTCTGGAGCAGGACTTGGTGCCATGATGGTGTTCATTTTATGGCCTGGACTCCCCATGTATATCCTGCCTATCGCTGCCATTGCAGGTGCGGCTGCGGCTGCCGCCGTTGTATTCTCGCTTTCCTGGAAAAAAGGCCTAAATCCATCAGCCGTTGTACTGCTTGGTATTGCGATGTCGGCCATTGCCGGAGCAGGCATTCAAATTCTGATCGTACGCGGAGCCGTGTACGGCAGCAGCGGTTATATCTGGCTGACGGGCAGCACATATGCTCGGACATGGGATCAAGTCAAAGTGATTGGCCTCTTCCTGCTCATTCTGGTTCCAGTGGCCTGGTGGCTTGCTCGCAGGTTTGAACTGCTCGTATTTGATGACAACAGCGCTTCAGGGCTTGGCATGAATGTACGCCGCACTCGTCTGCTGGCGATGACAGTAGGAGTGCTGCTTGCGGCTGGAGCCGTAGCCGTTGTAGGAACTGTCGGATTTATTGGTCTGATTGCTCCGCATATGGTCCGTTTGCTGACGGGACATAAACTGAGACAGTCGATGTTTCTGTCCGCATTGGCAGGAGCAGTCATGCTCGTGCTCGCTGATACGATTGGCAGAACCGTGATGGCTCCGACGGAGATTCCATCCGGTATTCTGATTGCGATCATTGGTACACCGTATTTCCTATACTTGATGTACCGTTCAAACTGGCGCAAAGCAGTGAAATGAAAATGAAAGTACAAAAGCACCAAACCCCGACGCATAGGGTTTGGTGCTTTTTATTTTGTCACAGCTGCTGCTCAACCGCAGATTGTTTGTCAGATTGTTTTGCAGGTGTGAGTATGCCGCTGGCTTCTACATATTGAAGGGCTTGGCGCAGCTGCTCCAGGTCCTGTACCAGAGCAAGTCTCACATAGCCTTCACCTGAAGGTCCAAAAGCGCTGCCTGGTGTGACAATGACACCCGTTCTGGTAACGAGATCGGCAGCAAACTGTTCGGATGTGTCGTAATGTGCGGGAATCCGTGTCCAGATGAACATCGTGGCTTCGGGTTTACTGATGTGCCAGCCCAGTTTGGCGAAGCCCTCACATAACATATCCCGCCGTTCTTCATAGATTGCCCTTACCCGCCCCACATCGCTTTGATCACCCGTAATCGCGGCAATGGCTGCCTGTTGAATCGGGATAAACATGCCGTAATCCATGTTGGATTTCAGCTTTTTCAGCATAGAGACCACCTCCCGGTTCCCCACACAAAAACCGATTCGTGCTCCAGCCAGTCCGTACGTTTTGGATAGAGAGTTGAATTCGATCCCCACATCGATTGCACCGGGATAGGCCAGGAAACTGCCGCATGTTTTATGATCAAAGACAAGCTCGCTATATGCGTTATCATGCAGCACGATAATATCGTATTTGTTGGCAAAAGCGATCAGTTCTTCGTAAAATGAGTCCGGAGCCATCGCTGTTGTCGGATTGTTCGGATACGATACAAGCATGAATTTGGCTCGTTCTGCCACAGATTCCGGGATGTCACACAGCTGAATAACATAGTTGTGTTCCTCTTTTTGCGGCATGTAATACAGCTCTGCTCCGGCCAGAAGCGGCCCATCAGCAAATACTGGATAACAGGGATCGGGGACCAGAACGAGATCACCTTCATCGACAATCGAGAGGGAGATATGCGCAAGTCCTTCCTGCGATCCGAGCAAAGAGCAGATTTCTGTTTTGGGGTCCAACTCTACTTGGTACCGCTGTCTGTACCAGTCACCTGCTGCCTGCAGCAGTTCGCTCTGATCGTTCACAGCATAGATGTAATTGGCTGGATCAGCAGAGGCTTCACAGAGTACCTTCATAATATGCGGAGCCGGCGGAATGTTTGGTGTCCCGACGCTTAGGTCGATAACGGGCTGCCCACTCTCCAGACGGCGGCGCTTGATCTCCAGAAGCTTGGTGAAGATACCTTCACTAAAGTGATCCATTCGTTTTGCAAATTTCATGATATGTCCATCAGCCTCCAATGCTCTTCGTACGCCTATAATTCAATAATAAATGGATAGCGAACAAAAGAGAAGAGCAGGGGAGGGCGCAGCTTACTCCACCTTGAAGTGACCCAGTTCTTCCTGCAGCTTGGCAGACAGCTGATTCAACTGATTCGATAGATCGGCCACCTGCTGAATACTTTCCAGTTGTTCCTGCGTACTCGCGCTGACTTCTTCCGTTGATGCAGAGTTCTCCTCCGTCGTCGAGGAGATCACTTCCAGTGCCTGGAATATTTCATCTTTGTGTTGATGTACGGCTGCAGTGCCGTTTGTAATCTGCAGCATGCGAAGCTGCAGCTCTTTCAAATCCTGGTTGATGCTGTAGAATACCTGTTTGGTACTGTCTACTGCCCTCGTGTTCTCTTCGGCAATCTTCATACCACGCATAGTGTGTTCTACGGATAATGATGTTTTCTCTTCAATGACATTGACCTTTTTATTGATTTCTTCTGTAGCCAGGGCGGTCTGCTCAGCCAGCTTGCGAACTTCTTCTGCAACGACGGCAAATCCTCTGCCATGTTCCCCGGCACGAGCAGCCTCGATGGAAGCATTAAGTGCGAGCAGATTCGTTTGGGAGGCAATTTGTTTCACCGTGTCCACAAAACTGGATATTTCATTCCGGCTCTGATCAATCTCTTGAATTATAGAAGACACAGCTTGAGTAGAAGTGTGGTTCTCCTCGGACCATTTCGACAATTGCTCGACTACAGTCAGTCCTTGGCTGCTTTGATCCGCAGAGATCTGTACCATAGCACCCATCTCCTGTGCATCTGCAGCCATTTCATCCACTTGACTGGATAACGAGCCTGTTTTGCGCAAAATATTTTCCGTTTCAATGGACTGATAATTGGTTGCATTCGCGATCTCATTGATCGCTGTCGATGTATCATTCATAGTCACAGCGGTTCTTGAAGAGATGGACTGCAGATCATGGGAGGATTGATTCAGCACTTGAGCCGAATTTCCTACGATTTGCATCATGCTTTGGATCTTCTGCACCATCGAATTCAGACCCGCGGCAATCTGTCCGATCTCATTATTCGATTGGATATCCAGTTTAACGGTCAAGTCACCCTGCTCAATCTGTTTAATTTTACGCAGCAGCTGCGGTATGGTGCGCAGCAGGCGGCGAAGGGTAACGTAACAGATCACGACAAGCAGCAGGGCAGCAGCCGTGAATCCGCCAAGTGTATACCACGTGAACGTACTGAGTTCTGCCAGCACTTCTTTCTCCGAAATCGTCAGACCTACGGACCAGCCAGTGTCCTTGCTGGTTGCATACCCGATGTATCGGCGTTCCCCATTATCATTTATCAGCTGTATACCAGATTCACCGGCCGTCATTTTTTTGCCGACTTCGCCCATGTCTCCGGTACTGTTCAGAATATTTTCCTTCAGCACTTTACGCTCGTCCGGATGGTACAGAATTTCCCCGCTCTTGGATAGCAAAATGGAATACCCTGTGTTTCCCAGAGAATAACTTTTCATAATATTCGGAATATCTTCAAAGGCAATGTCCGCTGCGGCAAAGCCAATCATGTTATCGTTCTCGTCTTTGATCGGATAAAAAATACCCATGAGCACTTGGCCTGCAGCAATATCGATGTACGGATCAGAATAGTAAAGTCCATCGCCATCCTTCAGGGCTTGGTAATATGGACGTGCCTGGATATCAAAATCCGGGGCAGACACGACGCCGTCATTTTGCATCCAGAAGCCTTTGCCCTCCAGGCCAGCGATCCAAGCATCGTGGAACGAAGGCTCTTCCTTCACAATAGCAGCAAGGGTATCCCTTGTTTCAATCGCATAAGCAGAAGTGGCTGCTTCTGCCGCGGATTTCGTTGTTTCTATGTACTGCCTGAACAATTTGTTCGTGGACATTTGTTTGACCAATGCGCCTTTTTCTTTGAACAGTGCGTCAAACTCACTGACAATGGCTTGTGTTTTGGTCTGCAGCATGGACTCTTGTTGTTTAACCAAAATATTTCTTGTACTTGTGAACATAAACGTTCCTAACACGGCGAACACGACAACAATGATGGCGAGCAGTACAATGGACAAGGTGTTGGCCATACTGGATGTCCGTGTCCCTGTGTTCCCCCGCTTTTTGAATGTATTTAGCATGTTCCATCTCCCCAGATGATTGATAAGAAGTTCTCAACTTCTGAGTTATATGTCGGCATACAATATAGATTTATGTATATTTTTGTCGAATGAAAAAAAATTAATTTAAATGTCAGACTTCATACTTCAGGCGGATAGTTCCTTCAAGACGAGTTGTTTATAATGGAATGATATGGAATTCTATGGACTTGATCTGAACCAAACAGGATAGGGGGAATGGAAAATGACTGCGTTTTGGCATGCTTCTATACAGGGAATGCCTTGGAATGAGGAAAAAATGCATCAGGCGGTCCAGCATCTGCGCCGCAGGGCAGTGGTGCATTTTCGCGTTGGTGTGGATACTTATGAGGATTTGTCCAAACTGGATGCAGACGTTTTCTCGGTCAGGCCGGATCTGATTCTCCACATATCCAACGCGGATCCGAAATCGAAGCTTCCCTCCAGTTTTCTCGGGCGTTTAGCACAGTTAAAACATGTGTCTGCCTTACAGCTGGATTGTTCGCAGGTGCAGGATTTGACGATTCTGGGTGCGATGGAGCAGCTGCTCTTTCTAAGGTTAAATTCACCCGCGAGAGCAGCCGACTTGAGTTTCATCAAACACTATCAGCAGTTAACGTATCTTGAACTGCATGGCAAATTTAAAAGCATGAACTCGGCAGCACAATGCCAGCATCTGGAGACCATCATCCTGAACTGTCCGGTGGATGGTCTTGACGTATTATCAGAACTGCCGAGGCTCCAGTATCTGTCTCTGGATCATTGTGAGTTAGAGAGTGAGCTGGATGTACTGACACAGTCGACAATTCGTATGTTAAAACTCAGCTCGGTACGGAAACTGATGAGTATCAAAGGACTGGAGCAGATGCACCGACTTGAATTTCTGCATCTTTCCTTGTCCAAGCTGGAACAATGTTGTGATTTTTCGCAAATGCCCCGGCTCAGGCAGCTTGAACTGGTTTACATGAAATCTCTTCAAAATACCGATGATTTATGGACGGCCAGCTCACTGGAAGTTCTGGAACTGAAAGAGATCAACACGGCTCTTAAAGCAGCGTCCTTCGCCCGGTTGGCAGAACTTGAGCAGCTGCGTCAGGTGGATTTTCGTTTTATTGATTTTAATAAAGGACGCATTCATGCAATGCGTGAACAACTCAGCCAGCAAGGGAAGGAACACATCATATACGAGCATATTCCTGAACAAAAACGAGTGCAGTCCATGGAGATCGAGCATATATCCCAATACTTAATGTAACAGACGCTTATCAAACGAGACAGCATACGTCCCATTGAGGAGACGAGTACTGCAGCATAGACGAGGTCAACTGAAAATGATCCGATTGAATTCGTGTTAAGCAGATGTGTGATCCTTTTCCTACGTATTAAGGTCCGTAAGCGCAGGTACATTAATTTCTTTGACACAGGCTGCTGTGGACAAGCTGACGACGCACCGGACGATGGATACCATATCCTGAAGCGGAATGCGTGTTCCTTCATACTCCGACAATGCACGTTCCATTCCATCTTCGTACGGAATTTCTCCTGCCAGTTCTCCCGGGTTGATGCAGGTTACTGCAATGCGATCCTGCCGGGTGTGCTCTCTTAAAGCTTCTGTAATTCCACGTATCGCAAACTTGGAGGCGACAAAAGAAACTTGGGTGCTGCCCGCATTGCTTAACCCGGCTGTAGAGCCGATGAGAATGATCTTTCCTGCTGCTGACTTACGAAGCTGAGGCAGTAAAGCCTGAATACATACAATGGTTGAAGTCACGTTCACATGGATCAGCTGTTGAATATCCGATGGCTCATCCTGATCAAAGGTGTAGTGATCTTCAAAGCCTTCTTTTTCCCAGATTCCAACGTTATAAATAAGTACATCCAGCGTTTCGCTGCGCAGCTGCTCCGCAATCTGTCTGGAAGCCTGGAGTTCCGAGAGATCCGCCTGAATCCAGACTCGCTGTACACCATCCTCCAGTTTCAAGCTCCCCGGCTTGCTGCGCGATACAACCCAGACCTTATCTCCTGCCTGCGGCACACCTCGGACAAAGGCATCGCCCAATCCTTTGCTGGCACCGAATACAATATAATTCGTCATTTGTAAAAAAACCTCCTTAACGACATGGACCAGATGAATTTAAACATCTTCTAAAACTTCACTCATGAAGTCATAGAAACAATCCAATCAACGTCTTTATTAATTAGAATAAGTATATTTTACTATAAAGGCCGGATATGGAATGTGAAGGTTGAATGAGGGAAGCTTCATTCATCGGATATCGTTGTTCATAAAGAAGAGCGATGTGCAGCCTGTAATGTTTAATCGTGATTTTGGTCTGAGTCTGATAATAAAACAACCTCTTCCCCGCGCTGCTGCCTAAGCGTAATATTATCTCTTCCCCAAGCACACATCACATCCACAATCGTATTCGCTGTGACGCCATATTCGGTAAGGCTGTACTCCACTTTAGGAGGCATTTGCTGATAAATATGTCTTCTGACAAGGCCGTCGCGTTCCAATTCGCGCAATTGCTGAATCAGTACTTTTTGTGAAATGCCGGGTATGCCGCGCTCCAATTCTCCTGTTCTTTTGACACCCGACATTAATAAACAGATGATGATCGCTTTCCACTTGCCGCCAATGATTTCGAGTGCAGCTTCAATGCCCAAACGATACTGCTTCATATATATCACCTCGTTTTATATTTACGTGTTCACAGCGATAACTATTTATTTTCTCATAACCGTAAAGCAGAAGTCCATACACACCTTGAGGTAAGCATCTTACTTCATTGTGTGTATTTTCTTTTGGTCTGACGTGGCGGATAATGATCCATATTCATATTCAAGAAAAGAAATCAGCATGTGATGAGAAAGGAATGTATGAGATGAAAACACTGGTTATTCTGGCGCATCCCGATATAACAAATTCAAGAGTGAATCGTCGCTGGAAAGAGGAGCTGCATCGGCATGCAGAGGATGTACACATTCACGAATTATATGAGGCCTATCCTGACTGGAATATTGATGTGGTTCGTGAGCAGAAGCTGCTGGAGGCCTATGATCATATTATTTTACAGTTTCCGCTGTATTGGTACAGTTATCCGCCGCTGCTCAAAAAGTGGCTGGACGATGTGTTCACGCATGGTTGGGCTTATGGTTCAAAGGGCAAGCGATTGCATGGTAAGCGGATGGGGCTGGCGATAACGATCGGGGATAAGCAGGAGAATTATGCGAAGGGAGCACCCATCGGGTACAGTGTTGAGGAGCTGATGGCACCATTCAAGGCGAGCATGAATCATGTCGGCGTTACTGCACTGCCGCACTATGCTGTCTATGGTGCCTCATTTCAGGCAAGTGATCAAGAGATTGATCAAAGTTCTATGAATTATATCCAATACATCCAAACGTCTAAATCAGATCTTATCCGCAAAATGGAATGAAAAGGGCCTGGCTCCGACAAAGCGGAGTTCCAGGCCAGAGTATGACTTACGATTGCGGCACTGCTGCAAAAGATCACCAGCACCCTAATCCATGTTACTCAACACGGAAAAAGTCAAAATCAGCATATCCTCCCGCAGATTTGGTCGCATAATTGAACAGTGCAAAACGATAGCCCATAAAGTGCGGCAGGGTATACGACATCTGCAGTGTGCTGCCAATTGTTGTCCAATTGGTTCCATTCAGACTATAGGCGAAGTAAGCTTTATCCGTCTGATTGGTGAAATCACAGATCACTCGCAAATAGATTCTGTTCTGATTCAAGGGCACACTGGCGACTTCAGTCATCGTTCCTGAACTGGCATGGGTCATTACGATAGACTTCGTACTGCCCGTCACCTTGACGCCAACAAAGCCGTATTTCGCCTGAAAAGCAGCCAGACCCGAATAATCGCCATCCTTCATCCCTGCCGTTTCCAAGGCAGTCATGCCTGTACTTTTTGGCCCAAACGTACGCTGTGTCAAAGTATTGCGTGCTTCCAGTATGTTTTTGCTGAGCTTGCCTGTGGTCAACCGCATGAAACCGGGACGCTGGCTCAAGGACCATTTTGAAGGATCAGGATTATGATTCCACTGCCAAAATTTAGAGAGAGCTGCTGAGCCTGATGCTGCATTAAACTCATCAGAACCGAAAATTTTGGCGGGTGCCTGTCCTTCAACCGGCATGTTCATCGTCAATGGAACTTTGCCGTTGACCCCGAATACGGGCCAGTTATCCGACCAGGTTACGGGTACAAGATAGGGGATGCGTCCAACGGCACCTCGATCACGGAACAGCATACCGTACCATGAGCCTGAGGCGGTATCCACAATCCCGCCCTGTGCGATGCCCGAATCTCTTAACACGACTTTACCGGTATAGGGCCCGGTTAACGTATTCGCACGATAGGCTAGCTGGATGCGTCCATCCCCGGAAGGCCAGGCGATCAGGAAGATGTAATACAGGCCATTGATCTTCTGAATGTGCGCACCTTCCGCCTTTACAATCATGTTAGAGCCGGCAATACTGCTCGCATTATGAATTAATACCTGGTTCAAACCGCCGGATTTCACGGCTTTGGCATCAGGTGTCAGCTCCACAATGCTGATGTTATCACTGCCATGTACAAGAAATGTACGGTTCCCGTCGAAGAGAAGGGAAGGGTCATGATAATAGCTGTTCAAAGTGTATGGCGTCCACGGTCCGTTCTCGATATTGCTGGTCTGATAAATGTACGTCTTTCCGGTGGATAACGAACCGAAAGCGACATAATAGATACCGTTATTGTAGCGAAGACTGCTGGCCCAAGAGCCGCGTCCATATTCATTCTGGCCGTTGTTTAAATTCTGTACATCACTGTTACCAAGTGTGTCATACACATAGTTTACAATGCTCCAGTTCACCAGATCGGTTGACTTCATGACAGGCACGCCCGGGTTCATATGCATGGTGGTACTGGTCATATAAAAGGCATTGCCTACACGAATGACGTCACTGTCCGGTACGTCTGCATAAAGCACCGGATTGTTAAAAGTCGCCGCAGAGACGGGCTGATGAGTTAGAGGCAATGTTGTCAGCAGCAAGGGAATGGTGAGCAGAAGCGCTCCGATTTTTTTCCACATAACGATGCCTCCCTGAATGTCATGATCTCAAATTATAGAGAGTATTCCAGATAATCAATGTAAGCATCCCAGGTTCCGTTATCTGTGGTTACAACGAGCTTTACTTCCTGATTCCCCGTAGCATGTGTGATGTTTGAGAGCGTCTGCACCGTTGGTTGTGTTCCGGTAAAATAAAATGAACCTGCCGTTACACCGCCGATCACCAGATCGACACGGGCTGTACTGTTATTGTTGGAAGCGCCTCTTAGAGAGAACTGATGGGTTGGGAAAGCAAAGTATTGATTGTAAGACGCAGAATCATTGTTCGCATAGAGCGCCACGCCGTTAAAAGGAGAACTAATCAGCCCGGCATATTGACCGGCAAGGGTCATGCTCTCTGCTTCAACCCGAGTAACATCGGGATTGGGGTTCGGATTTGGATTGGGGTTACCTCCAGAACCGGAGGTGAACTGCCAGTAATCCAGATTGAACAGGTTTCCGTTACCTGAACCTGTAAACACCAAATACAGATGATGCCGTCCTGTCGTATTGGTAATATTGGTTTCGAGTTCACGCCAGTTCTGTACGCCACCCGTTGAAGTGACGTTAAGCGTGCCGATCAGTGTGCCTGTCGGGC
This sequence comes from Paenibacillus sp. AN1007, assembly GCF_040702995.1. Taxonomy (NCBI): domain Bacteria; kingdom Bacillati; phylum Bacillota; class Bacilli; order Caryophanales; family Paenibacillaceae; genus Paenibacillus; species Paenibacillus sp. AN1007. The sequence continues at coordinate 1,053,770 of NZ_CP159992.1, forward strand.
TGCCAAGCCGGAGTTCAATGTTACCATTTCCGGTAGAGGCCACGTTTGCTTTGAATTTGGATGCACCTGTTGAACCAAAATCCACATTACTTACAGCGATCCAGTCCCCATTATTGATATTCGTCACATTTTGGTTGGCTGTTGGTCCACCGCTTGCTTGAGTCGGTTGTGTATTGATGCCAGCCTGCCAAGCAATCGTCTCGGCTTCCACTCTGTTATACGGATTTAGGTTAGCTGTTTGAGGCACACCGGTCATGTTACCCTGTACTTCCTGAATCGATCCGTCCGCGTTGTGCGTCAGCCTGTTGATATGGGTAGAACGGTATCCTTTGCCATCACCGAGGAAAGCTTTACTCACCGTCTGCGCATGATACGCGACATACCATTGGTTATTGAACTGGAACACGGCATGGTGGTTGTTGCCACCTACACCGAAGAATGTACCCGGATTTTTGAGGAAATGTCCTTTGTATGTGAAAGGTCCCATCGGGCTGTCACTTACCATATATCCGATTTCACCCTTTGGGTAAGCTGCCGGATGGTTGCCGGCAAAGTTGATGCAGTACGAATAATAATACTTGCCGTTGTACTTATGAATGCCTGAATCTTCAAACATATACGGTGCATCAATCGTTGTGGCGCTGCCAACCACACTGGTCATATCGGCACCGAGACGAATAACACGTGCTGTTCTTGGATTCGCAATGGATGCTGCATTGTTCTCGTTCGGAATACCGCCGCCTGCATACAGATAAGCAGAGCCATCGTCATCGACAAGTACAGCTGGATCAAAAAGCCAGGTTACTCCTGACATGCCAGGTGTTCCGTGAGTGACAAGCGCACGTCCGATTGGATCAGACCAAGGGCCGATCGGGGAATCTGCTGTCAGAACACCGATTCCTGCACCTGAGTTGGCGAAATACAGGAAAAATTTATCTTTGCCTGCGATCGTTTTCTTCGCCATGGCTGGCGCCCAGGATTGGCTTGCCCATCTGGCAATGCCTTGTCCGTTGTTGGCATTATTCGCACCGGCTACCGGAATGTAGCCATGGTCAGTCCAGTTCACCATGTCAGCTGAGGAGATCACACTGATTCTCCCGATGGTGCCGTAGTTATTTTCCCGGACAGAGCCGTCGTTGTTGTAGAGGAATGTATCTCCTGTCATATAGACATAGACACGATTGTTGTGGACGAGCACATAAGGGTCTGCTCCCAATTTATGATCGACAAGTGGGTTGGCATTCACAGGCGTTTTGGCAACAGCATTATTAGCTGCATGGCTCGACTCTGCGGGCAGCATGGCAAAAACAAGGATTAACGACATCAGCAGTGCTAGTGGTTTACGAATCATACGTTCGCCTCCATTGGATTAATGTGTAATCGTCATCTTAAATGCGCACAATGAACTCTAGAACAGGGGGGATGAGAGTCTGACGAGTTGGATAAGGAGAAGAAAGTTCTTCATTACACCTCCTTTCTGATGAGCAGCTGAGAATGTTATCCAAGCATATTTTTATATGGCTCAAGCCAGACGACATGCACACCGTGTGTCGGACCACTGAGGCAGACTGCTGGCTATAACCCGGAACAAGGGGAAGCGATGTGAAGAGAGGGCACAGGATGCGTAATTAGGGCGAATGAGAAAATAGTACTGTAATATGTCCGGTTGTTTTGTGTAATCGCTTACAATAAACTGGGTTTGAAGATTCAGAGAGGAAAGATAGAAAGAGATTTAATGTAATTATTTTTCATATTTTCTTTTAAATGTTTATTTATTTGACGATATCATACCACAACTGGATAAGAATACAATCATTTTTTATCAAAATTTGTAAGGGAATCTTTCTGTAATCCAATGTCTGTCGTACCCTTTTTATGTGATATGCTTATACAGATCCAATTTTTCAATAAAGCTGGCAGTTTAGAATACATACAAGCAGGTGAGATGAATGAATACATATGTGGTAATTTACGATGGGTATGTAAGTTTTGAGGTTATGCTGGCCATGTACCTCATGAAAACGAAAGGAGAGATCATCACGCTTGGCATGACATCTGATGCGGTGAAGTCTTATGAGGGTTTGATCGTCACCCCCCATCAGTCCATAGATGAAATAGATCACCGGGACATTGAAGTGATGATCATACCAGGAGGGGATATCAGCGAACTGCAGCATAATACACAGCTGATTACACTGCTGCAGAAGCTGGAAGCGGATCGCAAATATGTCGGCGCGATATGTTCCGGAGTAGACCTGCTGCATGAGGCAGGAATTTTGGAAGGAAAACAATACACAAGTAATGATGCAAGCCGGTCCGAAACGTATAAAGTACATGACAACATCATTACAGCGAAAGCGAACGGATACGTCGATTTTGCCATAGCGCTGGGACAGATGACAGGCATTTATGCTGATGCAGCAGATTATGAAGAGACCGTCCGGTTTTTTAAATACTTTGAGAATGCTTAAAAGGAATAGAAAGATAATAACGAGCGATCCAGCTCAATTTACGTGAGAAAGCCCGGCGATTTAAGCCGGGCTTTCTGATTGTTTATTTTTATGCCATCCAGTTACAGAATCTTATCTTAAAGCATCTCTACTGCATGTTTGGCATGATAGGCAGCGAGGTTTCTGGCGAACTGCTGATCTGGAAATTGACGATGGAGCAGCTTTAAACCTCCGGCCATCAAGGATAGATGATGACAAAATCGATAAAATGACAATCGGGCGGGATCAAGCTCCTTTTGCTCAAAATAACGATAATATTCGCCGAAGCGCAGCGCGAGAAAGCTGTGTTCGTGTTCAAGGTCGAAGAATCCTGCACCTTCTATATCAATAAGACACGGCTGCAGTTGATGATCTACTAAAATATGATTGGGTCCAAGCTCATCATGAATGAAATGATAACGGCTTCGGGGTTGAATTTGTGCCTCCAATTCGTATAATTTCTCCAATAGCTGATTGTAATTTTCTTTTACATGCTGTAGGTGCCTGGAGGCATACAAAAGGGATTTTACAGCATCGTTCTGTTTCAATCTGGAGCACGCAGTTTCCTTCACATCGATATTGTCGACTTTTCCGTAAACGTTTCGTTCCATGCTGTGCATGACAGATATCATCTCTCCGATCCGTTGAAATAACCGATCCTTGGATATCGAATCTGTATGTTGAAAGTAGTCTTCAGCTGTCTGCCCGTCAATGTATTCAACCAGGGCAAAGTCGAAATGATGCTGTTTCCCTTCATTGTTGAGATCATATAAGGCAGGTGTACGAATTCCATGTGCTTGAAGGTAATTCGTATTCATAGAGAAAAGTGAACTTCCGTATGAGGACCGAAAGGTGGGCCCGTGCAGCAGTTCCTCTTGAAAATAGTTGGAAGAAATATCCCAAACGTACAGCATACAAGCAAAACCGTTTGTGCATCTAACTTTGTAGATGGCTTTTTGCGCACCGCCTTGCGATTTTGTTTGTTCGGTCAGATGATAACTGCTGCCAAAAACATGCTGTACATATTCCTGTAATTCGATATTCGTAAGATGACGATTCACTTTCATTGCTTGACGCTCCCTTTTTCCATTGGATTCGCCGGCCAGCATCATAAATATAGAGGAATCCCGCCTAAAAATATAGACTGTTTCTTTGCTTTCTGCTATAGTGTTGCTTAAGGTCTGTACATTTTATAGTAACAATAACAAATATACATAGGCAGGGGCTGGAAACTCACCATAGAGTGAGTTCCCAGCCTCTTATTTTTTATTAAAGTGATGTCTTAATCCTGAAGGATATATAGTTGAAACGTATTTGTACATGCTGGAGTCCGTACTAACGGGCTTTTTTTGTTGTTTTTTGTATATGTAATTTTTTTTGGGGTCTTATATAACCTTTTGCTGCACTTGTCCATCTAATGTTATAGAGGGCCCTCAGAAGGAGATGAAATTCGTGCATCAAACTATGGAACAAGAAGTCAAGCGAGCACAGCAGGGGGATCGTGAAGCATTCATTCAGCTGTTCCGGAAGCTGGAGCCCGAGCTGTATCGTTTGGCCAAGTCCATTGTGGGACGGGATGAGGATTGCGCGGATGCTCTTCAGGAAACGACGCTGAAAGCATACAAAGGCATAGTCGGCTTAAGAAAGACAGCTTATTTCAAAACGTGGCTTATCCGTATACTGATCAATGAATGTAATCAGGTGCTGCGTATGCGTAAACGAACCATCGTCATGGCGGAACTTCCCGAGCAGATGAGGACGGGCAGCAAGGAAGAGGATGTTGTGAACAGCCGGCAGCTTGATTTAAGGGAAGCTGTGGAGAATCTGGACGAATCGTTACGTTTGGTTGTTCATCTGTTCTATTATCAGGATTTATCGATCAAACATATTGCAAGTGTCCTTGATCTGTCAGAAGGAGCTGTTAGAGCCCGGTTACACAGAGCTCGAGGAGTGCTGGCAAAGCAAATCAGCGAAATTGGAAAGGGGAGAGTGGCGTATGAATAACCGAGATCTTGAACAGCAGCTGCGGGAGTTGGGAAGTAAGGATGCAGGCAAGGTCCCCGATATTATTCGTTGCCGTCAAGAAGAGGTGTATGCCGCTCTGGAAACTTTTCCGATGCAGGAACGCAATCACCGTAAAAAGGCTGATCGTGTTGTGTCCCGGGTTCGCCGTATCCTTTTGACCGCTGCAGCGGTATTGATTGTTACGATAGGTGGCCTGCTGGGCGGTGCTGCTGTATCACCGACCATCGCAGCATCACTGCAAAGTGTTCCACTCATCGGCAGTCTGTTTAAGCTGGCCGCCGACGACTTAGGCCTGCAAACCTTGGAGGAGCGCGGTCTTGTAGATGCCGTGGAAGCCAGCGCCACCCATGATGGAATCACTCTCCGTATTCCAGAGCTTGTCTACGATGGCACAAGGCTATCGATGGTAGTTACTCGTGATGGAGAAAAGCGAGGTGGCGGTATTCTTGACCAAATTTCTACGGGCAACGGAACAAAGCCCAAATACCCTAAAGGAGCCATTCATTCCTTTGAGGCGCAGATCGATGGACGTCCCATCGATCGGCAGGATAATGGATGGAACATGGGTCTTGCAGCAAAACCCACATCCGATCCAAATACAGCTATTTACGAACTTACGACACGCTCCGTAACAAAGCAGTTTACATCAGAACTTCCGGATGCGTTCACGCTGACAATTCAGGTCGGTCTGGAGGGTGTGGAAGAACAATTTAAGTTGGAACTTCCTGTACGCAAACAGCAGGCCAAAGTGATATCCACCATTCAGAAGTCAAGAGAATGGAAAGGCCACAAGCTGATTTTAAGCGAAATCCAGTTCACACCGATTACAACCCAAGTGCTTCTAAGTGTTGTTTCGGATGATCAGAAATGGCAGCGTCGGCTGTGGTTTGAACTGTGGGATGACAGGGACAATGTGCTGGGTCTCATTGGCGGATATGGGGCGTATGAAACTGACCGCGCAGGAGAGCTTCGTCATAATGTGCTGTTTGAACGTTTGGCCAAGGCTCCTTCGTCAATTAAACTGAAATCTTTTATACCTGAAATGGAGGATTCTTCTTCCTCTTCAGGCAGCTTTAAGCTAAACGAGCGCGGGGAAGTCATTAAAAATTATATCAACGAGTTGGAGATCACCGTTCCGGTTGATCAAGCAGAAATACAGAAACTATACGAGATTTCATTCGAAACAAGAGGAGACGATAAATCATGAAAAACACATCTAAAATTATGGCGGTAACAGCTTTGACAGCAGGATTGTTAGTTGGAGGGGGGGCTTGGGGATATCAAGCAGCAACGGTCGATGCTGCGGCATCTCAAACTGCTGGAGAAAAAGGAAAGACCGCGACGGCGAGTAAAGCGAAAAGCATTCGAGTAACTCAGAGCGGCATTACCCTTGAGGTGGCAAAAGCACAATTTGATGGAAACTTCATTGATATTTCACTCAACCGAAGCGGCAAGGAACTAAAGAGCAGCTTTGTGCACAGGGGCACAAAAGATGAAGGAAGTGCTCAAATTGAACATGGAAGTATCGAGTCCATCGATGGGTTTATTAATGGAAAATCTATTTTAGAGCTTGGCGGAGGAGGGTTGGGTCAAAGACCGGGTCTGAAGTGGGGACCTGGAGCGGCGCCGGAAAGTGCTCGTATTCTTCTTACGGATGCTTCCTGGTTAGGTGGCAAAGGCTACACTTTTCCAGGGAAGTTTCAGCTTAAACTAAAGGTGAAGCTTACAGGGGTGGATAAACCTTACATTGTAGAACTTCCGATGCAAAGGACAGCAGACAAACCAGTGTTGCTAACAGACAGCTTGACCAAACAGGCTGGGAACCTGACTCTTGAGCTTGGTAAAATAAGTCTTACATCAACTTCAACTCGTATTCAACTGATTGGGAAGGGAGGTACAACAGAGGAGCTTTTTGGTATGATGTATGAGGTTGTGGATGACAGCGGCCGTCAGCTGGATTGGCTAACAGCGTTTGGTACGGATGTAAACAATAAAGAAAAAGCACTATATCAGGACATCGTGTTACCTCCGATTCATGGTGATGCTAAATCGATAACAATCAAACCGTTCTATCCCGAGATGGAAGTACCTGGTGAAGCAAGTGGCGCGTATAAGCTGGATGCCGATGGGGAGATCGTAAAAAATTACATTGAAGAGCTGGAAATGAAGGTTCCGCTAAAATAAAAGTTAACGATGTGATAATGATAATGCGACTCTGATCAGCGGTAACTTGAAAGCCTCCTCAACGGAGGCTTTTTTGTTTTGGCGGCTTATTCCGGCAGTGATTCCTTGCTCTCTTCAACCTCATTTTTTTACATTATCTTTACAAAAACTCTTGCTTTCGCATTTTTTTTATTTTATGATTACTGAAAAATAAATCTAAAATTTTACATGTGTGGAATGTTATGTTTCAATCTGAGTGACATGGAGGTAAGCACATGGAGGAAATGGCTTGGTTGAAAAGAATCATGAGGTCAGTCGTACACAAGGAAACCATGGCACCTGACAGTAATGAACACTTCAAAGCCATGTTAAGCACAATAAGCAGACATAAGCTTGAACCCTATGTAAAAGAAGTACAGTGTAACGATATACCAGAAATTGAACATCGTCTAACAAGGGTTAAAGAACAATATCAGCATCATATTACGTTTCTTAAGAAGCTGAGAAATTCGCTGGACAAGCCTATTGTTGTTGTAAAGGGATTCAGTAATTACCATGCTGCTGAGGGACGGGTGCTTCTAAGAGAAACTTCCGATTTAGACATTTTAACATATGACCCTGTGAAGTTGAGAGACGATCTATTAACCGCAGGGTTTGTCGAAAAAAAAACAGAGACGGATCATGAGCTCTCCGAGCTTGAAAAGGATGGGATTTTAGTTGATATCCATAAATTTGTACCTGTTGCGAGCTATCCGGCAGGCATAGAGGAGATATCTGTAGACAACCATTGGACGACAGCCGAAGGAATGTTTTTCTCAGGAGAAATTATCTACAGTGATATCGCATCGCACTCTATTGAGATCATGGATAAAGTACTCGTTCCCAATGTCAATATGTCTCTCCTTATTTCATGTGCTTCGATGTTTAGAGATTATATTACGTCTCTTGAGGATGTGCCTCATTTCAAATTGATTAATCTGTTGGAAATATATCTCCTGATGCAGGAACCGACGTTTGATAGAGCAGCGTTTATGCAGTTGGTTCGTAAGTATCAGGCAGAGCAAAGTATCGAATTCACTAACAAGCTTTTGCTGGAGGTTTATGACGAACAGCTTGTTCACTTGGAAGAAAATTTAAAGCGCTTTCCACAAATTCTTTTTTGGAGTGAAAAGTGGATTGTTCCTCAACATCTTTTACAATCTGTTTGTAATACCTATTTCGAAAACGTTCTCGAAATGCTGGGAGCAGAACAGAAACAGCTCGATGAGCTTCATCCACTAAAGATCACAGCCGCATCTCGGAACCCCAAATACCCTACGTTTAATGATGACTTTGATAAACAAATCACGGTGGAAGTCGAATGGACAGACTGCCTTCATATTTCCCTGGAAATGACACCTTTCGATCAGCTGCATGATCATGATATTTTTCGGTTCAACTTCGGCAGTTCGCGAAATAAAATCTTTCTTTTTGGCTCGGAGGAAAGAGGAGCCCGTTTGTTTGGAGAGACATTCAACGATTATGCCAAATTTGTCTCTGTTGAAGAAAAGCTAAAGATAGATATTTTAATACCTTCTGAAGATATGGATACGTATCTGCTGGATCAGCATAGGGTTGGAGTAAATATCTATGTGGAAAAGCATGAACATAATAAGCAGTTCAGCATGTATATCCCTTTGCTGCTGTCTAAAATATCAGCTGAGCTAAAATCCAACATTTAATAGAAAGGAAGAGTGAATTGAACTCGACTACAGTAAGCACAGCTGCTGAGAAGATATTATCTATCCTGCAGGCGAATGGATACAATCATTTTACGGGTGTTCCGTGTTCTCTTTTGAAAGGCATTTTCGCTTTATTAGAGCAAAGCGATACTGCTGCCGTGCGTTATATACCTGCAGTTCGAGAGGACGCGGCAATCGGAGTCGCTTCAGGGTTTGCTATTGCTGGACACAAGAGTGTTGTTTTAATGCAAAATTCGGGACTTGGTTACTGTTTAAACGTACTTACGTCCTTCAATATGATTTATGAGCTGCCGATCTTGCTTGTAATCAGCTGGAGAGGGGCATACGGCGATGATGCAGTCGAGCATGACATCATTGGGGACAGATTAACTCATCTTTTAGAGGCAGTCGAAATTCCATATGTAGAACTTGGAAAGCAGGATATGGAACAAACGATTGCCAAAGCGATTGAACAGCTTGAGCTTACCCAAAAGCCAGCAGCGATCCTCATTAAAGATGAAGTGTAAGGAGGGAAATGATGAGAAAAGATGAGGCAATCCAGCTGATGCTGGACCAATTTCCGGATGCATATATAGTCAGCACCTGCGGACACATCACTAGAGACTTATACAATCTATGTGATCGAAAAGAACATTTTTATATGGTGGGCTCCATGGGAATGGCTGCTCCTGTGGCGCTTGGGCTTGCACTTGCGAATGAGCAGCGGCAGATCCTTATTTTGGACGGTGATGGCTCATTTTTAATGAATCTAGGCGCTGCTGCAATGATTGGAGAACAACAACCTCATAATCTGGTACACGCAGTATTGGATAATGGAATGCACGAAAGTACTGGTGGACAGCGCACCGTCGGTATGGAACACATGACCACCGCAGTACTCTCAATGGGCTATAGAGCAGGCTTGAAAATGCAGCATCATGAAGATTGGCAGCAGGTGCAGAACGTTGAAGGCCCGATTTTAATTCATATTAAGGTTGATCCTCGAACAGAAAAGATTGGAAAGCGGGTAGAATGGACACCTCAACAGATTCTCTCTCGTTTTTCGGAAGCGATAAGGGGTGAAGCGAGTGAGTATTCAACTTATTGATTGTACGCTGCGTGACGGAGGCAATTTGAATCAATGGCAGTTCAGTGATATGTCCATTCGGCAAATCATAGAGGGTCTTGATCGGGCAAGAACAGATTATATTGAATTGGGATATTTAGGGGGTTCCGGGAGCAACCCCTCCAAACAGGCCGGTAAAACGTTTGACTGTACTCCTGAGTTTCTGGATGAACTGCCTCAGACTTCTCATGCTAAAAAAGCAATCATGGTTGTCCCTTCGGTGTGCAGTCTGGAACAGCTTCTGAAGCTTAATCCGAATACAGTTTCGTTGGTTCGTGTTGCTTCCTATCCCCAAGACATAGCATACGCGATGCCCTATATAGAAGCATTGAAAAAACGAGGGTTTCAAGCTGCCATGAATCTAATGGCTGCAAGTTATACGGAGCCGGTTCAAGCTGCGCAGATTGCAGTGGAAGCAGCACGGCACGGTGCAGATGTGTTCTATATTGCGGATTCATTTGGCAGCATGACACCTGGAAGTGTACGTGAATATATTTCGGTTTTGAAGCAATCTACGGATTGTGACGTTGGATTTCACGGGCATAACAATCTCGGTCTTGCTTTCGCCAATGCTTTAGAGGCTGTACGAGCAGGTGCGGTTTTTGTTGATACCTCTCTTTGTGGAATGGCGAGAGGTGCCGGGAATCTGCCGACGGAACAATGGATAAGTGCTATGACTCATTGGGGGGGATTTTCCACAGATTTTGATGTGCTGTCGATCATTGAAACGGCCGAGTATGTACTTCATAACGTACTGGAAAAACCGATGAGAATTGCAGCCCCCGAAATGATTTGCGGACTCCATAATATTCACTATTACTACTACGATAAAATAATGGATTCTCGTTCAGAAATGCAGCTGAAGTCAGCATGGAAAATCGCACAATCCCTTGGAAAGATGCGTCCACCCAAAGTAGATGCTGCCTATTTAAATAAAGCCATGGAGCTGACAGGAGGAATGAATAATGAAAGCTAAAGAACTGAGAGAGCTTCTGAATTCCAAAAAATTAATACGTGTTATGGGTGCACATAACGGGCTCAGCGCAAAACTTGCTGAACAGGCCGGCTTTGATGCGATCTGGGCAAGTGGTCTTGAAATCTCGGCTGCTCACTCTGTTCCGGATGCAAATATTTTGACCATGACGGAGAACCTGCAGGCAGCCATTTCAATGAACGAGGCGACTTCCATTCCTATTATATGTGATTGTGATTCAGGCTACGGAAACGTTAATAACGTCATTCGAATGGTGAGGGAGTATGAAAGAAACGGCATGGCCGGCATATGCATTGAAGATAAACAGTTTCCGAAACTGAACAGCTTTATTGATGGGCCTCAAAAGTTGACACCGATCGATGAGTTTGCGGGAAAAATACGCGCAGCAAAAGATACACAATCCGATCCTGATTTTGTAGTTATTGCTAGAGTTGAAGCTTTAATTGCAGGACAAGGTCTGCAGGAAGCGTTGAATCGAGCTTACGCCTACGAAGAGGCAGGCGCTGATGCGATTCTGATTCATTCCAAACAAAAGCAGCCGCATGAAATTGTCTCGTTTGTGGAGTTGTATAAAGGTACTGCTCCGATCGTCATTGTTCCAACGACTTATCCGACACTGGATGTTGAGCAAATTCGGGATTTCGGAATTCAGATGGTAATCTATGCAAACCATGGTTTGCGCAGTTCGATTAAAGCGATGAAAGAAACGTTTGATCGCATTCTCAGGGAAGGCAATACGGCTGGTGTTGAACTTGATATTTCGACCATGCAGGAGGTTTTCGAACTTCAAGGTATGTTTGAGATGCGACAGCGGGAAGACAGATACAGCAGTACAGGCTCTGTAATTCTTAATAACTAGCTGTAGGGAGAGATATGAATGAAGCTTCATTGTAATGATTGTGATCAGAGATATGCACTAAGCGAGTTCAGGTATGCGTGCAGTTGTGGTGGACTTTTAGAAATCGAGCAGGATTTCAGCCATATCGATTCAGATGAATTGAAGCGAAATTTTCAGCATCGTTTATCTGAAAGAATAAGTCCTTATGCAAGTGGGGTATGGCGCTATAAAGAACTGATTTTTCCTGAGCTGGAAGAGAGGCATATGGTCACAAAATATGAGGGGAATACCGGTCTTTATCAAGCAGAAAAGGTGAGCCAATACACAGGTCTGCGGCAAATCTGGTTAAAATGCCAGAGCGAAAACCCGAGCGGTTCATTTAAGGATAATGGGATGGTTGCTGCCGTCTCTCATGGCAGTTCACTCGGACTTGATAAATTTACATGTACATCTACAGGTAATACCTCTTCCTCCCTGGCGATGTACAGCTCACTCATAGATCGGCAGGCTTATGTTTTTGTGCCGGATCAGAACATTTCGCTTAACAAGGTATTACAAACCGTTTCGTACGGGGCTAAAGTGATCGCTTTTGACGGGACCTACGATCAAGGGATTGAGTTTTTGGAGAAGTACCATCAGGAACTGGGCATGTATATTTGCAATTCCATTAATCCATTTCGCATAGAAGGGCAAAAGAGCATTATTTATGAGATTGCCCAGTACCTTCAGTGGGAATTGCCGGATTGGGTTGTTGTCCCCGGGGGCGCACTAAGCAATGTCTCGGCACTCGGAAAAGGGCTGGCTGATCTGTATGCACTGGGATTCATTCGTAAGCTGCCCCGTGTAGCACTTGTTCAAGCTGAAGGAGCAAGTCCTTTTCACCGGATGATAAGCAGCAAAGAGGATACACTCCAGCCGGAACCTCATCCAAGCACAATTGCTTCTGCACTTAACATTGGCCATCCTCCAAGTTGGAAAAAGGCAAGGCGTACACTGCAAATGACCAATGGATTGACTGTGTCCGTAACAGATGAGGAGATTCTTAATGCTAAAGCCATGATCGATCAAAGCGGGATCGGATGTGAACCTGCATCTGCGTCTACCATCGCTGGTCTTAAAAAGCTGCATGCTTCCGGTGAAATTCATGCTGATGAGACAGCAGTATGTATTCTCACTGGAAATCTCTTGAAAGATACCGAAGTGTTGAAGAAATATCACCTGGAGGACGACGCAGGTGCTTTGTTTGCGAATCCTATACGTCAATCCGCACTGGATATAGATCGGATTATGACTATATAAAAGGGGTGTACAAGGTGGCAGAAACAAAAGCGAATCAATATACGATGTCTTTTCTTCACTCCGAACTTAACTTTAATCTGGAAGGATCGATATCCCTGGGCTCCATCTTTGACTTTTTTGGTACACATTTTGTTATCAAAGAGGGAACTTCCCATAATGCTCTAGCCCATATCACTGTTGCGAAAAATGATGATTCCTTCAATGGGATTGATTTTGCCAAGGGAGAAGAGGTCTATCTTCGAAAAAGTGCTTCTGATTTTTTCACCATCCCTGCGAAACAAGTACGTCTGGGGGAGACAGTCTATCTGCAATGCTCCAAGACCGACACGTACATTGCGATGAACGCCAATAAACGTACAATTGTCATCTCCACTCCATGGGAAGATGTGAAAAGAGAAGAGCTGGTTCTGATCGAGCTTATTCGTGATCTTGTGCTCAAAAATGAAGAAAATCATGGAGTTGTCGTGCTGCATGCGACCTGTTCATATGACGAAGGCAGAGCAAATTTGATTATCGGGCCAAAAGGAGCAGGAAAATCAACAACGCTGTTGGAGTTGGTAAGCAAGCTTGGGCATCAATTTATGAGTGGTGACAAAACCTTTTTATGGGTGAAGGAAGGACAATTACATGCATCAGGCTGGCCTGATTATCCTCATTTGGGACTAGGTACGTTATCCAAATATCCTGACTTTGTCGGAAAGTTCGGGTTGTCGGAGGAGATCGATGCAGCCCAAGAAACGTTGTGGTCTACCGATCACAAAAGGGCAATTCCACCTGATGTGTTCAAGTCGATGATTCCTCATGTGCCTGCTGGTTTTACTGCGCCTGTAGGTGCGTTTATTTATCCTAAACTTGAGCCTTCTGCTAATAGCGAGATTAGGCAGCTGCAGAACCATGTCGCGTTCATGGTTCCTCACATTGAAAGAATGTTTGACGAAGAGGGTCTGGCAAAACAATGGAATGAGTTTGTGAAACCGGGGCGACTGGATGAAATAGATACGATGATTGAACAATGTAAAGCCGCTGCATATGTACTGCCCGCATTTGAGATTACCGGTTCCGGCATCTTAACAAGCCACAACTTTTTAGATGGGGGTGTAATATCTTATGAGTAAGAAGGGGCAGTACGAGGATTTATTCATTGTGGATGCTGATGTGCATATCAATGAAACGCCTGAGGACCTGATTCCCTACTGTGATTTGCCTTGGAGAAAAGCGCTTGAATCCATTGTCGATGTTCCTCGCCGTTATTTAAACATTCCGGGCTTTGCACCTCAATTTTCAGGTAATCGTCCTTTTTGGCCGGGTGGATTTGACAAAAAAACGGTGAATACGCCGGATCAGCTTCGTCAAGAGCTTACGGAACTTGGCATCGATATCGCTATCATTTTCCCGGACAATCTGTTATTAATAGCCACATTTCCTCAACGGGAGTATGCCGCGGCATTAGCGAGGGCTTACAACGCTTACCTTGTGGACCAATGGGCTGATCGGCGTGAAGGGCTGAAAGGCTTGATTTTGGCGGTACCACAAGATCCTCATGACGCTGCCAGAGAAATTCACAAGTATAAAGATGAAGAGGGGATTGTTGGTGTATATCTGCCTTGTGGCGGACTGCATACCTTGTGGGGACACGAGATGTACAATCCTATATTTCAAGCGGCGGAGGAAGCGGGCTTGCCGGTTATCTTCCATTCTGTCCTCACATTAAATACGGCATTTCCATTCAACGGGCTCGAGCAGTTCGAGACAGAGTTTGCACGGCATGCACTGGCACACTCGATGTCATTGATGTTTAACATGCTGCGTCTGATTGAAACAGGAGTTCCAGTTCGATACCCGGACTTAAACATGTGTTTTATTGAGGGTGGGGTCTCATGGGTTCCGTACATGTCCATGAGACTGGATAAAGAATATATGGAACGGCGCCGGTATGTTCAGCATCTTGAGAAACCGCCCAGTCATTACATTAAAAACTTTTATTATGGAACTCAGCCCATTGAGGAGCCGGAGAACCCAAGTGATCTCGCTAAAATTATCGAGCTGTATGAAGGCGAAAATACAACGATGTTTGCATCAGATTGGCCTCATCATGATTTCGACCATCCTCGGGCGATCTTAAATTCTGGATTATCCAAAGAGGTCAAACGAAAAATCTTGGGTGAAAATGCGCTTGCATTCTTTGATATAGACAGGCAGGGAAAGCGTCTGCGTTCAAAAGCACAAAAGGGGATACTGCGCTGATGGGACGAATTTTTGACGCTGCTGCTGTGGACGAAATTCCTGTGGGAAGCCATAAAGTGGTGACCGTTAAAGGGCGCACGATCGGCATTTTTAATATTGATGGTACGTTTCACGCCCTGCCCAATATCTGTCCTCATCAGATCGGGCCGCTGTGCGAAGGCAAAGTATCAGGGACGCTGTACAGGGATAAAAAAACATGGGAACTGCACTGGACAGAAGAGGGGCAAATTGTAACCTGTCCTTGGCACGGTATGGAATTCCGGGTACAGACAGGCGAATGTTTGGCTTATAAGCAGGTGAAGCTGCGAACCTATAAGGTTACCCCAGTGGATGGCAGGCTCCTGGTGGAGCTGTAAGTGAGCGTGATGCGGTGATGGAAAACAACGAAAAGCTGCAGCTTGTAATGATCGAAGAGGAGACGGAATACCTGGTTTCCTTTTCAATCGATCGTGAGGACTGGATCGCACGTTTCGATAAATCTTTGAGTAAATCACGTGAATGGGCATTGAACATGATTGCATTATATAACAACGAGATAATGATCGATTCGGATAACAAGAAGGGAGGAAGGAACGAAATTGATGTATCGTTCGGAGAGTGAGGCATGGTCGACATTGTCTAACGAACAGCAGTTGATGATTTTATGTTCCCGCATTCATCTGGACGAGGAGCAAGAGCGGAACATTCATTCCATTTTACAGCGCGGCATTGCCATCGATTATTTTATGGCACTTTGTATCAAACACAAAGTACTGCCTCTCGTAACTCCTCACCTGATCAGGCTTGACCATTTCAAAGCCATCAAGCTGGAATATAAAAAGATCATGAATCATGCATACCAGGGCAATCGGATGAAAAACGAGCTTATGGCAGAGGAATTAAAGCTGATTTTAAAACAAGCTCAAAAGAAGGATTTGGAGCTGATTCCGTTAAAAGGAGCATGGCTTATTCCTCATGTGTACAAGGACCCCGGGCTGCGCATATCGAATGACTTGGATTTCTTGGTGTCATTAGAGCAGGGACAGGCTATTTCGGAAATGCTGCAGCATATGGGGTATAAACCAGGTCATTATGATTGGGCTTCAGATCGTGTGTCTGAAGTGAGCGAGGAAGAGGTGATCCAGTGGAGCACTCGTTCAGGGAATTTACACCCTCATATGAAACGAGTGGATAACGGTTTTGCCAAATATGTTGGCGTTGACTTCTCTTACGATGTGGATCTGACCCGGACATTTATCGCATCGGGAGGGCTCGAGCGAGGGGCGTGTATCAAAGAATTATATGGTATCCCTGCAAGGTGTCTGGAAACCGTTGATTTTCTCATCCATCTGACCATCCATCTCTATAAGGAAGCCAGCCATGAAAAATGGGTTCGAATTGATCAGGATATCAATCTAATTAAATTTTGTGATGTTCGCGAATATATATTAGCACACCTGCGGGAGCTGGAATGGCATATAGTCGCTGCCCGGGCTAAGGAGCTGGCTTCCGAAGAAGCGATGTACTACGCTCTATATTATTTAAAAATAATATTTAATGATCCTTTTATAGATATGGTGCAGGGCTATTTATCCATCCAGGGAGAGGATATATTGAAGCGTTATGTTGCTTTGGAAGGTGGACAAACATCGACATGGCAGAAATCATTCTTTGATCGCTTCTTTAGTTTAAGCCATTCAGCCGATCAGGACAGCAGCGAATTGACACCAGCAGAACAAGGCGGAAGATCGCGATGAAACTGGCGATTATCTCGGATATTCACGGCAATGCCGCAGCGCTGGAGCAGGTTTTGGAGGATATTTTCAATAAAAATATTAGTGAGGTTATTGTATTAGGGGATTTGGTTTTTCGTGGTCCTGAGCCGCAAAAAGTGCTAAACATGCTCCGGGGTACATCGGCCCTCGTCCTGAAAGGCAATACGGATGAATGGATTATACGAGGTATTAAGAAAGACGAGGTTCCGGAAACGGATTACGAGATCATGAACCTCGAAAGGTTGTGGACATTGGATCAGATCACAGAGGAGGATATCGAATATCTGGATTCTCTGCCAACTGAACTGTCCCTAAATATATCTGAAACGCTGTCGCTGCATGGTTTCCATGCAACACCGAAAGACCTGTTCGAAGTTGTTTTGCCTTCCGAGTCAACCGATGTATTTCGAGCGAAAATTATGACGAATCCGCAGGCATCCATCTATGCTTACGCGCATACGCATCATCCCCTGCTGCGGTATATTGATGGTAAATGTATCATTAATCCAGGTGGAGTCGGATACACATTCGACGGGTTTACTCAGTCCTCCTATGCCATTGCTGAAGAAGAGAATGGACAGCTGCGAGTTAGCATAGAGCGAGTCAAATATGATGTAGACCGAGTCGTCAATATGTATGAGGAATTAGGTTATCCGAACGCTGCGCTTATGAAACATGTGCTGCTTCATGGAATTCATCCATATGAAGTTAAACTGAAATATAAAGGAACGATAAGCCATGTTGTATGAAATTAAAGTATCATCCGCCGGATACAACGCTCACTATGACATCACGGATCAAGCAGCAGCGCTGCTTCCCAGGCTGGGCACTGCCGAGGGGATGGCCAAAATATTTGCTGCTGGAAGTACAATTGGTCTGGTCAGCATGCGTTATGAGCCTGGAGCGGTAGAAGATCTGTTAGATGCTTTGGAGAGCATATCACCCAAAGGACGCTCGTATGCTCACTTTCGGACAACCCAGGACAGCAATGGCTTTGCACATATCTGGTCATCCATCATCGGCAGCAGTCTGCTGGTTCCATACCGAGATAACAGGCTCGCTGTTTCAGATACGCATCGAATTGTATTGTTTGATTTTGATTTACAACCTTCTACCCGGACCATTTTTGTCAGTAACTAACCGAAGGGGCTGATGTTTTTTATGAAAAAATTGCGAATGGCGACTCCGGGACCAACGTATGTTCCGCAGGACATTCTGCTTGCCGGCGCTCAGGAATTGGTTCACCATCGCTCCTCTCACATGGAAGAGGTTATGAGTCAAATCAACGGTTCTCTTCCGCTTCTTTTTGGGACAGAACAGAAGGTGTTCACCCTGCTATCTTCCGGAACGGGAGCGATGGAAGCAGCAGTGGCCAATTGCTTTCAAGAGCAGGACAAAGTGCTGGTCGTGTCAAACGGTTATTTTGGCGAGCGGTTTGCAGACATATCCAGGGTTTACGGAGTGACGCCAATCGAAATTGCTTCTCCTTGGGGAACCTCTGTAGATATGGAGCAGGTGGAAAAAGCTTATCATGAACATCCTGACGTGCGGGGCATTCTTGTGGTGTACAGCGAGACTTCCACCGGAGTTACTAATGATATTCAACGCATCGCCGCATTTTTTCGAGACAAGAATGTCCTTGTCATCGTAGACGCCATCAGCGGATTGCTTTCACATGAACTGCACATGGATGAGTGGGGGCTGGATGTGGTTTTGGCTGCGTCTCACAAAGGATTTATGATGCCGCCAGGTCTTGCTTTTGTATCCATTTCGGAGAAAGCATGGCAGCGGTTGGAGCAGATCGAGCCCAAAACGTATTATTTCTCATTCAAGAGATTTAAGAAATTTTATCCGATGTCTCCATCGAGTCCAGGTGTATCACTTATTTTTGCTTTGCAGGCGTCTATTGAGATGTTAATGAAAGAGGGGCTGCAGGAATGCTGCCAGCGCCATCATTGGAATGCTCAGGCTGCTCAGGCAGGGCTTGCCGCCTTGGGTTTTGAACTATTTGTTGCTGATCCCCAGCGACGAAGTCACACCGTTACCACTGCGATTGCACCGCAGGGGCTGGATACTTCGAAATTACTGCAGATTCTAAGTTCCAAATACGGGATGACTATTACGGGAGGACAGGGAGAATTTAAGGGGAAAATGATTCGTGTTGGTCATATTGGTTCCGTTGATATATTGGATCTGTTTACTGTATTCGGAGCTATTGAGCTGGCTCTTACCGAAATGGGAGCATCCTTTACCAAAGGAGCAAGCATCGCAGCGATCCAAGAGATTCAGGAAAGGAGTGTATACCATGCTGATTTTGTATCAACGTGAAACCTGCCCTTACTGTAAGCCTGTTCGCGAACGTCTAACCGAGCTTCAGGTCACTTATATCAATGTAAACCTTCCCAAAGAACGTGCTGAGCGTAAAGCCTTGATTGAAAAAATGGGGGGACCCTTCATACCGGCCATTGAAGATGATGGAGTGCTGATTCCGGGGAAACTCGAAGACAATGCTCATATTCTTTCTTACATTAATGAACATTATGCCAAGCGGGAGGAGGTAAAGAAAGTATAGTCGGTCCGGTAATAGGTAAGCATCACCTGAAAGCCTCCTTAACGGAGGCTTTTTTATCGGCTCGGCCCGGCAGTGTGTTGAATGATAAGGGATTCAGCATCAATCGTCACAGTAAGATCGAAAAAACGATCGCTGTATCCTTCTCTCCAGTCCTCAGGTCCATCTTCGGAGTGAAACCAGAAGCGAAGCAGCCGCTTCCCGGGGATCAGCATATACTCATCAGCGCAGTCGATGGAGCACTTGGACAGATCAAGGGTGAGCGGCGGTGACCAGTGCTGTGCTGCTTCAGTCCACTCTACCGCGAGCTGCTGTGCAGCTGCTGCGGCAAGGAGCAGATGAAGGGCATAATCTGGACCGACCAGTTGTTCAGCGAGTATCTCCTGCTGTTTGACGTCCAGTGCAGACAATAGTGCAGCAGTATACTTGCGGTCAATATTAAAAATGCTGTTTGGGAACTGCAGATTGGAACGGATGTCATAGGATGACTCTGGCATAATAGTCCACCTCTTCTAATGCATCATTTATTTCATATTCTTCATTATAACTGAGTTGTGTACCTGATGTATGGGGGATTGCATCCGCTATGATTGTGGGTCTAGAGCAGATAATGCTGTCTCTAATATGAAGTAAAGCACGACGGCCGTGCGTCGCAGTATATTTTACATGTTATGCAGGCTTCATGCTTGCTTTGCCGCGTTTTATAAATAACAAAACAAGAGCGATCGTTATTATTCCAATGGCAGCTGTGAGTTTAATAAAGAAGCGTTCGTCCATAACCCATGAGGCTGAAAAAGCATTGATCATGCTGTGAAACAAAATACATAACCAAATACTTTTGCTCAATCGATAGATGACTGCCAGGGCAAACGACATTCCAATAACAAGAAGGGTGAACAGTCCGAAATTCCAGTTATATTGGCTGGTTCCTTGAATAAAAAATAGCGGGAGATGCCACACAGCCCAGATCAAAGCCGTAACAAGGACTGCCTTAACAAATCCAATTTTCTTCTCAAGCATCGGTTGCAGAATATAACGCCATCCCAATTCTTCCAGCCCACCTCCGATGATCATAATCGGAATGAACAATACGGCCGTATATACAGGGAGATTGGGAGTGATCCCCCCTAGAAGTGCGGGAATACCAAAATACGCAGCGGTGAATATAAACACAATGATATAAGCAATAGGCGGCTGTTTCACTGCAAAAGCTTCTTTGATGAAAGGTTTGAATCCTGTTATTTTGCCGTGATGTCTCAACATAAAATACGCGGCAATGGGCGGCCCGCTCCCGCCGATGGTCAGCAGCAGCATACCCAAGGGCGTTCTTAGTTCTAACAGTCCCATCTGGCTGGCTAACCATAAAATTCCCCACGAACAATACGTGATGAGGAAAGTCCAGATGATATACTGAAACATTAATTTGTTGCTGCTTTTTCTCAAATTAATCCCTCCTGTTTACTGTAGGCTGTAGAGGATGTAGGCTTTTTATTACTCTTCTCATTTCTATAAGTATCCTCCACATTGTGCTGCGCGATTGTTCTCCTGGTAATGAGTATAGAACGTGGAGCAATCTCTTGAATCAAGCCCCGGAAGGAATGAAACTAAGTCTATAGACTGAATTCTGTTTGCATGAAGTGAAAATGAGAAAGTTACTGTCTTCCAGTCGCAGACAGACGTCGATTATTTCAAGACGACCACAGGAGCGAGAGCTGTATCCGATGATTTTAAAATGAATTGGAACGAACTGCATCGATCTTGTTCACATTCGCTTCGTTTCTTGTATATCTGCAAGCTGATCATTCTGCTTAAGGGATGTTTTTATCACATCTGGTTTGAGAAAGGAAAGCAGCAGTTATCCCCACTTCAGAAATTGCCGGGAACATTCAAATACATAATGGATCTTTATAAAAACACAAGAATTACTAGAAAAATGCAAGCTTTTAGCATATTGGAAATGGTATCGTATGAATTACCAAGTGTCGTAAAGGGAGTTGATCTATCTGATGAATAGTACAGCAATTAGAACTACAAATTTAACAAAACAATATGATAACCAGACTGCAGTAAATCAGGTCAATCTTGAAGTGAAACAAGGATGTATCTATGGTCTGCTTGGCAGAAATGGTGCTGGTAAGACGACGATAATGAAAATGATGATGGGTTTAGTAAAGCCGAGCTCAGGGGAAATTGAGATTTTGGGAGAAAGAATAGGGGCCTCCACCAAAGAGCGTAAGCGTTTATATTCACGAATCGGAGCAATTATTGAAACCCCCGGTTTTTATCCGAATTTAACAGGAACAGAAAATATGGATATTTTCGCTAAGCTGCGTGGTACAGTGAGCAGAAATGCTGTCAAAGAAGCACTTGATATTGTAGGACTTCCTTATAAGGATAAAAAATTGTTTGCAAATTACTCTCTGGGAATGAAGCAAAGATTGGGGATAGCTAATGCAATAATGCATGATCCCGAATTACTCATTTTAGATGAGCCTACTAATGGTCTTGATCCCATTGGAATTGCCGAAATGCGGGATTTAATAAAAAATATGAGTACATTAACAGGAAAAACTATATTTATATCAAGTCATATTTTATCCGAGATAGCGTTACTAGCAGATGATATTGGAATTATTCATAATGGCATTCTTCTAACAGAAAGCAGTTATGCAGAGTTAGAGAAGAACAACAGTAGGTATTTTTTGCTTAAGGTATCTTCTTCCGCACAAGCAGCTAGAATATTAGAGCAACAACTCGGCTTGTTTCATTATAGTGTGGATGATGACTTTACGATTCGGTTATTTGATACAAAAGCTGATATTGCTCAGGTTAATAAAGCTTTAATGCTCAGTAATATAGATGTTAATACCTCACAGCTGTGCAATGATACGCTGGAGGATTATTTTAGAAAGATCACCGGAGGTGAGGGGATTGCATAATATCGTTCTAGCTGAATTCATGAAGCTAAAGCGTAAAAAGCTGTTATTAACGGAATTTTTAATTGCATTTGTGATGCCCGCAATCGTAACTTATTATGCTGCGAATATTTCCAGAAATGCTTCATTTATGAATAGCTTTTCTGATTTTTATAAACTGAGTCTAGGTTATATGAGCATATTAATTTTACCAATTATGCTGGGTATTTTAGCCACATCGATTTTCTCGGATGAATATAAATATAACACGATGAAGGAACTGTCCAGTGTACCAGTGAGTAAAAATGAAATATTAATTTCAAAAATAATTACCTTATTTGGTATTTCTCTTAGCATTATGATGCTAACAGGCTTATTAATCTCTATAGGTGCTGTAGTTGCCGGAGGCTTTCCAGATATTAATTTCACACTTCTTATCAGATTGTTTACTTTATGTCTGTATAGTGGACTGCTTACACCACTCGCAATGCTGCCCATTGTTTTCATTATTACAATTTCTAAAAAGGGGTACGTACTCCCTATTTCGATCTGTGTTGCCTATGTATTTTTTGGTTACATTGCAGCTTCATCCTTGGTTGGAATTCATCCCGTTTCTAGCGCCATGAATGTGATTTGGTATAACAACTTTGAAGGAATAACAGTTGAGGGAAACATCCTAATATCACTCCTTAATATTTTATTCGTATCTTTGTTTTCTCTGATGGGCTCCTCAATTGTATTAAACAAACAGGAAGGGTAGGGTGAATATGCTCGTTAGTATTGAATTTAACAAGTTAAAAAGAACCCGATTACTTCTTATATCTGTCATTACTATTGTATTGGTAGCATTCATTATTGTTCTGCAAGGGCTGAGATATTTCCAAGGTGAGAGGTATATTAATACGTTGGGATGGCTATCTGAAGGCACATTATCCTTATTTACTTATTACATTTTTCCGCCTCTATTTGCATTAATAGGCAGCTTCATTATATGTAGAGAACTCCAGTATGATACATTGAAAAATCTTCAAATGATCCCCATTTCAAAAACAAAGCTTATGCTGGTAAAACTATGTACTGCCTGTTTAATTAGTCTCTTGATGTCTGTTGTGCTTTTCATGGTTGTAATATGCACAGAGTATATTTTTAACGGCAGAATGATGACAATCAATTTTGTGATTACTAATTTTAAGCAATATTTACTGCAAGGAATCGGCTGTTTTGTTGCCGTTACCCCAATTATAACCATTGCAACTGTGTTAAGCAGGGGATATTGGATTTCAGCAGCTATCGCAATTGTGTATTCATTTATTGGTGTATTTACTACAAATTCACCTATTCATAGTTTATATCCAATATCAGCAATCTTTGAGGTATCAGGGGCTCGTACGGTTGCAGCTGGCGAGTATGTTATCGCAGTAGGCAGTCTTTCTGGCGCATTGTTACTTAGTCTCATCTTTATAGGGTTACCATTTAAAAGAGAGGGTGAATAAACTGTGTTATATATAGCAGTTTGTGATGATGATCGGTTAATGAGTGCACAGTTAGAACGTATTTTTGACCAAGCTAGTTACAATTTGCTTATAGATATCAAAGTAGAAGTGTTTCTCTCAGGAATGGATCTTTGTAAATATTTAAGTAGTGGAGAAGAAATAGATTTGATTTTCTTAGATATTGAAATGAAATCAATGAATGGAATAGAGACTGCTAAGATAATTCGGGAGCAAATGAATAATAATACCACTCAAATTGTTTATATGTCTGAAAAGGCAAGCTATGCTATGCAGTTATTTGATACGAGACCACTAAATTTCTTAATCAAACCACTTCAATATAAATGTATTTTAGACGTTCTAAAAACATCTATTTCTCTGTTGAATTTAGATAAAGAGCATTTTGAATATAAGATAGCAAGCCATAAGTACAAAGTTTGCTCAGAGCAGATTATGTATTTTGAAAGTAGAGGAAAGAAAATTAATATAGTTCTTGTTAATGGCGTTCGCAGTTTTTATGGGAAGCTGTCGACAATCGAAGAAAAGTTAAATAATCGACAATTTATTTCCATTCACAAATCATACTTTGTCAATCTTAAGTATATTATAGAAACTCAGTATGATCATTTAATTATGGAAAATGATGTGGTCCTGCCAGTTAGTCGAAAAAATAGAAAAACAACTCGTGAAACATTAAATAAAATGAGCTGCATCAACGAAATGTAATAATCACAAATATAAATTACATATGGTCAAGTCAAGTGCGACAATTCATTTGTGAAAGATTCGTGAGCGGTTCTTCAACCAAAGCATTTTTGAGGCTGGTGATTCCGCAGAGCCAGTGAGTATGCAGCAGAATCTTTTAATTAAATTAGTCAAATACGATAAGATTACCTGAATAAATAACAATTTCTTCCTTTATTTGATACTAAATTTTCCAAGTTAGGGTGTTGAAGGTGAAAGATATGTACAATATGGACTATCAACATGTTTACGATTTGTACACACCCTAACTAATAAATTTCTATTTTATGAGGAGATGTTAAAAATGAGTAACAGTACTCTTAGAAACCCATTGAAAAGAAATGCGCAATTTGAAAACCCAGCCGGAAATATCATGATCGAACTAAGTGAAGCCGAGTTAAATAAAGTACATGGTGCAGCAGATAGCCCAAACACGTATAACAGCTGTTATTCTAAACAGAAATCATGTGGTAATTTCTGTACGTTTACTACAGAGTGCCCTTTCTTAAGCTTCTGCTGCTAAAAGTATAGGAATTATCTAAATTAATCGCAATCATTAGTTAGGGTGGCTACAAGTTGTAAACTAATGATGAAGTAGGAATAGATTTCAAAGTATACACTTGAATATGGAAATGTAAGTTATATGCAACTTTGAAGGGGAGTTAAATATGAATACAATTTTTATTAATTCAAGCTATATTAGGGAGAGAGAATACAGCGGAATTTCATACAAACCAGACCATCAAGCATATGATTATTGGGAGAATATTTTAGGACAGGAGCTCATCACTTACTTAAAGGATGATGAGAAATTAGATATAGATATGCTGTACAGCTCAGAAGATTATTGTGTAAACCTTCCGAACTATTTTGAAGAATTAAATGAGATTTATAATGCTTATATGATGGACGAGCATCAAGAAATGCAGCTTTCATCTTCTTTTTTAGAAAGTACTGATATTGTGTTTAAACCTTTGTTCGGGGATTTACTTAAACTAGGGTTGTATTGGTTTAATAAGAAACTTGATTTATCCCATATACAATTTTTGAATCGAGTGGTAGAGGAGAGCTTTCTCGGTACTCTCTTTGCAAAACTATCTAATGTATGTACAAGAACACTTATATTAGAAATGTATATCAGTAAAGAAGAAGGGATGCTTCAGGGGGATAATTCAAGTGAGGAGTATGAGTATTACTTAAACAGGTATCTGAGCGATAAGAGCTACATTTCTCAATTGTTATCCTTCTATCCTTGCTTGTGCAGATTAGTACTTGAAAGTATTAATATAGTTGTTATTAATTATGTTACTATATTACAACGTTTACAGCAGGATAGAGATCTTATTATTGATGAAATATGTGGGGGGGAAAGCTTTAACCAAATTGATAAAATGAGTTCTAGTGTATCTGATTCACATAAAGGTGGCAGTGCAGTATATAAATTTGAATTAGATAATAAAATCAAATTAATCTATAAGCCTCGTTCTCTGAAAGCAGAGGAAGCGTATCAAACCTTTGTCAGTGATTTGGCACATAACTGCAATATGATGATGCTTAATTACAAAATTATTAATATGGAGCAATATGGTTGGGTAGAGCAGGTAGAGTATAGCTCATGTTCTTCAATAGAAGCACTACAGCGTTACTACTATCGGTTTGGAATTACAATTTTTGCGAACTATATCCTGCATACAAGTGATATTCATTTAGAAAATATTATAGCCTCTAATGAATTTCCTGTTCTTGTTGACTTAGAAACGATCATGGATAATCGACCAGAAACACTAGATAAAACAGCACTAGATGCTGTTTATTCTCAACTATCTGATTCGGTGCTGCATTCAGGTATGCTTCCGCATCATAGCTGGGGGAAAAATGGAGAAGACGGCATTGATCTAAGCGCAATTAATGGAGTTGAGAACCAAGCACTTCCTATAAAGGTTCCTCGACTTGTTAATCTGCAAACTTCATCGATGCGATATGAGTATGTTAATCCTACAACATCAACCAATAAAAATTTAGCTAAGCTTGAGGATGAATTTATCCCACCCTCTAAATTTATTAAGTACATCATTGAAGGATTTAGAGCAGCGTACATATACGCAATGGAGAACAAAGGTACGCTTCTAGAAAAATCAGTTTTATTTGAAGAGATTGAACTGCGCCATATTGTGAGGGAAACGCAGCATTATGCAATGATGCTTCATGCTTCCTATCATCCTGACTTTTTACAAAATGGACATGCCAGAGAACTTTTTTTAAAAAGCTTGTATAAGTATATTGATGTAACTGACAAAAGAATGATTGAAATTACTAAATACGAACTCCAGGATCTTTTAGGAAATGATATTCCTTATTTTTATTACAATTCTTCTGAAAGAACACTTTATAGTTCTGCCCATGATGGAATTAAAGATTATTTCGAATACAGCAGTATGGATAAGCTGCATGATAAAATCGCGAAATTAAGTGAAGACGATCTTAAGCAGCAAACTCTTTATATCGTACTTTCATTATATACTCAAGATAAATCGAAAGATTTAACAGGCAATCATCATTACAGCTTATCAAGCTGCGCACAAGAAACAGATCAAGTCCTTGATAATTCAATCTATATTGAAGCGGCACAAACGGTTGCAAGGGATATTATGAAGAAGGCGATTTATAACAGAGATGGGAAGGATGTAAGTTGGATTAATATTTCACTGATGGGCACATCTAATACAATGTGGAATATAGCTCCGATGACTTTTTATCTGTATGAAGGGATTGCTGGTATTGCGGTGTTTATGAATGCACTCAAAATGATGACACACGACGGTGAGTATGATTCGATATGTGAAGCGCTGGACCAAACTATATTTAATTACTCTGATACAGTAACAGAAAATCTAGTTATGCTGCCGAGCCAGAGTAACGGTGCATTTTCTGGTGAAGCTTCGTTGATGTACACTTTTGAATTGCTATTTTCAATAACAGGTAATAAAAAATATTTAGATTATGCCCAAAAACATTTTAAAATTGTAGATTTTCTAATTGAATCTGATGAGAGTTTCGACATAATGATGGGAAGCGCAGGTACGATTCAAGTTCTTTTGAATCTTTATGAAATGACAAACGAACAAAAATATCTTGATTCTTCGATTCGAGCTGGAATGCAGTTATTGAAGCATAAAATTCAGCTGCCCGAAGGAATAGGATGGCTTCCGTCAGAAGCAAGTAATCCTTTAGGAGGATTCTCGCATGGTTCTACTGGAATTGCAATGTCTTTGCTGCGATTATGGAAATTCACCCTTAATGAAGAGTTCCTTCAGGCGGCGATGCAAACAATAGATTATGAAGATGCATTATTTAATCCACAAGAACAAAATTGGGGAGACAAGCGAGTATTCGATGGTCAATCCAATGATGAGTTAGGTTTGTATCCTGTTGCTTGGTGTCATGGCGCAAGTGGAATCTTATTAGGCAGAATGCAGATATTAGAACTTGTACCTCCTTCGATTAAAGATAGGATTGAAAAGGATATAACAACTTCTGCTAACACTACGATTTCGAAAGGGTTTTGTGGAGATCATTCTTTGTGCCATGGCGATTTAGGTAATTTGGAGATTTTACTTCAGTATGCAAGCTATTATAATAAATCTGATTTAATGAAGTTATGTGAAAATGTAAGTAAAGAGATTGCAGTCATGGTTAAACAAGGGCATTGGAGGTGCGGGTTGCCTGACTCTCATGAGAATACCAGCTTTATGGTGGGTACTTCTGGTATAGGCTATTCTTTATTAAAAATGGTTAAGCCATCGCTGCCATCTGTAATTTCAGTTGGGGTTTAATTAAATACGTGAATAAAATGGTTATATGACGACCAGTCTCATGGATTTCTTGAGCAGGTCGTCTTTAATCTATAATAATTCAGGGGCGTGTGATTATAATGATGAAAAAAATGAGGCTAATTCGGCAATTAGGAATGACCGATTGCGGAACTGCTTGTTTAACCATGGTATTTAATTATTATCACTATCGTTCAGATTTAACAGCAATATCTTCACTTGCTAATGTAGGTAGAGATGGGATTTCGTTGGAAGATTTGAAGCGAATAGCCGAACAGCATTTTTTTCAATTTAAAGCTTATAATTATGCCAACAATGAACAAAATCTAATTGATAATTTACCCGTTATTATGTGCTCCAATAAGAATCATTATATTGTAATAGAGAAGAAAACCAGACATGGATTCCAAGTGTTAGATCCTGCAAAAGGAAAAAGAGTACTTTTATTTTCAGAAATTGTTGAACAATTTTTAAGTATCATTGTGGTGATTCGACCAAGCAAAGCTGTAAGGGAAATTCCTCTACAGAAATCAGCTAATATAAAATTTAAATTAGATTGGGTTAAAATACTTATTAGTATCTTACTAACAGTTGCCGCCCAGTTAATCGTATTGATTATCCCCAGCATCATACAGAATATAATAGATATTTTAAGCATAGACAATGCAGCGTTTAATGTTAGCAATATTCTAGGTGCTGTTTTACTTATTGCTGTGACATATTTCGGCGTTGCTTGGTTACGAAAACGTTTAATTCTTATGATTCAAAACTTGCTCTATAAAGATGTTATTCTTCAAATGTTGAAAAAGGTGTTTAAAATAGATACACGTTTTTTCGAAAGCCACACATCCGGGGACATTGTGAACAGATTCAATAACATCAGTATGATAAATGAGTTTTTATCTAGTGTTGTGGTTACTGTCTGTATAGATGTTGTAACAGCGATTGTTTGTGGAATAGCCATGTTTAATCTATCAACATCGTTATTACTTGTTGTATGCATTGTAACATTAGCGCAGCTTACTATCATTCTGCTGCTCAATGGGGTAGTGCAAAAAAAGACCAGTACATATATGGCTAACCAAGGGCTTCTACAAGGTGAATTATTTAATTTGGTAAACAATATTATTCAGATTCGAAACATGGGAATCGAAAAGATCATGTTTGATAATCTTAATCAAGGTTATTCTAAAGCGATACTTCTTCATAAGGAACGGACACAAACCAGTGATCTTATGGAGTCGGCCATTAGTTCTATAAATATAGTAACGTCACTGTTATTGTATGCGGTAGGAGGGGGCTTAGTTGCTTCTGGTAACTTGTCGCTTGGACAACTAGTAGGGTTTATTGCTTTGTCTGCTTTTTTTATCAATCCAATTCGCGCATTATCAACTATGCTTCCTCAACTTAATACGCTAAAAGAGGTGTTCATACGTGTCAAAGAATTGCTTAATTACAGTGATATTCCACCCTCAGGTTCTGTAGAAGTAAATACATTTGAAATCATGGAGTTTTCAAATGTGAATTTTAGTTATTCACGTAAAGAGGATCGTAATTTGCGTAATATTAATTTAAAAGTAATAGCCGGACAAAAGGTTGCGATTGTCGGTAGTTCAGGCAGTGGAAAAACAACAATAACCAAACTAATTATGAATGCACTACACAATTATGAAGGAATAATAACAATCAATCACTATAATATTGTTGAAATTAATAAAGAGCATTTCTACCAAAAAGTTGCCGTCGTGACACAGACACCTTTAGTAATTAATGGTACAATTAGAGAAAATATAGATTTCACAGGAAAAATGTCTAACGAACAGATATATGCTGCGTTGCAGAAGGTTGAAATGGAAGAGTACGTTAAATGTCTGCCATTGCAGCTAGAAACGGTCATGGGTGAAAATGGACAGAATCTTTCTGGAGGACAGAAACAGAGAATTGCAATTGCAAGGGCTCTTGCTTCAAAACCTTCAATAATTATTTTTGATGAAGCTACAAGCAATCTAGACCCAATTACAGAAAGAAAAATATTCGCTAATTTAGATAATGAACCAGTCACTTTACTAATGATCACACATCGACTTAATGTTCTTCAAAAAGCGGATCATATTTACGTGCTGGATCATGGAGAAATCGTGGAGAATGGGACGCATAATGAGTTAATGGATAAAAAGATGTTTTACTATAAAAGTTTTTATGGAATCATTTCTGATGAAGTTAATGAAGCTGTACTTACGAAGTAGAGGGGGATCTCCCATTAAACAAAATCGAATTTTAATTATAGATGATGATGTAGAGCTATGTCAGCTCCTTAAACGCTGTATGGATAATAACGAGCATACACAAGCAGATTACTGCCATGATGGATCAAAAGGCTTAATTATGTTGAATGAACAGGACTATCAACTCGTTGTACTTGATGTCATGCTGCCAGAAATTGATGGCTTTGAAATTCTTACAGAAATCAGGAGAGCGAGCAGTGTTCCGGTATTAATGCTCACAGCTAGAGTAGAGGAAAGCAGCAAGGTGTACGGTCTTAGACTAGGTGCCGATGATTATTTGTCTAAGCCCTTTAGTATTAATGAATTTTTAGCTAGAGTTGATGCACTTGTACGCCGATATACAGCGCTAAACTATGCAATCAAACCAGAGACCATGCAGTTAACCTTTAAGGGTGGACTGCTCATTGATATGCTGGCAAGATCAGCTTCTATTCATGGAAAAGCTATAACATTAACACCGAAGGAATTTGATTTATTGTACTATCTTGCAGCTAACAAAGGAAAAGTGTTTACTAAAAAACAATTGTATATTCAAGTTTGGCATGATCAATATGCTTTTGATGATGGAAACATAATGGCGTATACAAGTAAAATCAGAAAAAAGTTAGAAGCTGCAAATAAAGAAATCAATTATATTGAAACAATTTGGGGAATAGGTTACAGGTTTAATCCGGAGGTATGATAATGGTACTCATGTCGCTAACAAATGTAGTTATAATGGTTTTGGCTCTGATCGTAACGTATCTGTTCTTCTATATCTATCGTTTACGAAGCAATTTATCTGAAATGATGCTAGTCCTTGAAGATATTATTCGGGGGAATACGAATCGAAGATTGCTTATACCTCACCATGATATTTCAACTCAAATTTGTTATAAAATAAATGAAATTGTAAAAATTAATAATGAAAAGCTATCAGGCTTAAAAAAGGCAGAACAATCGAATAAACTCTTAATGACAAGCCTCTCCCATGATATAAGAACACCACTTACCTCATTACTGGGTTATTTAGAAGCTATAGATAAAGGCATTGTTGATGGAGTGGAAAAAGATGAATATATACAAATTGCAAGGGCTAAGGCACAGGACTTGAAGGAATACATAGATATTTTGTTTGAATGGTTTAAACTAGATGCTAAAGAACAAACTTTTCATTTTGAAGAGGTGGAAATTTATGAGTTAACACGTAATATTGTGGCAGGATGGATTACGGTTTTTGATAAGCACCATTTCCAATATAAACTTGATATTCCGAGTGATGAATTGTGTATGTACGTGGATAAAAATGCTTACAGTCGTATCGTCAACAATCTGATTCAGAATGTGATTACACATAGTGGTGGAAACTTAATCGAGCTGGCAATGAGCTATAGGGAAGAGCAAGTGAAAATTACAATTACAGATAATGGACGTGGGATTTCTGAAAAGGATTTACCCTTTGTATTTGATAGGTTATATGTATGTGATCCATCTAGAAAATCCAAGAGCAGTGGGCTTGGGTTGTCCATTGTCAAGGAGCTTGTCAAAGGGCATAATGGAAAAATCTTTGCTGAAAGTCGATCTTCTCAATATACACAATTTATTGTTATACTTCCGCTAAATATAGAGGAAGCAGAACGGAGGTCGTAGAAAACACGAATGGCTAGATGAATTTCATCCTCGGACACTTCAAAGTCAACCCCGTGTTGGTGGTAGGCATTTTCCCATTTTACAGATATAAAAATCCCGATTCCATATTTGGAAACGGGATTGGATCACAGATGTTTTTCCTCATGTTAATTGTGAGATATAGTAAGCGCTGCTCAAATTAGTGCTGCTTTCGAATACCAGGACTTTACCTTCCACCTCGTACCAGCGTACCATTGGTCCTCCAGTCTTGGTTGCATTCGGTGTTCCATAGACTGCAATGACGTGCTTCAGTTTATCTAAATCAAAAAGAATGTTTCGTAATGTGCGGTTGCCCGCATTATGAATAGAAGCTGCATTTACGAGTAAGCCATCTTTGAAAATGAGACTGGTTCCGTCGAAATAATAGATATTGGCTTCCGACGGTCTTGCGACCGGGAATCTAAGTTGCCTTACTTTTTTATTTATCGTTATATAACCCGTATAAAGGATGAAAGCACTTCTTCGGAAAGGGGGCATCACTCTTTGAACTATTTTTTCCTGGAATCTCAGTATCCACGTAGAGGATTTATTAGCGGGGGAACGACCTTCACTCCTGAATTAGATATGAATTATTTGGCGATAGAGAATCCGCTGCCAGAGGGGACCACGGCAGAGGTGGAGTTACTGTCTACGGTGCGAAGCCTGAACGTCGATTATTTCGAGACAATCACAGGAACGAGAGCTGTATCCGATGATTTTAAACTGCTGTTGGAACAAACGAGGACAAACACGCAGTTTATTCCCGCAGCAGTGTGCTTCCACAATGGACGTCCCGTTGAAAAAAACTATTGGATTGCACATCCTCTGGATCGTTTGGATGTTTTTGATTATGAACGTTCAGAATATGGGCGCAAAGCGGTCATTGCTGCATCGGTACAGCAGCCTCCACGTAAGACTGTCAAAGTTGTATCTCGAATCTGCCTGCATGAGGAGCGAATTGGCGACCATGAGTTTTTTATGCTGGACCATATAAATATCTTCAAACCTATCATTTCAAACGAATTTTACGAACTATGCCGAAAAAACAAGCTCAACCTGAATGTTACAGAAGTAAGTGATGTAAGTATCTAAAAATGGTGCATCAATATAATGCAAGCACAGAGAAGCCCTCGCATGACGTGGGCTCTTTAGTCTTTATTCTACCCCGTCGCCACCGTATTTTCCTCATAACTGATCCAGTCGCTTCAGTTCAATATTTCGATTGTGCAAATTTCTGAAGGTCCTTAAGTTTAGTAAATGTATTTAAATCACGTCGCTTTTTTATGTCAGGTATATTGACGTAAATTTGAATTCATAGGTTTTTTTCTTGGTTTATATCTTTTAATGTGATTTTTATTTACATAAATGTATTGTTGTTCATATACTTATATGGTAATGTGTTTTTATGAGTTACATAATATAACATTATATAGAGGGGGGACGTCATGTTTATTAACCGAGCTGTTAGGAGATTTGGAGTTTCAATAGGGATTGTTGGTATATTTACATTTGCTCTACCTTCAGTGGGCTTGAGTATGCCGCTGCAGCCAACAACCCTTGATAAGGTAGAAGGTGATTATTATGTAACGTCTGCGATTGAGAACATTCGCTGGGGGTCACTGCCTAATCGAGATAGCTCTCCTATTCTTACAGTACCATCAGGAAGTGCTGTAACATTTGACACGGTATCGCATGAGGGACTGATCGAGGATCAAGGGAGAAATCCAGTGGAGTACTTCGGCAAATTTGGTATCTCACCTGATGGAGTGTTGGATGATGCGAAGGTAATTGCGACTTCTGAGATTAAACATGATTATGTAAAAGACGGACCTCATATTATCACTGGACCAGTAGCGGTTGAGGGAGCGATGCCAGGAGATGTCCTTAAAGTAGAAGTCCTTTCGCTGCAGACTCGAGTTCCCTATGGTGTTATTTCTAACCGTCATGGTAAAGGTGCCCTCCCTAACGAATTTCCAGAAAATACAGGTCCACAAGAGGGAGCTGGCGCGGCAAAACCGGAATTATATAATAATGTATCTATCTTTACGCCTATTGAAGAAATCAACGGCAATTGGTATGGTTTATTACCAACAAAAGCTGGCAAGAATGTACGTTTCCCAATTAACCCGTTTCTCGGTGTTATGGGGGTTGCGCCAAATACCAGTGAAGTTGTGAGTTCTATCCCGCCTATTGAAACAGGAGGGAATATGGATATTAATGAGTTAGGTGTTGGTTCAACTATTTATTATCCGATTCAAGTTAAAGGCGGGCTATTCTATACTGGAGATCCACATTTTGCTCAAGGAGATGGAGAAGTAGCATTAACTGCATTGGAAGCATCCTTAAGAGGTACAGTTCGGTTAACAGTGTTAAAGAAAGGTGATCCATCAATACCACATCGTGGAGAATTCACGCAGCCCTTTGCTGAAACAGAGGATTATTGGATCCCAATTGGACTGGATCCTGATTTGGATGAAGCCATGAAAGAATCAGTACGTGAATCGATTCAATTTTTATCCGATAAGCTTGATATGGATAGAAGTGTGGCTTATGCATACCTATCGGCCGCAGCGGATTATGAAGTATCTCAGGTCGTAGACCGAACCAAAGGGGTTCATGGACTCATTCGAAAGACTGATTTTCTTGAATATGTTGACGCTGCAATGAATGTAGGTGGTACCTTAATCAAGCCGGTTGTTCATAACGATGAGTTCTACGTACCGATTCGAACCATTTCGGAGCTGTTGGGCGGAACAGTAGAATGGGATATTAAGACGCGTACAACGAAAATCAAATTAGGTTCCAAAAATATAAATGCTCAAATTGGTTCAGATGTATATTCAATTAACAATAAATTAGTGTTTAATACTAAAGTACCTAAGCTTTTAAATGGCGAAACCGTAGTTCCAGTTTCTATTATTAATGAAATACTAGGTGCTTATGTAAACTGGACGACGATCGACAAGACCCTAACAGCAAATGTTTCGTTAAGTAAATAGCAATAATGTTTCTTTATTCAACCGTGGTGGACAGGTCCATCACGGTTTTTGGTTATCATGAATCCAACAATAGAAGCGGGTTATTACCAAAAACCACCCCTGTCCCGCAAAATTAAGGGAGAGGGGTGGTTGGCTGCATGAACGATATTTAAATCTTAGATTCATGTTTTTTAATTCGCGCAAGATGGATGCTTTATAATTCAGCGTATCATCGGTACAGCTTCAACTCAGCAATAGACCACCACCATTCAGCATTGTCCGAAGTCAAAGCAATTTTGACATATCGTGCCTGCTGGTTCGTGAACATCGCGGAGATTAGAGGATCGGTTCCCAAAGCATCTGAAACTAAATTCCATTGCTCTCCATCCGTTGAAGTGAAGATTGTAAAACTACGGGCATAGTCATTCGTACTGCTGCCTGAGTCCATAGTTAACCGGCTAAAATTTTGGATGCTCCCCAAATCAATCTGAATCCACTGGTCTGTTTGCTGTCCGGACGCAGAGGTCCAGCGTGTGTTCAGATCATCATCGAGCAGTGCGCTAACGTCTTCAGACGTGGAAGCTGTAACTGTCCAAGACGTCCGATCCAGTTCGGTAGGCAGCAGCTCATCCTGTTCTCCAGGTGTCCATGGCGTCTGATCAGAGGTATAAACCGCAATTTCAGATACAGACCACCAGTGAGAATCCGTTCCGGTCTGAACGATCTTGATATAGCGAGCCTCATGGGGAGCGAAAGCAATAGAAAGTACGGCATTTTCCCCTTCACCCGCAGCTGCAGCTTTACCCCAATCCATGCCATCCAGTGAGGTGAATACTTCATAGCTGCGAGCATAATCCTCACTGCTATGAGCACTATCCAGTACAATCCGGTTCACCGTCTGTGAATGGCCCAGATCCAGCTGAAGCCACTCACCACCTATTTGTGTCTGACCGGAAGTCCAGCGTGTTTGGTCCGAGCCATCCAGTATCGCCGCTGCAGCTTCATCACCAGAAGACGCTGTGACGGACCATCCATCTGGCAGGAGACGTTTTTGTTTTCCTGTTCCATAGTGCTGAACGAACAACTCAGAAACCGACCACCATTGGTCGGATTCACCCGTCTGCATAATCTTCACATAACGGGCTTCCTGCTCAGGGAAGGTGATGGAGAGACGTCCTGTCACGCCTTCGCCTCCAGCAATAGATGTTCCCCAGTTCTGCCCGTCATCGGAAACGAAGATGCGATACTGTCGTGGATAGTCATCCTTGGCGTTCCCCGGGTCCAGTTCTACCGCATCAAAAAGACTCGTTTGCCCAAGATCAATCGTGATCCACTGTCCTTTGGATTGCTTTCTCCCGTTCGTCCATAACGTCTCGTTTTTTCCATCCAGCATATGAGCCGTGATATCCGTTCCTTGTGTGGAGGAAGCAGTCACGATCCAAGTTGACCGATCGGGCAGCGGGGCTGGATTTGGATGTTCAGGTGCTTGAGCCAATTTACCAAATCGGGCGAGCTTGAGTTCCGAGATGGACCACCAGCTGTCTGCGGGAGCAGTCAATACAATTTTAATATAACGTACACTCTGCATCCCCAAATCGACGGACATGCTCGGAGATGAGCCTGTTCCCTGTGCAATCGGCTTGCTCCAATTCTCATCGTCCTTCGAAACGTAAACTTCATACCCGTGGGCATAATCACCCCCGCTGCTGCCGGAGTTCATGAAAAGGGTGTCCATCATCTGCTCGCTGCCCAGATCAATATGGAGCCAGTCTCCAGGCTGCTGCGTTTGTCCAGATGACCAGCGGGTGGCCAAATCTCCATCAATCATGCGTTTCACTGCTTCCGAACTGGAAGAGGCGGTGATCGTCCATGCGCTGCGATCCAGATAAGTGACGCCTTGTGAAGCATCCGGCTGCTTAACTACCGTATGCTCCAATGGATTGACCTTCACTTGAGCCTTCGCATAGACGGCAGCCGAACCCAAAGCCCCGCTCGCATTAAAGAAGCGAACCGTCTTGGTGGTATCCGACGGATTCCAGATTTGTGCCGTGTAGACGCCATCCTTTTCGTAGACAGTTACTGCCGGAGAATCAGCCCAAATATCCATTGTACGTGTTCCTGTGGATGCCATACTATGCATGAACCAGTAGGCGTTAAAGACTTCGTTTTGCTGCATGTCTTTTGTATTCCATTTCGCAAGAGCAGCCTGCGGGTCCCCGATGGATTGGAAGGGCCAAATGATGTGCTGCCATGTGCGCTCCTGCTGACCACCAAGATCCTTGATCATCCCGTTGTATAGTGCGGCAGTATTCTTCGGATCACGGCCGTAATAGGTCATCCACTCCGCCGGCGGCAGCCAGTGAATGCCGTAAATATGTTCTGCGTCGTTGGAGAAGTACGTGCCATACAGGTAAGCACTGCCGTATACATGCCCTACGGTAGCGTGTTTGTATCCTTCCAGCCAGTTGTCCCCATCATAGTTGAACCAATACTGCTCGGCCGCTTTTTCTTCGGTGACGAAGCCCCAGATGCCTGTATCACGATAGGCTTTATTCCCTGTTACTTCGCCCCACATATATTGTCCGACCCAACTGAACAGAGCTTCACCTGCCGCTTCCTGATTGTTTCCGCTGCGATTGTCGGCATAACCTCCTGCCCAGGAATGACCTGAATAAGGATCAAAATTACGCATCCATGGGAATTGATTGTCTGTACGCGAAGGATTGGCATAATCCCGGATCAGCAGTTCAACCATATCGCCATAATCTTCTACAAACGTTGGATCATACATGGCCAGCACCGCAGATGCAAAAACGTAATAGCCATACGTAAAATGATGATCCGTCAGTCCGGTGTTGACACCAAACCCGCTCCCATAAGGGAAGATCGTTCCCCATTGATCCGAGTAATAAAAATAATAGGAGTGCAGACGTTCATCCGGTGAAAAGGTGTACCAGTCGGTCAAAATGGTTCTTAACAGGGACAGGTAGTGGTCCCGACGTTCGTGATCCCCAAGCTGATCGCTAATGAGCACACCCAGTGCAAGCGGATGAAGCTTTTTCCCCTGCCAGTATGGATCTTCGCTCATTAAATTACCCGACGTATCTGCATCAAGCTGATCCAGATAACTGATTAATTGCGCGCGTGAGTATGTCGGATCGTCCGGCTCTACAAATTGCGGAATAATACCGTAGAAACGATCCTTTGTCGTAAAGCTATTGCCTTCGCTCACTTTCATCATCCCACGAATGGAAGGATACGTGAGCTCCGTGAGTGGAGTAGTTGCAAGTTTCCACTGATGAGGGAACAAAGCCATTAATGTGTTCGCAGAGAAGTTGGCACGCTTCGTTTGTGTAACGGAGCTGAAGGTCGTTGTAACTTGGGAAGTGCTCTCGTTATAGTCGTAATCGACCTTCGTATCCGTTACAAAAGCATAGGCATGCTGGTAATAGTATGCTAATTCTGATGCATTCGGCAGGGTGGCTAGCGATAAATAATTTTCGCCTGATCCCAGCTTGATCTTAAGTGTATTGCCAAGCTTTATAAATGTGGTTCCTTTAGGCGCATAAAGGCCGTAGTTTCTTGTAAAGGTTTGCGGCGAAGGAGCCCTGTCTTGATTGGTGACTTCTACACCGATATGATCGCTTGTCCATGATTCCCCGTCCTGCAGCACAATCTCGCGGTCTTGATCATCAAAGAGACGTGTGATGTTCGGTGAACGGAGCAGGATCGTGTCCGGGTTCTCGAACGTGTTGTACAGGAAAGGGGAGCCTTTGACAAAGGTTGTGTTGACCTTCGCCGTGTCATCATCACTCATGATGATGTTTGCGGAGTAATCCCCGTACCCTGCCACCTTGGTATTAACCTTGGCTGGGTTCATACTGCTTGTTGTCAGGATAAGGTCAGCTTCACCATCGGCATCCATAGAGCTGCCGTCAGCAGAAACGTATCCAGCACCAGGGTTCAAAATATGAAGCCCCTGCTTGGTGTATCGGTTTTTGAACGGCAGCGTGACCAGACTGTTTCCATCTCCTAAATCCGAAACAAGAATCGACTGCCACCAGTCATTAGATGGAATCGGGGCAGTGATGTCAGCTGTACGATTCTTTGGGTTTTTCGGCTGCAGCATTGTAATGTCGTTAATGGCATAACTGCCAGCCCCAACCTGTACTGAGCTCATCTCAGGGATAGCCGGAATGGTGTAGACCGGCTTTTCATCACCTTGAATATACTCATATACATCAAAAGCATAGAGCGAATATCCGTTGGTTGTACCTCTGCCAAGCCCTGCGAACTTTACATATCTGGCTTCTGCATATACAGCAATGTCATCTCGTCCACCGTTACTGTGTATCTCCCGGTACAGCGTAGTCCACTGCTTTGCATCGTTGGATACCTGAATGTCATAAGCACGTCCAAACGCATTCTCCCATTGTAGAGAAATTTCTCCGATTTCATGACGCTTTCCAAGGTCCACAACAATCCATTCCTGATCCTTGTATATGGAAGACCAGCGTGTGCCTGGATCACCATCCGTCACATTGCGCGCCTCATAATTGCGTTTCTCCATTTTGGCCTTGTCTTCGGCGGAGCGGCTGGGTTCATCAATCTCTTCTGATGATGCCATGACCGATTTACCCAGAGCGAGGTTGGCGGCAACCGGTTTTGGAGGAGAATTTGCTCCACCCGTTCCATAAACATCGAACGAGTAGAGAGATACACCATAGGCTTGCTGTGCCCGTTCGTGGCTAAACAAACGCACATATCGTGCGTTGGCAGAAACCTCGACTTCCGTCAGACCGCCTTGGCCCTTCGTTGTGGAATATACTTGCTTCCAGTTCACCTCGTCATCTGATACTTCAAGGTCGAAGGCGGATGCATAAGCATTTTCCCACTCAATCGAGATATTCGAGATGGACGCCGCTGCGCCCAAGTCAACATAGATCCACTGAGGGTCCTGCTGCCATACACTTTCCCATCGGGTATTTTTGTTTCCATCCACGGCATGATCGGCTGTATTCCCGCCAAGGGATGAGGAACTATACACCGGTCTGTTCAGGGATAAGAGATATGACCCTTCTACTGCTGCGTTTGCTGCTTTGCTTGGCCAGAGTGGTACACTGCTGATCAACAACAGCATAGATAACAGCAAGTTCACGCAGATGCTGCGCTTGTTTCGTTTGTGACTCGTTCGTCCCTTCATATCTTCTTCTCCTTTGTTAGCTCTTGTCTGTTCACAAGACAGAACTTTCTCTTTTCCTAACAACCTGTTATATGTATGATTCTGTTCTCCCGTGCCGCATTCCTGAGATCAATTTCAGAATGTAAACATGGGATATGCGGATGCTCATTTGTTGTATATCGATCATTTGGATTGGATTATAAAGCTTTTTTAAACGTTTTCGCAGAAAAAGAGACATATGTCCTACAGGCGGAAAGCATGGTGTGCAACTATGAAATGCCGAATTGGGATTACGGTCTGATAGAGAGGGTTTGTTTACAGGGAAGTCAAAAAGCCCGTTTATCGCGAGCTTCAAGACTTTCTATAGGGGATCTGGCTGACAAATTTAGTTCTTGGTGCATTGGTTACTGGACGTTCGGCGAAAAACGTTTATAATGAATACCAAAAAGCGGAAGAAATGTATCCAAGGGAGAGCAAAAGAGTCATAAAATTGACTGGGTACTATAAATAAAACCATGGAATGGTCCCCCTCTCAAACTTTTTGTATTCAGATGGGGATTCAGACTGATTGCTATGTCATCGAATCGAATAATAGTTTACTGGAGGAAATACAATGAAACGTGTATATCTTTTATTCTTATTAGTTATTGTATTTACTCTTAGTGCATGTCAAGAGACTGAACGTAATATGGGGATAAGTGAGGAATCAACTGCGGTTGCGGTAGGGGACAACCATACCGAAAATGATGAGGTTTCAGATAGCTTATTGAGTGTGAATAAATCTAATGATTCATCTAATTTTTTGACTATAGAACCAAACAATCTGTCAACATTGGATTTCGAGAAAGCATATAAATTATGTACAGAGGCCTTATCAGGATATTATAAGTCCATCTGGAACGGAATTCAGATGGACGTCAGCAAATATATTGATAATCCGAATCTTAAGCAGTATACGGAAAAAAAGATCACCTCACAACATAATCTGTTTCGCAAAAATAATCTTACCTCTAATCAAATAAAAGAAATCAAGATTGGCGCTGAAAAAGTAGATTATGTTGAAGGTGACAACAGTTTTTTCTATCTAAAATTAAATGCACGTATTACGAAGGATGTAGGGAGCTATGCTGAACCTACTGAATTTCTGGTACAAAATATGAATGGGAAATTAGTGATTGCAGACTGGTACACCTTTGGAAAGGATAGTTACGATTCCACTGTCCGAGGAGAAAATCAAAATATAAATAATCCATATATATGGAACGAAAGAGAATGGGTAGATAAAATTAAACAGTGAATAATACTCATCTATTATTATCAAACCTTACTACAGAAGCCCTTGTTAGTGGGCTTTTTTTGTTTTTCTAAAAAAAGCATAAATTTTGTTAACCTTATATAACCTTTTGATGTACTTGTTTATCTAAAAGCTATATAGAGTCTTTAAAAGGAGATGTTCCTGCTCATCCCTCGATTGTGATTGTACAAGCATAGTAAAATGCCGCCTGAAGCTTTTAGACTCCATGCGGCCATCGCCCAATTTATACATTCAAGCTTAAGTCGAGCTATCATCCCCCGTCTCCACCGAATTCTCCTCATAACTAATCCAGTCGCTCCAGCTTCCGGAATACAGCTTCACATTCGAGTACCCCGCTTCTTCCAGCGCAATCACGTTCGGGCAGGCGGAAACACCGGAACCGCAGTACACGATAATGGAATCATCTTTCTCCAGCTTCGCGAACCGCTCCTCCAACGCTTCAACACCAGACCAGCGACCATCTTTACCAAGCACGTCTTTCCAAAAATAGTTCACCGCTCCCGGAATATGTCCGGCCTTGGCATCGATCGGTTCCTCCAGCCCCGCATAACGGCGGGCATCACGGGAGTCGATGAGCACGGCGCTGCCGCTGTCTGATGCTTGCTGCACATCCGTAACACCTGCCAGCATTTGCGGTTGCAGCTTCACGTCAAATGAAGACGGAATCTGTACCGGTACGTCCGTTGTCACCGGGAACTTGGCGTTTTGCCAAGCGGTGAAACCTTCGTCCATAACATATACTTGTTCATGACCCATATAACGCAGCAGCCACCACAGACGCGAGGCGTTCATACCGCCTTGATCGTCATAAGCAACAATCCGACTATTGGAGCCGATGCCAGCTTTGGAGAGACGACTTGCGAGCACAGCCGGATCAGGGAGCGGATGGCGCCCGCCATGCTCGGTTACTGGGGCAGAGAGATCCTTTTCGAGATCAAGGTAAACGGCCCCCGGAATATGTCCAGTTTCATAAGCGAGCCGCCCGGCATCGGGCTGTCCCAGCAGGAAACGGCAATCTGCGATGACGACATCTGGTTCGTACATTCTGGCGAGCAGCCAGCGCATGGATACAATATTTTTCATAACAACACACCGCCTTCATATGTAATAAGCTGTACTCAATGCAGCCGGAGTCTGCTTCATGCGCGCCCCGGTGTTTGTTTATCCATCCATATCATTTTCTTAGAAAATAAAGTTAAATCAATGAAAAGCTGTTATACTATTTTAGGTTCAACAGGACCTGAAGCCGTGATGGGCGCATCAGCCGGAATGGGCTGGGGTTTGGTTTTGCCGTAACGAATGAAGACCCATACGCCGAACAGGATGACGACACCAGCTGACATTTGAAGTGTGCTCAGTGACTCTCCCAGAAGTACCCAAGCCAACAGGGATGAGAATACAGGTTCTCCGAGAACACCCATCGATACAGTCGTCGCGTTCATATACTGCAGCAGCCAGTTAAATAGATAATGTCCGAAGATCGTAGGTACGATAGCAAGCAGCAGGAAGATCCCCCATTCTG
Organism: Paenibacillus sp. AN1007; assembly: GCF_040702995.1. Classification (NCBI taxonomy): domain Bacteria; kingdom Bacillati; phylum Bacillota; class Bacilli; order Caryophanales; family Paenibacillaceae; genus Paenibacillus; species Paenibacillus sp. AN1007. The sequence goes on from NZ_CP159992.1 coordinate 1,096,903, forward strand.
AAGCCGCATAACCCCCGAACGGATGACCCATGGCCAGATTGTAAACGGCGAACGTACAGGCTGCGACGAGAAACACCCAGAAATTATATGAAAATGCACTGAGTCCTGTTCGCAAAAATTGACCCAAAAGCATATGCACAGCTACCGCCATCGTGCCGAGCAAGGATAGAATGTCCCCCTGCAGCGCAGTGCCTGCCACCTGGAAATCTCCAGCACCAATGATGATGGACCCTAGCAGAGCAATACCCATACCAATGAGCATCATGCGGTTGATTTTGGCTTTGAACAGCCATACCGAACCTGCGAGAATCAGAATGGGCTCCAGAGCAAGGATCACAGTGGAACTTGCGACACTGGTCAATCTGAGCGATCCCATCCAGAGCAGAAAATGCAGGGCCAGCATCACGCCGGAAGCGATCAGTAAGATCCACTGGCGGAAATTCAGGCGCATCATCTCATGTCTGTGCGGCCAGATGAACGGAAGCATAAGCAGATTGGTTAAAAACAAGCGATACATGGCAACGACCGCAACATCTGCGTCAGACCAGCGTACAAAAATAGAGGAGAATGAAATTGCAATTATGCCGACAACAAATAACACATAAATGGATCTGCCGGCACGGTTCAGGCTTGTCATTGGTGCAGCTCCTTTAATAAAAAATAAGATCACCTAAATCACCTCATTATACAGGAGAAGATCAGCACAGGGAAGATGTCCACAGCGGAAAGAATGCCAGATTACGAATGAGTGCAGCTGTACTGCGAAGTTAGAGGAATATAAGCAAGAGATAAGCAATTTGTAACCGGGCTTGTAACTATTCTGTCATTCACAGAGCCTGGTTTTCTATTAATCTTCTATATATAGACATGAATCGAGAGAATATTCCATTCATCGGGAAAAAATGAAAGTTAGGAAGTGGCCAGGTCGTGAGAGTACAACAAGAAACAACGCGAGAGTATGGAAATGCAGTTCGCAGCGTAAGTCGCAAACAAACCCATAGAAGAAGAAAAATCCGCTACGGCAGATTAAGTGCGGCGCTTATGCTGCTGATACTGCTTGTTACGGGATTAACATATGCGTTTATCGGTATGACTCATTGGATTAAATCGGTGGCAGCTCCGCCGCCCATTGCTGTAATTGAACAACCAGCCAAGCTGGGTATGATCCAGGTTACACCGGAGGCGAAGGAGGAACCGGCACGGTTTCTGGGGCAGGTTCGCAAAGTGGCATACATAACATTTGACGACGGGCCAAGTAAATTTACAGATCAGCTGCTGGATATTTTGAAACAGCATGAGGCGAAGGCAACCTTTTTCATGGTTGGACGCCAGTTGAATGAGCACCCGGATGCAGTGAAACGTTTGTACAAAGAAGGCAGCTATCCTGGGCTTCACAGCATGACCCATGACTATAAAAAGCTGTACAAAAGCGGAAGCTCCGCTAATTTTGTGAATGAGTTCAAAAAAGAGCAGGAAAAGGTAGAGAAACTGATCGGATACAAACCGCATCTTATCCGTGCTCCTTATGGAAGCAGTCCGCAGATCGGTGAAGCTTTCAGGGGAAATATCGCGGCGGCAGGATTCAAAATGTGGGACTGGACAACGGACTCACTGGACTGGAATCTTCCAGGTCAGCCAGACAAAATTGTAGACCGGGTGAGCAGCAGTGTACACCGGGATAAAGAAGTTATTTTGATGCATGAACGGGAACAGACGGTGCAGGCGCTGCCGCGCATTATGAAACTGCTGGAAGAACGGGGTTATGAGTTCGAAGTGTACGATCCGGATGCCCACTGGGTTGTCAATTTCAGTCATGATACTCGTCTGTAATGGATGAACGGCAAACATTACACAAACAAGATCGGGCCTTATGTAACTTTTGTGAAAATAAAATGCATATAATTTCAGCAAGACGAAGGCATAGGAATTTTATACGGTTAGGGTAAGAGAGGGAGAACAAATGGTAATAACGAGTAAAAAAATAGCATTGGCAGCATGCAGCTTACTGCTTGTGCTTCTGCTTAGCGGATGTGGAGAGCCGCAGGAGCCTGCAGCCAACCAGGTGGATCGATTGGTGCAGGGGGGGCAGGGGATTGACAAAAGTCTGAAGGAATTGTCTCGCTATGAAGAAGAGGATATGGCACTATATAAATCCATTTTAAGCAAAGGCCAGAATAAAAATAGCGATATTGAAGCACTGCTGGATCAAGCACAAGCTCATATTCAGGAACGAAGAGCACTGCTGGAGAAGACCCGTAAGGAAATGCAGGATACGGATGAGAAAACCGAAGCGCTGCGCCATTCTCTTAAGGAACTTACCATTGAGAAAGAAGAGACGCTTGCCCACGCGGGAAAAGTGCTGGATCAATATGAGGCAAGGGCCAGAACATTTGAGCTGTTTACTGCCTCTTACGGACACAGTCTGGACGCGGAAGAGAAGCTGTACGGCCTAATGCGCGCAAGTTCGAAACCAAATCTGGCTCAAATTAAACGTGCTATTCGGACACGCAATGAAGAGTACGCCAAACTGGCTGAAGTGCGAAAACAATTCAACCTGCAGACTCAAGCGTTTAACGCGGCTCATGCACAATTGGTGAAGCTGGATCAAGCAGGTTGAGGATGGAAGCCAGGCCCACGAATACCGTTTATACGTGATTGAGCTGTCTGCCTTCCGTGTAAGTAATATTAAGCGAGGCTGTATAAATAGAACGAATCTTTAGTCTTTGCACAGGAGCGGCGATGGGTAGGCTGCTCTGTTATGGAAGTGATTGTGTGAGGCATGGTTAATTCCACGTGTACAGCGGCATGGATAAGCAGCATTGCGTATAAGCTAACGGAGGTGTTCATATGCGAAAAGGGAATACAACAAAGGTAAGCACCACACTGGTGGTACTGCTAATGGGATTCTCGCTTGTGGCTTGCGGGAGCACTGCACCCGAAATTCAGCCATCTGTGAACAATACGAAAGAGTCGTCACCAGTACCGGAGCAGCAGACGGAAGAACGTAATGTCATCGAAGCCGAGGGTATTCTGACTGGCTGGGCAGATCCACATACGGTCGAGATTCGAGTGAAGGACCAAGCAATGTCCTTCCAGGTAGAGGAAGAGATGCAGAAGTCATTAGATGATATCGATGATGAGGATTCGGTTCGTTTCAAATATGTAGAAAGATCGGTGGATGCATCGACCAAACAGCTGGTGCTCACCGGAATTACGAAAATTGGCTCACCTGCCAAGGATAACAGTGGTGCTGGGGAGGAAGATGCGGTAACCTCGGATCGCCCCAAAACGTCAGAGCTGGAAGTCACTGTGGAAGGAATCACCGAGAAACGGCCGGCAGCCTTGGCACAGGCTGAGGGATATTCGTTTTATATTTTGGAGCCCATGGCTTTTGATGCAAAAGAACATGAGTTAACGATGAAGGTTAACCCCGCGTACAAGGTAGGGATCGAGAAACTGCCTGCGGATTTCAATCTGGATAATTTGAAAATGAATGCGAAAGAAGAATTATCGAAGACCGGAGAGGTAAAACAAGTAACAGGTGAACAGCTCAGCAGCGGACCTATGAAAGATGCGAGACTGTTCATGATGTCGCAGAACGAGAAGAAGACGCAGTATGTTATCGTCAAAGAATTGGACGGAAATGGATTTATCTTCCATGTTAATGCGCCGGTTGGTGAACCTTCTGAAGGATTCCTTCCGATGGTGTATGCTTCGGTGAACACGATTATGAATGAATAGACTAGATCATCCATCATAGTGAACAGCGTGTTTCCTTACAAAGGGGAAAGACGCTGTTTTATTTTATGCAGCTTGACGACATGAAGAGCTGGAAAGAACAGAGCTGCCGTGCATAGGTTCCTCCCGGCTCTTTGTCGTATACATGATACTGTTGGTTGGATTATATGCTGCATCCGTAGGTTGAATGGCAAGTCAAATGAGTGCGGTAGTAGACAGCCTGTACCCTTGAAGTTCTTGATAGCGGGTATTATCTGCTGATGAACAGAATGCGCTTCAAGGATAGCCATGCGTTCACGGATGGGAGCAGCAGGGCCGTCTTCACGAAAGAGATACTGCAGCTTCGCTCGATATAGGGTTCCTTATAATGAATGAAAGAATTGAATAAGCTTGTGATGTTTTATTCGCTTTACGCCGCATCAGAACATGTGGGAAAATGAGAGAATGCGTGCGCGAAGCCGTAAAAAATGCATTGGAAGTATAATGAGGCCATTGGTAGAAGCATGAGGAGCAGAGGAGGAAGTGGAATATGCTGCAAAGAGATCGTTTTGAAGGAAGTCTGATCGGACTTGCCGTGGGAGATGCGCTGGGCACTACTGTTGAATTCAGCAGCCCTGGCAGTTTTGAGCCTGTTACCGATATGGTGGGCGGCGGCGTTTTTGGATTAAAAGCGGGGGAGTGGACCGACGATACGTCCATGGCTTTATGTCTGGCGGAAAGTCTGGTGCGTCAGCAGGACTTCGATCCTGCGGATCAGATGCGCCGATACACGAACTGGTATAAGGTGGGGTATATGAGCAGTACGGGCAGCTGCTTTGATATAGGCGGAGCTACGCGAAGTGCACTGGAACGTTTTGCCCGAACCGGAGAAGCCTACAGTGGATCAACGGACCCGATGACAGCAGGCAACGGCTCTATTATGAGACTTGCTCCGATTGCTATGGCTTATGCTGACCAGCCGGAAGATGCTGTTCGTTATGCAGGACTGAGTTCCCGGACAACACATGCGGCTGTAGAAAGTGTAGAGGCCTGCGAAGTGCTGGCAGCTGTTCTTGTGGCAGGATTTCATGGAGCGGAGAAGACCGATATGCTGGCACCAGAGACGATGAAGCGCTGGCGGACGGAGAAGGGATCGTCTTTTTCGCCTGCGATTGAAGAAGTGGTTATGGGATCATATCAGCATAAAGAGCCGCCAGAGATTCAGGGCAGCGGTTATGTGGTACGTTCTCTGGAAGCTGCGCTGTGGGCGTTTGCGAAATCATCCAGCTTTTCGGATGGGCTGCTGCGGGCAGTGAATTTGGGAGATGATGCGGACACAACTGGTGCGGTATATGGTCAGATTGCGGGTGCATATTACGGGCGCAGCGGAATTCCTTCACATTGGCAGGACAGGCTGGCGATGAGAGATACGTTTGATCGATTAAATGATGCGTTATGGCTGAAAGCGGCAGGTCATGGCGTACAGAAGAAATAAAGCATAGTCAAAGTAAGAAAACAGAACGAAAAACAAAAAAAATACAAAACAAAAGAATACAGAGTAAAACAATAGACATATGAAAGACAGGAGAAGAGATCACATCATGAGCAGGACAGGACGTTTAAACGAAGAATCAACGGATACATCGGCAGAACATAGGGGGACGTCACACGTTTCAGAGCCTGGCAAAAGAAAGGCATTTCCTTTGTCTCTGCTGTGTTTGACAATCGGGGCATTCGCTATTGGCATGACGGAGTTTATCATTATGGGTCTGCTGCCTAATGTGGCAGCTGATCTAGATGTGAGCATTCCACAAGCGGGACAATTAATTACGGGTTATGCACTTGGTGTAGCCGTAGGTGCGCCAATACTAACGGTATTTACGCACAAGATTCCGCAGAAAAAACTGCTGGTGCTGCTGATGTGCATTTTTATCGTTGGCAACGCATTGTCAGTCATTGCCCCTACTTACGGGCTGCTTATCTCGGCACGTATCCTGACGGCATTTGCTCATGGTACGTTCCTTGGTGTGGGGTCAATCATGGCAACCAAGCTGGTGACACCCGATCGAAGAGCTGGCGCTGTATCGGTAGTGCTTGCCGGGCTGACCATTGCCAATATTATTGGTGTTCCATTTGGCACGTTTATCGGTCAACAGCTCGGCTGGCGTTCCTCGTTCGGGGCGATCACCATTCTGGGCATAATTTCACTGCTGGGGATTATTCGTTTTATTCCGGTTATTCCGCAAGGAACACCGGCTGACCTCGGACAGCAATTCCGCAATTTAATCCGCCCACAGGTGTTATTAGTGCTGCTTATCGGTGCTTTGGGCTGCGGCAGCTTATTCGCGGTTTTCACATATATTACGCCAATGCTGGTGGATATTAGCGGTTTTGCAGAACAAAACGTTACCTGGATTCTGGTACTGTTTGGCTTTGGAGTGACGCTGGGGAATATGGTCGGTGGCCGTCTTGCAGATTGGAAGCTTATGCCTTCGCTTATCGTTAACTTTGGCATTCTTGCCGTGCTGCTCGCTGCATTAACGCTGACGCTGCACAATCCATTTTTGGCGGTAGTCACCATATTTTTCTGGGGTGTTGCGGCCTTTGGCATTATGCCTGGACTTCAGATTCGTATTATGAATATGACGCGAGAAGCTCCGCTGCTTGCAACGACATCGAGCCACTCTGCATTTAATCTGGGGAATGCGGCCGGAGCTTATATTGGCGGATTTGCCATTACGCACACGGGACTGCTTTCAGTGCCGCTCTATGCCGCTGTGATTGCAGCGCTTGGCCTTCTTGGACTGCTGCTCAGTCTGTTAATGCATGACAAAAAGGGCGCGTCTGAAGGTGGAGATGTCATTCATCCCGTGTCGGCACAGTAGTTCAGCGCATTGTAAGGAAGTCTCCGGTCCTCTATAAAAAGAGAACTGGAGCTTTTTTTTACATAAGTTCGGAAGCGTTCTAAGAGCAAAAGCATGAAAACACTTTTCCACTAAAAGGTATATTTTTTGAAGTGAAAAGTATGATTATTCAAGTTTTTTGATCATGTATATGTCAATTAAGGTGATATAATGGAGTTGCAATTGGAATTGTTTGTAAAATTTGTCGGATGGATGTTTTTTTATTGTGCACCAAAGACTTTGGTAGAGACATGATTAGGTACAGAAGGGAGGAATTATATTTCATTATGTAAGGGCTTTCAATTTGGTTGTTGTTGAAGGGCTGGACCGTAAGGTGATTACGATTTGAAATCGAATGTTAAAGGAGAATGATATTGATGAAAAAACGTTTGTCTCGTATTGTGAGTCTTTCAATTGCTGCTGCACTCCTTGTGCCAACCATGGCATCTGCCGCAGAAACGGGTGAAAGTGCAGCTGCGGGCCCGACTCAGGCTGTTATTGATCTGGGAACGGAGAACGCTGCTGCCAGCAATGGACAAAATGCTCTGGCTAACAGTCAGGTTGTACCGGCACCACCGGGTTATGATGGCTATCGCAATAATATTCCGCATGGGAATATGAACCTCATTACCTATAATTCAACGACGGTTGGCAATGCACGGAAAGCGATGGTGTATACGCCGCCTGGATATTCACCTAATAAAAAGTACAGCGTGCTGTACCTCCTGCATGGTATTGGCGGGGATGAGTACGAGTGGGCTAATGCGATGAAGCCGAAGAACATTCTGGACAACCTGTATTCGGAAGGCAAACTGTCTCAGATGATCGTGGTTATGCCGAATGGCCGTGCAATGAAGGATGATCGCCCTGTTGGTGACATTTTTGCACCCGATAAAGTGGCGGCATTTGAGCGTTTCGAGCAGGATCTGCTGAAGGACCTCATTCCTCATATTGAGGCAAACTATCCTGTTTACAAAGACAAGAACAATCGTGCACTTGCCGGTCTGTCCATGGGTGGCGGACAATCTCTCAACTTTGGGTTGAAGAATCTGGATACGTTCGCTTATGTAGGTGCCTTCTCGGCAGCACCGAATACGAAGCCTGTGAACCAATTGATCACGAATCCTGGACAGGCTGCCAGCAAACTGAAATTGCTCTGGATATCCTGCGGCGGAAGTGATGGCCTGTTGTGGGTGAGCCAGAACTTTAAAAATGGTCTTAGCAGTATGAACGTTCCACACATTTGGTATCAAGATGTAGGCGGACATGAGCCAAAAGTTTGGAACAGCGGCCTTTATCAGTTCTCGCAGCGTATTTTTAAATAGTTCACAATCTCCATCTAAAAGTATCATTCGAAGGTTCAATTTCAAGCATTCTCTGTTATTATGGGTGCATGCGTTCGAATGATGATCAGCCTCAGGCCTGTCTTGTGCAGCGCCTGGGGCTTTATGTATTTTTATTCGACGCAGATGCTGACGCTGGTAGGGCGGAAAGAGGTTACGCCGGATTAAGATTAAGACGACTTCAGTCCTTGTGGGGCAGCAGCAGATGGGAAGGGTAGATAGTATAGTATACAATGAAATGTACATAGACATATACATGAAAGAGAGGCATGCAATCACGATGTTTTATTATAAAGGGGCATTTCGGGAAACAGACAATGTTATCTATTTCAAAAGCGAGGTTCCGCTGGCGCAGCATGACGTAGTTCTGTTTGGGGAAAGAACATATTTTATTGAAAGCGTGGAAAAAGAGTTTCTGCTGCTGCAGCGAGTAGGTTCCATCATTACCGTGAGTGTGTGAAATAGATTTCCCTTAAGGTATGTGTTCTTCTGCAAGTTTCGTTTATTTCCAGACAGATTTAAATGTACGTGCACTTCTGGGCCCCTGCCCACATACAATAGATCGACCCTGTTCCCTCATGAGCTCAGGCCAGATCGCGTTGTAAAACTGCAGGAGGTGTCATCTGTGCCCGGATTGTTTACCGCAATAGCCCTGTTCATTAAAGAATTAACGTTACTCGTTTCGTATGTCAAAAATAATGCGTTTCCCCAGCCGCTTGCTGAGGATGACGAAGCCAAACATCTGCGCCTCATGGCTGAAGGCAATGCCCACTCGCGCAATCTGCTTATTGAACACAATCTGCGTCTTGTGGCGCATATCGTCAAAAAGTTTGACAATACTGGCGAAGATCAGGAGGACCTGATTTCAATCGGGACGATCGGTTTGATCAAAGCCATCGAGAGCTTTCAGCAAGGAAAAGGTACCAAGCTGGCCACATTTGCTGCGAGATGTATTGAAAACGAAATCCTGATGCATCTAAGATCACTGAAGAAAACACGCAAAGACGTATCTCTTCATGATCCTATCGGTACGGATAAAGAAGGAAATGAAATAACACCCACATCATAGACGTGGGTGTAGATATACTTCAAAGTCCGCCCCCTGCTGGGGTTTTTCTTTTTTATAGACGACTTTATGCAATACGGATTTTAACAGCTTATTACGTTTGACTGGATCGTCTGTTTCATAATAAGACTTGACCACAGACTCTGCAATGGGGATTACATTATGCTGAGCCTTCTGTTTTCTTTGTTCCAGGCTGATCTCCTGTATAGTTCGTTCAATCGCGTGCTCGGCAGATGAGATGCGTTCAGACAAGTTTTGGGACCGTTCAAGGAAAACATCCTCCGTGTATATGCCTCGCTCCAAAAAATCATAAAGACGTTCTTTTTGTGAATCTAATTCCTTCAACTCTTTCTCTAGAGCATCAAGTGCCGTTTGTCTAAAATCAATAGATTCATCCGGAGCTTTATGTTCTCGCTTACTCCACTTTACTTTATAGTCCGCCAGCCATTCCTCCAAGCCTTCAATGATCTTGGCTTCGACCAGCTTATATTGACTACTCCTAGTGTTGCAAGAGGGCGTGTTGCAGCGCAAGTGCGCGGGCAGACTCGTATAAGGGCGATAGACCATCGTCATACCACAGTTATGACACTTCACCAGGCCCGCCAAAGCCGTTGTTATTTTCGGTTTCCCATTTTCGTCGAGCTGATAAGGTGCATGGTAGCTACTCGAGATCCGTTCTTGAGCTTTAGCAAAGGTTACTTCATCAATAATAGCTTCGTGCTTCCCTTGCACACTGATCCAGTCTTGGGTATCACGCGTGCGTACAGTGCGCCTTTTGCCGGGTTCTGTACTTTTTTTCGTCTGCTTCTTTTTCCATTGTATCTTGCCGGTATAAACGGCGTTCTTGAGTATATTTAATACCGTAGAAGGAATCCAGTCTTTCCCTGTTGCAGAAGGTATTTTCAGAGCATTCAGAGCAGTGGCAATTTTGCTGGAACCTTTCTGATGTTCGGGATCGGAATGCACGTACCATTCAAATATTTGTCTCACAATAGGCGCCTGGATAGGATGGGGCTTCAATGTTCTACCGTTCGTTAAGTCTTCAATCTCGTAACCATAAGGTGGACGCGTTCCAAGATAATTACCTTCTTCCACCGATCGCACACGGCCCCCTTGCATCCGGCGTGTGATGATCTTGAGCTCTTTACGAGCCATGAAGGCTTCGAACTCACTGTATTCCTCGTCAAATTCATCGTGCAAATCATACGTCTTTCGAGGGGTGATGATTTTGGTATCGGCATTCCGAAAAGTCTCCAGTATCAAGCCTTGTTCTTGCATGTTACCGCGCCCGAAACGGTCGATATCCATGACCAGGACGGCATCATACAGTTTGGCTTCCACGTCTTTCAGCAATTTGAGCATTTGAGGGCGGTGAACCAAGCTTTCCCCGCTCACAATTTCCTCATAGATTTCTATGATATTAGCGCTAACATAACGCGCATGCTTCAGGAGAGCTTTTCTATGCTTAGCTAAGGTTTCACCTTCTCCACGGCGTTCTGCTTCTTCATCTGCACGAGATTTTCTAAGATAAATGGCAGCTTTCATTTGTACCTCCTGTAAGACTTGTTCCTATATAGTTTACTGTATGTTTGTTCGTTTCACGACTATATCAATCCACAAAAAAGAAAAGCCCCGAAGGGCTTAATGTTATTATGAATTATCATCTAACCATTGATTAGCCCAGATGTGAGCTCCGCCAGCTGCTAGTGCAAAGAGAACAGATAATACAACACTTGCAGCTGTGCTATCGAACCAATGGCCAATTATCCAACCTACATAACCACAGGCTAATGATAATAAAACTAAAATTAATATTCGCAGCGGTTTAATCATTAAAGCGATCATAGTAACTACAATTGCTCCTCCAAATACCCACCAAGACGTATAATAAATACCCAGAACAACTGAAATGATGAATATTTCAGTAAAAAGCCACGTTACTCCATTGTCGCTTTCTTTAGCTTCATTAACACCTTTTCTTATCTCATTTTTCAAATAGACTACCTCCCTTGGGGTTATTCTGATGAAACTGCAACTTCTAAATATCCAGATGAAAAGGGATTAGCATCATTATTGACTGGCTGTTTCACTTTTCGCATAGCAAGACTTTCTCTGTATTGTTCTGCATCTGCGTTTCTTATAAATTCGGCAGTATTATCATGATTTTTTAATACAACATCTTCAATCTCTTTTAGAGTAACACGGAAAAACTCTCTTCTTGAATTGACTAGATTAAGTTTGCGATCATCAAAGGCTCTATGCAAAGTTGCTTCTAATTTGGGGGCATCGTTTGAAAATATCATTGCATGCACGTCGAAATTAAACGGAACTGAAGCGTCTCCTAACTCGTGGACTCTATCGTACGGATCAAGACGGCGAGTCATGCCAATCTTGTAAACATTCTCTCCGAAGGAACCAATATTTGAAATTACATAAACATATCCGGCGCGTTGGTTTGCTTCGCGATAATCTATATCAGCAGTTTGCTTTTCAATTTCAGTAAGACTCTCTGATAATTCAGAGATCTTAGCTCTTAAAAGGGCAGCTTCGGCTTCATCGGAGCAATTTTCTAGTTGTTTTTCAACTTTTTGAAGCGCGTTTGAGTAATGCTTTCGCTCTTTCTCAATGTTTTTTCTTAGATCTTCTATCTCTTTTTGGAGTTTGGCTTCTTCTCGCATTTGTTCGCGGATTTGCTTCTGTTCTTCTTTCTCTTGTTGTTTTTTCTCTTTATATTCATGGGCGAGATAAAGCTCTAAGAACTTCAATTTGAGATAGTATTCAGAAATACAAACTTGCATTATTTTTCCCAGTTTATTTAAAGTATCAAACGAACTATTAATACGTTTTTCGCAGATTTGTATATTGTTGAATTTTACATTGCTGATACAGGAATCACACTCATTATTGAAAGAGCGTAATACAATTTTAACCATATCATTAACCATTTTTTTGCCCTGAGCTTTACTATTATTGACTGACCAATCTGTACTACCTACGCATGCAGTTCCATTCTTTATCATTTCTTTCTGTTCGTTTCTTATTAACTCCAATTTTTCTTTGTAGATAGCGCTATTTTGGAAGTCATATCTAGGTTCGTATAATGAAAATGATTCTAGGAGTATTTGATCATCCATAGCAAGTAGAGAGTTATTCTTTTCTTCATAAATTCTTTGAATTGATGATAAATGTTCTTCATAATCCATAATCGTAGTATGTAAACTTTCTTTTTCTTGGGACAATTTTCTGATTTCTTTCTGAATTTCTATCAACTGAACGTGCTCAGGACGAAGCAAATCTTTTAAAGAGTTGTTTTCTTCTTGAGTAATTCGAAGTTCCTCTTTTATTTTTTTTAATCTGAATACATCAAAAATGCTCATATTAAATCTCCTTATTATTGTATTTTGAAAGCAAGTTGTATTGTCTCACCTCGTAATTTTCAGAAACACGAGGTGAGGGATGAGAAGAAATAACATCACAAATAAGTCATTTTACCGTCAAATCTCAGTCTTATTATCTACCTAAATTCTTCCTGTCAGCCATTTACCTCCTACATCACAAATGCTAGAATTTTATGAGCACACTTGTTCTTGTGAAACCTATAAATGGGAGCGGAAGTGATAGTATGAATGATGACAAATTAAAAGAGGAAATATTTATTGTTTTCAAGGAACTAGGATGGGAGATCCCTAAATCTATTCTTGATTTGCTTTATAACGTGCATAAGAAATGATCTCTCTTATTGTTTCATCTGAAAGTTCTTTACCATGGTGAACAAAATTATCTTTAATAAACTTGTGAGCTTGCTCGTCAGATAGTTCAATAGCTTTTAGAAAATTCTTAGTATTGGTAGAAATTTTATTAGTAGTTTCTGTGTTTCCATATAACCAGTCAATTGATACCTCATAAAGTTGAGCTAAAATTTTTAACGTATCCATATCAGGTTGACTTACTCCGTTTTCGTACCCACTAAGAGTTTTATTATTTATCCCTGTTTTCTCCTTAACTTGCGTTTGACGCAAGTTTTTTTTCTCTCTCGCTTCTCGCAAGCGTTCTCCTATTGAAGACATAAGAACACCTCCTAACCTACAAATTATACCGGAATTCCTAGTAACAAAGATTTTATTCTTGAAATATAAGAATATTCACTTGACTTCTCATATTCTAAGAATTATTATGTAAATATAACATTCTTAGAAATTAAGAAAAATGGTGGTGATAAAGTTGAGAATTAACAAGAAAATTCGAGCATTGATTAAGCAACGAGGTTTGACTTTCACTTATGTTGCCGATAAATCGGACATTCAATTTAAGAAATTTTCTCGAATGATGACAAGTAGACAAAAAATAGGTACTGATGAATATGAGAGAATTTGTACTGTGTTAGGTGTTGCTCCCGGATATTTTTTTGAAGAAAAATTCTTAGAAAATAAGAAAGGAGCAAGCTGATGGACCAGTGCCCACGATGTGCTAGTAACGAAATCGCATCGACAGATAACTTTTGTAAAGTCTGCGGATTCACATTATTTCAAATTACTCTGGAGCAAGTTGAGGTTATTCCAGAAACCGCCGCGGCTACGGCAGCTTCTGAACAACCTAAATTAATTATGACGAGTAGATTCTTCATCTTTCCTGATCTCAGTGACGAAGAGATCGACATGCTACACATGGCTTTAATGAGAAGAGCTTTTGAATGGGCAAGGGCTAATGGGTTTTCGAATAAGTAACCGAAACTGGTAAACCACAAAGAGTGCACTTCTCATTGTTTGAAGGGAAATAGCCTTCCGGAAACTGGACTTCCTTGTTATTAGGACAAGAAAGTATGTAAAAACTCACTTTACTTTCAGATGGAATGTGATTTGGAGAATGAGCCATAGATGCTTCTCCACCAATTTTCCACCCAAATCTTTCAAGTTCGTTTTTCATATTTAACTTATCTTCATCAGAAAGTTGTCTGAAATAAATGTAATGATCCATATCTTTCACCTCCTTTCCTACAAAATAGTGCGACAACTCTATTTTAGCAGAAGGAAGAAGGACGAACAGTAAAGGAGGTTTCAAAAAAACAATGGCCGTCCCACAACGAGGTTCGCATATAAATAATCCCGGGAGGGATGCAGGCATGATCGTAGCAGCTTATCAGTTTGGTGAAACCAAGGTCTTTATTTGTAACGATCATATCGCAACAGATCAAGATGAACTTGATCGAATTGACAGAGAAATCGCAACCGCGGCCTGGGCATGTGTTCAAGATGCGGCAAACAAAAACAATAATGAGGAAGCCTAACAAGCTTCCAACGGAGGACAAGCCTATGCGATTCCGCTGGATCAAGCCTACATCCCGAGCATGTTTCATAGCTGGTGTCGTCACCCGAGTTCATGTTGGCAAGATGACAATGGATCAAGCGATTGACTATACGTTGTCACTCGAACGCCAGTGCAAAAACTCACATCTTATTCCAAAGCGAGAGCTGCAGTCATTGAAACGTGACAGCAAAACAGAGCTTGAGAGAATAAGAAAATCCGCCAGAGCTGTACCGGCAGCCGGCGGACGATGAAGGGATCTGGGGAACAACTTATAACCCAATAGTACCCCTGAGAGATGTCACATAACAATTGAGGTTATGAGTCATTTTGTCCCATTTCCCCATCAATTAAACGAGGGGAGACGAGATATTTGACTATTGGTGAATTGATACAAAACTACCGAAAGGAACAGGGTTTGACGCAAAAAGAATTTGCAGATCAAGCGTTTATTGAAAGGTCATCCATTGCAAAAGTAGAGACCGGGGAACGGCCTGCGCCGAAAGGATTGATTACTCAAGTGGCAAGGTCGTTCGATGATCCGCGGTTGTACTTGGCGGCTCAGGAGGAAGTAACCGGCGGTGCTATAACGCCTTGGCTGGACAACGTGGACTTACATAGGGCATCGGTGTTATTCAAGACGGTGGAAGAAATGAAGGAAGTCTTGGAGTTGACTAATGCAGTGCCGATCAGCAAGACAGTTGATCAACTCACAGAAGCGGATAGACAGGTCATGAAGCGGCTGCTGATGGAAACGGTCGAAGCGATCACTGCACTCACACACTTCGCGGCTGTACTGTGCAAGGAATATTCCTTCTCATGGTTCGCCACTTGGAAGGAACACCGCGCGGATCTGAAGGCCAAAAAATACATGAAATGAGGTTGATTTTATGTCACGAGAACAACTGGTAGCCGCAGCGCTGCAGGTAGGTAAAAATTCGAAGCATAACTTGAAGTTGATACAGAACGAACCTGAAAGGATGTTACCTGGACGAATGGAGAACGCAGAGGAGTATTTGAATCGGATGATTCGATTTGCGGAAGTAGAAATGAAAAATGCCCGCCTGGCAGGGCGGACACTTGGTCTGAGAACTCGGTTAAAGTCTCTTCTGCTGCTCATTTTATCGTCTCCCGAGCAAAAGCGCAAGGGGGAATCGGTATGAGCGAACAACTGGCACGCCAGATTATCGACAATTATATCGTTTCGACACTTGCCCTGCGGGAGAGCAGCGCGGTTCCAGCAGCAGAAGCCGCTAGTGATATAGATGCCTATCGATCTGAACGGATGGACATCTTTATCCGTTGGGAAAATGCAAAGTTCAGCCTGCAGGAGTTGCCGCATGAATATAAGCTTCAAGCGATTCAAGCAATAGAACAGATTACCGCCTGATGAGTCTGCTACGGTAGCAGACGAAACGCCGTGAGGCGTCGCGGGTAACCGCAATTACATATGAAGGGAGGACGAACCTATGCAAATCATTCATAGACTGACCGTTGTCAGTAACCCGACTCGTATTTTTGAAGTGGGTACCGAGATTGACGGCCGTGAGGTCATTGAAATCAAGCAAGTTGGCACTGACTTTGAAAATCATGTGCATTCGGAATATTACGTGCTTGATGAAAATGAACATTTGCTTGCAAGTATTGAGAACGCTCCTGTGATTGTTGATTATCGACAGATTGTAGTTCACGATTCGGAAGTTTTGGATGAGAAGGGATTAAAAGCCGCCGCAAGTACAACGGCTCAGAATACTTGTTGTTTATGTGAGGAAGTTGCCGGACTGGAACTCGAAGAAGGTCGCTTCATTTGTTACAACTGTGCTCAGATCCAAGGTGAATTGGCGCCAATGTAATTATGATTCAAGGCTATTCCAAATTTGAATGAAATGAGCTGCTTCACCCTGTAATGAAAGAAGACGGTCACTAGTTACATCACTAGGCGTAGATTCAAACATCCTACACTTCATAACATTAAGCAATGATATCGATGCTTGTTGATCATTATGTGCTCGATCAGAAGTTGTCATAAGCGTTAAAGGAGAGGCTGCCTTCCGCTTATCTAATTTTTCGCTTCGCTCTTTAAAATACAACTTTAACAGATGGGGCTTTCCGTTTATGAATAGACCGAGCTCAGGGGTAGAACGAACGAATAAACCATTGAAGCTCCAATGAGCATCAGCAGGCTGAAACCATTCTATATGTTTATTTTTTATGAATTTTTTATACTGTTCAACCGTGTCGGCATAATTAGATTTTTTCTTATCGTTGGCTTTCTGAACTATGTGATCTAAGTAATCAATTGAATAATTCTTTTCGTGAACTTCTCTAATTGCAAGCCTTAAATCTCTCCAATAATCAGTTGCTGGAGAATACTCACTATATTTGACTTTACGAACAGTTGAAACTTTAGCTGGGCCAGATTGCTTTGTAGTAAACTCCATGAATTGTGTAAAACTGATTGGGATTTTGTCCATAGGCCTTGCTTCCTCTCTACTAAGATGATGTGTGACAACTCCATTTTAGCAGAAGTTCGAAGGACAAGCATTTAATTGAAAAAGAAAAATGACCGCGTGCAGGCGGTCATCACTGATCTTTCACAACTAAATATGGATACACGGCCATCTTACCGTGGGTGGCCGTGTCAAACAAGGAGGATTCATATGTCTGAAATGGATGATTCCCAAGAAGAAAGTGGATGCGTTGAGGAATACGGTTCCCAATATCCTACAATACGCGAAGAACTGTCTGAACGGGGTATGAGCATTCACGATTTCATTTGAGGGAGGAACGATCATGGCAATGAATATTGTAGCCAGTACAAAGAATATGGCCCGTGATGAGTGGTTAAAGATTCGCCGGAAAGGTATCGGCGGTTCTGATGCTTCTGCTGTCGCTGGTCTGAATCGTTATAAATCGCCTGTAGGGGTATTTGTGGATAAGACGGGGCAAGTCGAACCTGATGAAGCTGGAGAAGCAGCCTACTGGGGTAACGTGTTGGAAGATGTGGTGGCGAGGGAATTCACGATCCAAACCGGGTTGCGGGTTCAGCGTAGTAACAAGCTTTATCAGCATCCCAAACATAAATTCATGCTCGGAAACGTAGATCGCCTGATCTTGGACAAAGGCGGACGTGGACTCGGCATCTTGGAGTGTAAGACTGCCAGCGCCTACAAGATGGGCGAATGGGAGGACGACCAAGTACCTGATGAGTATGCGATCCAACTGCAGCATTACATGGCTGTTCTCGGTGTGGATTACGGATACTTTGCAGTCCTGATCGGCGGCCAGAAGTTCCAATATAAGTTGGTTGAACGTAATGACAGGATCATCGATTCCTTAATCCAGATTGAGGACGAGTTTTGGAACAAGCATGTTGTGCCCGGCATCCCTCCAATGATTGATGGCAGCACAGCATCTACGGATTTGCTCAATCACTTATATCCTGTTTCCACTCCGGCAAGTGAAGTGATCCTGGATGATCAGCAAGCCGGACTTGTTCAAAAACTGGCGGCTGCCAAAGAAGATGCTGCTGTTGCTACGGAACAGGTCAAACGGTATGTGAACGAGCTAAAGTCCATCATGGGCGAGAATGAGTTGGCTGTTCATAACGGCGACATTTTGTTGTCTTGGAAGTCGAACGATACCACTCGAATTGATAGCAAACGGTTGAAACAAGAGCAGCCGGATTTATATGAAAAATACTCAAACACCACATCGGCCCGCCGATTCTTGGTGAAGTAGGGAGGACACATGGCACAAGCAAAAGGAACATCCCTTGAAGGAAAGTTGCAAAACAAGGCTGCGGGAGCGAATAACGCTCCTGCAGTTAACCCCTCACAGACCATTGCTGCTTATCTGAAAAAAATGGAATCTCAAATTGCTGAAGCAATGCCGAAGCACATGAATATTGAACGTCTGAGCCGTATAGCTCTTACAACGATCCGGACGAATCCGAAATTGTTGGAATGTTCAATTCCTTCCTTGATGGCTGCGGTCATGCAGTCAGCACAACTGGGGCTGGAACCGGGATTGATTGGTCATTGCTATATCATTCCTTATGGTAAGGAAGCAACTTTCATCATCGGATACAAGGGCATGATTGACCTGGCCCGGCGTTCTGGAAATATTCAATCCATCGCCGCGCATGAAGTCTATGAAAATGACTTCATAGAGTTGACATACGGTTTGGAAGAGAATTTGAAGCATGTTCCGTGGTTCCTGCGGAAAGACGAAAAGCCTACCGAGTCAGGCAAAGTAATCGGTGCATACATGGTCGCCAAATTCAATGACGGCGGTCATTTCATTCACTATATGCCGATCAGTGAGATTGAAGCCCATAGAGCACGTTCTAAGGCTGCGAAGAATGGTCCATGGGTCACGGATTATACGGAAATGTGCAAGAAGACGGTTGTACGTTCCGGATGGAAGTGGCTGCCAATCAGTGTGGAGATTGCTTCTGCAGTAACGCAGGACGAAACCACACGGAAGGACATTACCCCTTCGGATGAGCCATTCATCGATATCACACCACCCTCAGGAACGGACGATCCACCACAGCCAGAACAACCGGACGATGCCAGCACTAAACAGGTTGAATTCCAAGAATGAGCCAGATAGATTCTATCACTGGTCAGCTGCTATTACGCAGTATGATCGGTAATCGGATATGGCACTTGATGGATTCTGACCCTGCACTATTCAAACAAGAAGTTAGAGATTACTTCGCACGAGGTTATCCAGATTGGTCAGTTGTTCGTGCAAAGTATCCTCACATTTATTTAAGGGACGATAGGAGGCGTGATTAATGAGCGGCAAACCTATTCAACTCGATTTGTTCTCATCCATTCAGACGCAACCAAAGTCACCAAAACCGCAAGTTTTAAACGGGGTGTACTATGAACGGTCATCAGGCCTTTTCGTTTCCTATGTGCAGGGCAGACGTCATTTTGAAGTACCGCCTGCTCGTTGCCTGGGGGACAAGGCTTGGAAAGAAAAAACGATGAGGGAGCGTGCGATATGACCACAAAGCAGCAAAGGAAGGCAGTATTTAATCAACTTCAGGATATGTTCGAAGAAGCTGTTGCTGAAGGACCGAGAGCTATTCAGTCTCATTTGCAAGACGTTGCTTTTTCATTGGGAGCACAGGCAGCAATTGTCACTGAACCAGACCAAATGCCGCAAGCCATCAACGATTTGATTACTCATTTTGGACGTGGAATACAAACGATTATTGAAGAAATAACAGGTAATGAAAGCAAGTTTGATGTCGCTGTTTACGCCGTAAATAGTTCACAGCATTAACGAGGGGATGAGCAGCATGCCCGAAGGCAGTTACCCGTTTCCTATGTACTCCGGATTACTGGAGCCAGAACACTACAAACGAATAGGCAGCGCGATATGGCTTTTCCTCTGGTGCGTAAGCTCCACGACATCCGAGAAGGAGAAAGAAGGTACTGTGTGGGGCATCGTTCTCGGAAACAAGCCGATCCGCATGTCAGACCTTGCAGAACAGTTTGATGTGAGTGAACGAACAATCAGGGATTGGATAAAGAAGCTGGAAGACCAAGGATATATTCGTGTAACGCGTGCACCATACGGGCTGATTTTTACAGTCAGGAACTCTAAAAAATATCAAAACAGATCGGAAGAAAAGTTCCAGTCTGGTGAAGGAGATCGGAAGAAATCTTCCGCTCTGGAAGATGGAGATAGGAAGAAAAGTTCCGATCTCCCGGAAGAAAACTTCCGATCTAATAAAGATATTACAAAGATATTGATTGATAGATGGATTGATAGCTTACCTGAAATTGATGCAGAAGAGTTGAGATCAAGGACCGGGGTTCTGTCCGCCGCTGTGGGTTCCTTCTCCACAGGCCAAATAGTCCTTGATAAACCGACAACCGAAACACGGGCTCTCGAAACAGAAAACTACTTTCTGCAGCGCAAGGGGGCTCTTAACCCCAGCGCCTCTGATTGGGAGCATGTGCATCAGGTTGCGAACGAACCCATTCCGTTGGAGTTCGTACGCTTTGGCATTGATTTGGCTATTGCTCGGCATAAAAAGACACGCCGCAGGGTGACGGATAAGATTCGAACCTTCGCTTATTGCAAAACGGTGATCTTTGACTGCTGGGATCAATTGACTTCGGCAATGGATTCGTTTCAAACTCCCCCGGTCACTCCGGGAACAGTCGCCCCGAAACCGTCCAAAACGTTGCCGTTCAGGAGCCGTCAACAGGAGAAACATGAACAATTAAGCGAACTTGATCGCTTCATCGAGGAGGAGAAACAGCGTGGACAAAGCTGAGGTGGCGCAGTTATTTAAAAAGATTAAACAGCGGTATCCAACCTTTGACGCGAGCCTTGAAGAAGTGAACGAGTGCCACAAACATCTTCAAGACTTCCCGTTTGAGACAGCGATACAAAACGTTGACCAGCACATCAAAACAGAGAAATGGCCACCGACCATTTCGGAGATTCGTGGAAGACTTGGTGAACAGATTGAGCGTGATCGGATGCGGGATTTAACAGCAACTTATTTTGCTGAGAGAGAAGCAGCGGCTCTTAATGCTTGCCCACCACCGCCGGGATGGAAGGATGGTTTGATTGAACGGCTTCGATATCGAAAATAACTTACCCTACAGCATGGAGTTTGAACAGGCAGCCCTGGGCGCGTTGTTACTCAAACCAGATGAATCACTGGAACACGCTGAATCACTAACGGTTGATGCGTTTTACAACAAGGCACATAGCCTGATCTACGGGACAATATCGGATTTGGCGGAAGGTCAACAGCCGATTGACCTGGTGACTGTAACGAGCAGCCTGAAAGAAAAAGGCGAACTGGAAGACATCGGCGGGGTAAGTTATCTGTCCAAATTAGCGATGGGAGTGCCGACGACTGCAAATGCTGGCTATTACTTTGAGCAGCTTCAGGACATGGCCATCCGAAGAGAGCTGATCCGGACGAATATGCTATTGATTCAGCAAGCGGCTGCTGGAACGGAAATGTCGCAATTGATGTCCAGTGTCCAACAAGCTCAAATCAAGATTGCGGACAGGGCAGCGCCAAAACGAGATTTTAAACGCATCGATGATGTTCTTATCGAGGTTGTCGAGTCTGCGGAGATTCGTTCAGACAACTTCAAGAATGGTACGGTAACGGGCATTCAGACCGGGTTTACCGACCTTGATAGCATTACTGCAGGTTTGCAGAAAAGCGATTTGATTATCGTTGCAGCTCGTCCGTCGGTAGGTAAGACTGCCTTTGCTTTGAACGTTGCTCAGAACGTGGCCATTCGTAACACCGAACCTGTAGCCATATTCAGCTTGGAGATGTCATCAGCGCAGCTTGTACAGCGGATGGTATGCGCCGAGGGCAACATTGACGCTAGTAACATGCGTATGGGTGATTTTGCATCGGAGGACTGGACGAAATTTGCTCAAGCAGTAGGAATCTTGGGTGCTACGAATATCCGAATTGACGATTCACCAGGGATTACCGTTCACGAGATCCGCGCAAAGTGCCGCCGCCTGAAAAAGCAGGAAGGTCTGGGGATGATCGTTATTGATTACCTGCAGCTGATTGCTGGACGAAGCGGAAAGGGAGCGGAGAATCGGCAGCAGGAAGTATCTGAGATATCCCGGACATTAAAGCAGTTAGCGCGTGAACTGGATGTCCCTGTTATCGCTCTATCCCAGCTCAGTAGGGCAGTCGAGCAGCGGCAAGACAAGCGTCCAATGATGAGCGACCTCCGGGAATCAGGTTCCATCGAGCAAGATGCCGACATTGTAGCTTTCCTGTACCGGGATGACTACTACAACCAGGAATCGGAAAAGCGCAACATCATCGAAATCATCATAGGCAAGCAGCGTAATGGTCCCGTTGGCACCGTCGAACTGGTCTTTCTGAAACAGTTCAATAAATTCGTCAACTACGAGAGGACTCATAACGACGCCTTTGGACCAACACCACCACAGCAGCCAAAGGACATGAATAAACGCCAGTGGGCGTAAGGGAGGTTTCACATGATTCAAATAGTTAGATTTACATCCGTTATAGGAAATCGTGACGATTTGATTGTCTTACGTCGTTCAGCAGACGGTTCAAGTATTACAGTGGCGCTGCCGTTCCACGAAGACACGCCTAACTTGCTCTTTTCTATTCCGGAAGCCCTGAATCTGGGGGAAGCAATTAACGATCTAATCTCAGTGCCGCTTTTGAAAGCACCGTTACCGCCCATCGTTGATGAAACTGTCATTAGCTATAAACTCCAATCGGAACTTAGTGGTTTGTTTGATCGCTATCCATCGGACAGCGAAGCAGATCGGACAGCACGTAAGGCATTGCATGAGGCAATACACATTCTTGGATTGTGAGGAGGAACAGGCATGAAACAGGGGAAACGGCCGACAAAACGGCAGAAAATTGAGATTAAAGCCAATGGTTTGAATGCGGAGAACTGGCTTGTTGAAAGGGATACACCAAGCATGATGGTGATTGTCCATCGCTTCTCAGGTAAACCGAGAACTATTCGGCGGGGAGCATGATGGACAGCACTCTAAACAGATGGTCCGTGTCAGAGTACATGAAGCACCGTTACATCCGGACGGGACATGTTCCTGATCGTGAAGAGCTGCAGACGGAATTTATGGGAATTGATCAAACTGAGCTTCTTGAAGGGATCGCTGAGTTTGATGCAATTGTCGGTACCGGAGGTGTGCTGCATGCGGAAGTTGATTGATCCGCACCACCAAACACATTTGAGTTATGTCGTACGTGGTGACGATGGTCGGAAACTGGCCGAGATTTTCGTCATTCGGCGGGACATGCTGCCGGTGCGCCAACGGCGCAAGCGACGAGCAAAGGAGTTACGGCAAACATGACTATCTATTTTACGGTTTACGGGGAGCCAGTGGCGCAGGGGCGGCCCCGGGCGTCAACGAAGGGTGGTTTCGTCCGAATGTACGATCCAGAGAAGTCGAAAGACTACAAGGATTATGTCCGATTGGCAGCCGCTGAACATGCACCGGATGCATTGCTGTTAGGCCCACTTGGAATGATGCTGACAGTGTACAGGCCGATACCCAAATCATTCAGCAAGAAGAAGGCGGCACTGGCTGAAGCGGGGGAGATCAGGCCAGTCAGCAAGCCAGATGTGGACAATTACCTGAAGGGTGTTAAGGATGCGTTAAAAGGTGTGATGTGGAAGGACGATAGCCAAGTGGTCGAGGTATTTGCTCAAAAAAGATACAGTTTCCGACCACGAATCGAAGTGAAAATCAAGGACTTATCCAAATAAATTTAGGGAGATGAATTATCATGACAATCGAATTCGCGAAATTTACAGCAGAAGTGGCAAAGGGTATCAAAATTGGATCTGACGTTGAAGTGAAATTGCTTATTCCGTTGAAGTCTGCAGTTCCATTCTTGGAGTTTTTGAGCAACAGCCAAGGTGAAGACGTTATGGTATATCTCGGCGATCCGCAAGCGTCTTTTGACTTCGATAGTGAGGATCGTGACCCAATGTACAACACTTGGGACGGCGGTCGTCGTGTAACAACTGATGCATCCGGGGTGGTCACCAAAATTGAAGGTACTGGACAAGAAGAAAAGGACGAGAACCAGGCGGAATTGTTCAACGGTGAAGGAAGTAATCCTGAACAGCAGGAGGCTGACGGAGACGGCTCCGAGCAGACTGAAAGCACTACTCAAGAACAAATGGAAGGAGAGGGAGCAGAAACGCCTGGTCAAAAACCCGCTGAAGATCACGTTACTGATCAGGACGATCCTTATGGTGATAACGATGACAATGAAATTCCTGACTGGATGAAAGAAGGCGGAGGGGATCAATCCGGACCAAAGGAAATGGACTTCTCCTCTGAAGATGAACAGAAGCAGCCGCCAGTAGATCAGAATGAGGATGCTCCAACGGATGCCGAAAAAGAAAATGCTGCTGAAATCAGTAAGGAAGAACTTGAACAGTTTATTCTTGCTCAACGTCCAATTTTTGAAGATATCAAGTTGGCTGATTCACCTGCCGATTTCCCTGCACTATTGCAAATGAAAAACGAAGGAAAGACGTGGCTGGAAATCTCTCGGGAAATGAAAGTCCCAAGTTCACAAATCAGTTCTAAGTTGAACGTGTACAAAAAGCGTGTCACTAAAATGATGCAGGATGGCGTAGCAGTCTAAACCTTCATACAGCAGCACCCCCCGGTCTATCGTAGGCCGGGGTGACCAGCTGCATGCATCAAACAGAACGTATGATCCCAAATCAGTTGAAAAGGAGCATTCAAATGGAGCTTAATGCGAACCAAATCGAAGTGGGCAAACAATACATTCTTGTTGAAGAACCTTTTAATAAATCGATTGTAACCATCGAAAAGGACGAGAGTGGGAAATCGCCCAATTGGGTCGGTTGGGAGGTTCGAGTGGTTAAAAGTCTCGCCGGAATTGAACTTCCAATTGGTAAAGGAATCTCTGTTGGTTGGAATCAGGAATACAAACATTATTGTCCTGCTAAGTTTTACGCATTGGAGGAAGGAGCGACCACATGAATGCATTGCTAAACAATATTGAATACAAAACATCTGCTTACCTCTTTGCTGGAGTCGGCGGGGCAACCGCTGGGGCAATGCGCAGCCAAGTGGAGTACGGCGGCAAGCTATACAAATTTAAAGTGCTGTGCGCTATTGATAGCGATCCGGTGGCGTGCCGCAATCACGATCTGATTACAGGCGAAGACACATCGGTTTGCATGGATCTATTTGAGCGCTGGCAATACACAGCCTGGCACGGACATGAACCGTCTGAGGAATGGAGAGAGGCAACAGCATGGGATATTTGGCAGGCATTTAAAGAGCAAGTCCCGTTCTTCTTATTTCTTTCTCCACCATGCAAAGGCCTGAGCGGATTGCTACCTGCAGGCAAGGCTGCATCCGACAAATACCAAGCCCTGAACTATTTGACGGTCCATGGACTGGAGCTGACGCTTCGTGCATGCCTTGAATACGGCGGATCGGTACCGGCCATCATTCAACTCGAAAATGTGCCCCGGATCACCAGTCGTGGAAAACACTTACTGGCCAAAATTAAAAAGTTACTCAAGAAACACGGATACGCGGTAAGTATCCGGGCTGATCACAACCTTGGAGAGATCGGAGGGCTTGGCCAAAATCGTGTGAGATTCCTTATTCTGGCCAGACATGAGGCTCAGCTGCCAAACGTGATTTATTATCCGGTCAAAAAGGCATTGCGTTCAATCGGTAATGTGCTTGCTGATCTGCCAGAACCGGGCGACATCGTAGCAGGTGGTCCGCTCCACAAACTCCCGCGGCTCCAGTGGAAGACGTGGATGCGGTTGGCCTTGATACCTGCAGGTGGAGACTGGCGAGATCTAAATAAAGTGGATTGGGAAAACCTTCGGGTTGTTCACGAGCCGCGCCGCGGTGCTTACGAGGTGGCTGACTGGAACAAGCCGAGCAGGGCAGTTACCAGCACAGCAGGACCTGGACGGAGCAATGGAGTAGCTGCAGTATCTGATCCACGCCTGACAAAGAGGGAAGGGCGTCATCCGGGAGTGTATCGAATTGTTCCCGCTGATGAACCAGCTCCATGTGTAACGGGGACACGCTTTGGTTCGGGGGCAATTGCAGTTGCAGATCCACGAGTTAACACTAAACTCCATCCGGACAGTTACGGTGTGCAGGATTGGGACGCTACGGCCAAGACGGTCCGATCAGCTAATCGCATTATGCAAGCTGCTGGCAGCGTGTCTGACCCACGAGTACCGGATAGACCGGGACGCTACACGGATCAGTTCCGGGTGCAATCAGCAGAAGGACCAGCTGCTACCGTGACAGGATCAACAGATGTGCAAAATGGCGCACAACTCATTGCTGATCCAAACGTTTCGGGTCAATACCATGACGGCGCGTATAGGGTTTCAGATTGGGAAAATGCATCTCCAACTGTAACCACAGGTGGCGTGTCTGCAGGGCAAGGAAAGGTCATTGCCGATCCTCGGATAAAAAGCGCACCGCGTGCTGACACGATGGGGGTTCTGGATTGGAATCAACCTTCCAAAACAGTCATCGGCAGCGCGGACGTACATGCTGCGGCCGTAGCAGTAGCTGACCCGCGTATCCCTGCTGACAATGAGCGGGGAGTTTGGACTATTATTTCAACAGACGGCACATGGCATCGTCCTCTCACAACATATGAACTGGCTATGATTCAAAGCTTCCCGCAGCGACTTCCAGACGGAAGACCTTTCCAACTTGAGGGGTGTAGCGATGCCAAAGCACGGGAGTACATCGGTAACGCCGTTCCTCCAGATGCACAGGAAGAGATGGGCAATGTTCTTCTGCTGGCAGCCGCTGAAGCTGAGGCAGGCATATCATTCACACTGAGCTGGGACTCGGTATGGGTTGCGCCAGTTACAGACGAGATTACAGCAATCATTCATTAGGAGGTTTTGACCAATGAAAGAATATGCAGTTTACAAAGGCGACAAATTGATAGTCATGGGTACAGCTTTTCAATGTGCCCAGAAGATGGGGGTTTCAGAGAAATATATTTACTGGCTGACAATGCCGACTGCGAAAAGACGGTTTGCTCAGCGCAAAAATCCTCATAGATGCACAGTTGCTGTCGTGATTGACGATGACGATACGGAGGAAGGCATCCAGACAGGGAGGATCTGCTGATGGTAGATTATCGCAAAGTTGATAGAACGATATGGACACCGGAGCAGATAGCTGATCATTTGAAAGCAATCGGGGCTGAGCATCCACCTAAACGGCCAGACAAGCTGCAAAAGGCAGTTACTGCTCCACAGCAGCGTAACGGTAACAGCAAGTATCACAAACGTGGAGGTGAGTGGTAGTTGGAACGAGATCATAGAGCATTGTTACTGGAGTACGGATATCCGCAGGAATTGGTAAACGGCTGGAGCGCAGACGATTGCGCAGCTGAATGGGATGAATTTTGTAGCGAAGTAATTGCGGAATAAATAAATATCCCCCGCGAGCTTGGTGGCCAGGTGGGGGACAGGGTAATAATATTATGTCATTCCTCTTATTAGTATATCACAGGATGAAGGGGAATGAGGGGAATGGCGATGGCATGGGGACAAGGGGAACTCTTTGCAAAAGCAAGTAAACAGGAAATCCAGCGAACAAAGTTCCTGCTCGACAAATATACAGATATGCTTTCCCTTATGAGGGATTTTGAGCAATTCGAGCAGGACTTACAACAAGTAGGCATTGATGGCGAAACAGCTCGCCGCATCGATCAGACTGATTTGCATGCGGACAAGACGGTTAACGCCACGATTCTTATTGAAAAGCAACGTTGGGTGTATAAAAAATATGACTTCTATACACACCAGTTGGAAAGGGCACAACGGTTAATCAAAGACGAAGACGCCCGCAATGCAGTGGACTACCGATACATTCAGGGTTATTCACGCAAGGAAACAATACTTTTCTTCCGTCGCGCCCTCAGTGACAGCACGATCAAACGCAAAATCGATGAGGGATTGGAGAGCGTTGCAAATACATTGAAGCTTATCGGTTTCTTTGAACAAGATGATGCCGAATTTTAATGCAAAAAAGCAGGACTCAGACTTAACCCTGAGTCCTGCTTTTTTTAGATCGCATTAATAATGAATTGTCCTTGTTGAGCTTTGACCTCAAAGAAATACTGCTGATCTTTGCTGAGATCATCTAATTTCTTACTTGTTCCAGGGGAAACCTCAAATTCGTTAATTACAATATTACCTTTATCATCCTTGACTCTCAATAGCACGTTGCCTTCACTGTTCGCATCATTAATGATTGTCTTATCCCAGAAAACACTATCGAATTTAACAAAATCATTCCCGCCAAATTTTACACTGTTCCATTCCTCAGATTTTGCATCGATAGCGAGCACTGAACTGGTTTTAGGAGAAAAGTAATTGTGAACGGATTCGACGTTTTGGTAGACTTGATAAGAACAAACAAAAATAATGGTTAATGTAACTAAGATTCCACCGAACCAACCGACTTTCTTAAGTTTACTATTAACCATACTTGTTTCAGCTCCTTAATCAATTGAAATATTATAATATCCTGCTTTACTTCCTTTTGCTTGGAGTGTGTACGTGCCACTGTTCCAAGGGATTGTATCCATTACTGCAGATTTACCAGCCGCTATAGTCTTTGTGCCTCCGACTTGTTCACCTGAAGAGTTCACTATCCTTACGGTAATAGTTCCGGGACTATTTGCATCATTTGTAACAGTAGGTGAATCATCAAAGAAATTGTTGGACGATGTAACGTTACTGAAAGCATTGGTAGTTAGATAGGCCGATCCAGACCAATTGACATAAGGAACGATGATTGGGTCATAAGCATTCTGGCCAGCGTCTGGATTTGGGGCAGCTGATGCTCCAGCTACTCCACCAAGGGCTAAAGCAAGTACACAACTAGAAGACAATAAGGCTACTTTTTTTGCTAAGTTCAAGTAGAACACCTCTTCTGCGATTTTTTTTGTAATTGTTGTATATATATGTATTCCTGATTTAAATTTATCTTATTTTTCTATTTTAATCAATAATTTTCCATAAAATATTTTGTTTATTGCGCTGTTTTTAAATTTACTTGTATTTCTTTTTTTTGAACTAAAACTGAACCCAGCCTGACCTCATCGTGAGACCATGTTGAACCCCACATGACCATTTTTCCGTGATACATTAGGAGCATAGAAAAAGGCGAGAATGAAACGCACAGCTGCACATGCGGCATATGACTGGGGCGTTCCTCTTCTCTCCTTTTTCTACATCTTGCAGGGAATTAGTCCCAAGTGTCGAAATGTGTTTAGGACAATATACATACTTGGGGGAAGAAATAATGGCAAGAAGGAAAAGTAAGGCGAAGCAAGAAGAGGAATTGTTTCAAGGATTGGCTGGTATGGCGATGTTAGGAGGAATCATTGGAACCTATTCGATAACAAAATCATGGCAAGCATCATTGGTTGTCGGATTGCTGGGCGTTATTGGGGTTATTGTTATAATGGTTGTTATCCAACAAAAACGTGCAGAGCGATTGAAGCGGTCAGGTATAGCGGAGATTGATAAGATGGATGGTGTACAATTTGAACATTATCTTGGTCATCTGTTTCGCTCCCAGGGCTACAAGGCTGAAGTAACAAAAGCTGCAGGCGATTATGGAGCCGATTTAGTTATCTCCAAAGATGGAAAAAGAATTGTTGTGCAAGCTAAACGTTATAAAAAAAATGTTGGTTTAAAAGCTGTTCAAGAGGTACAGGGTGCTAAGGCACATTACAGAGCAAATGGAGCATGGGTTGTTACAAACAGCAATTATACTGAGCAAGCATATCAGCTCGCCAAATCAAACGGGGTAAGACTTATTGCTCGGGATGAATTGGTTGAAATGTTGCTTGCAATGAAAGTGAAATTGTCTGCTCCCAAGAAAACGGGAAATGTAAAGACGAGTGCTTAATCGAATTAATGAGGAATTGAAAGTAAAACATGTATGGTATCAGTTTCTTCGCTAATGATGGAGATTCCCAATATTGACCTTGATTTTGTAACTTCGTTAAAATGGTCTTGTTCTTCCTCTCTTGTAACTAAGTACGTATGCATTTAAAGCAAAGAGCGCAGCGTTTTTGCGGCGACCGTAACGGGCGCATGCTTTTAAAACGTAACACCAACATCATACATATCACATTTAAAGTCGTTCCTTCACTGGATCGGCTTTTTTTATTGGAGGAATTGAAGTGATCAGCAGAAGACGCAAGAAAATACGTGTTCGTCCCAACAAGCAACCAGATAAATGCAAAGGGTGTGTATGGGGGAGATGGGATGGAGTGAAGCAGTTTTGTAGTAGACCTGTTTGTCCTAAAGAGGTAAAATATCCCTATCATATTAGACAACAGGAAGGGAATTTTTGATGAGTGAAATTGATTATACAGGATTATTAACTATACCTGTACTTACTGCAATCTTTACTACGGGAGCGTTGCTGATTAAAGAATGGTTTCAAAGCAGTAACGCTACCAAAAGAGCTCTAACCGAAAAAAAGCTGGTTGAACTCTATAATCATCTGTACAGCATTGTTATTCGTTATGAAAAGAGATTGCATTTCACGTATCGTGAAGAGGTGTATGCTATTGATCCTAACGGTAACGAAAAGACTCACGAAATCCCAGAAACTGAGGACCCTGAAGTATGGGAGGAAGCTATTAAAAAAGCCTCAGAAGAAATATACAATAAGATTCATTTGTTGGAATACGAAGATCTGATTTTGTGGATTAAAGTTGAGAATGGCTTGCAAGAAGAATATGCTATAGAAGATTATTCAGTAAATAAAGCTTTTTCTTATCGAAATTTCAGTAAGAGTGTTAAGAAAAGCTATGGACGTTTATATAACGAATTTCATTTAAGCACGCGAAAAAGAAAGAAAGCGAGAATAAAGGAATTAAAAATCGATCTTAAGAATATAAAACGAAATCCCTTTATGGAGAAAGATGAAAAAACTAAAAAGAAGAAAGCTATAAAAGAAGAGATTAAAACGATCAAGAGAACGTAGCACCCATCGTGGTGCTTTTTCTTTTGCTCTCATATGACGAAATGTGAGCCGTTTTAAGCTCCACAGCATGAGAACGTCCGTTTGCAGGGGCTAGCTATTTGAAGAACGGAGAACAGGCGCTGAGTGAGCGTACGCACGAATATGAAGCTTACCCATACATTGAAACCAACTCAACACAATTCCCCTCAAAATTGCCTTTGGTATAACTCCCAGAATTTGAGTATGATAGTTCTGAGAGAGGAGGGGTTGGATGCGTAATGAGGGAGTAGACACGTTGTATCTGGAACCAGGAGATATCATAGAAATTAAATCATATCTTGCGAATGGCACATCTTTTCTGGGATCGTTAGAGACAAAAGCTTTTCTTGATCGAGTAACTTCTAGCGGTAAGATACCGGAGTATTACAAGAAACTAGAAGCGAGTGAAACCGACAAGGCTCAGTATCCGGATTTGTTCGCAAAGTTAGAGTATGCATTGAAAACACGAAGCAGTTAGTACGATTATTGGGGACAAGCTATGTTGCTTGTCCTTTTTTATCTTGACCAGCATCATTTCTTGTCTGATACTGAAGAAAATATTAACAATCTTTTGGAGGAAGAATTGGATGATAAGTTGGATTAAAAAAAACATATGGATGATAATAGGCAGTGTGACATTAGTAGTGGTTTTTCCGATACTGCTGAATTATTTAGTGTTTTCTTGGCGTGCTCCTGGAGTGAATGGTGATTGGATGGACTTTTTAGGAAGTTATCTTGGGGCGATTATTGGCGTTATAGTTGTATATACGACAGTGCTAATGCAATTAAATGCTCAGAATAAGGTAAGTAATGAAGAAAGAACTTTTCAAGTTAGACCATATTTACGGGCAGAAACAATTGAGAATATTTCTTATGAATTAGAACAAATTAACTTTAGTCCACTCACTCCTTCGGATGATCACATTTCACCAGAATTATCCAATAATCTTGGATATGGTCAATTTAAGTTATCCAATATAGGACTCGGTACAGCAATTGATATTCAATTCAGAGTAGATACTTACATGCATAGGTACACTTACAATAATTCAGCTTTATTGGTAAAAGAAGAGTCTGGCTTTCATATAACTACTTTTTTATACAACACTAAAGAGTTTCAACTGATAGTATTGTATTGTGATATGTTAGGGAACAGTTATAAACAAAAAATTGATTTTTCTACTCAAGATATAGATTCAGGTGGATACTGTTTGCAAGTGAAGAAGACACATCCTCCAGAATTACAACAAATTCTTGTAGAAGCACCCTAATCGGTGCTTTTTTTAATGGAGGTAACCATGGAAATTAGAATCATGCCAATCGATCAGATAAATACAGCAACCTACAATCCCCGGATGGACCTTCAGCCTGGGGATGTTGAATATGAGAAGCTTCGCCGCAGCATAGAGGAATTCGGTTATGTGGAGCCAATCGTCTGGAACGAACGTACCGGGAACATGGTCGGCGGTCATCAACGGTATAAGATCATGGTCAACGAGCTGGGTCATACCGAACTGCAGGTGTCTGTCGTGGATCTCGACGATCAGCAAGAGCGTTTGTTGAATATCGCTTTGAATAAGATATCAGGTCGCTGGGATGATGATGCCCTCACTCAGTTGCTTGTTGATCTGCAGCAGGCAGGCGCCGACATTTCCTTGTCCGGGTTCGACGATGTGGACTTGAAACAGATGCTTGGTGACATTGATATTCCAAACTTTGATGCAGGGACTCCCGAGGATCAGGGCGACCTTGGCGTATTGAGTTCAAAGCTGGTGAAATGTCCGCATTGTGGAGAGGAATTTGAACATGATTGATTTAAAGGTGGATTGGGCCACGCATGCAGCAGCGAAGTTTGCTTGCGAGAACTTCCACTATAGCCGCAGCTTGCCCGCAGGAAAGTCGGTGAAGGTGGGGGCTTGGGAAGATGGCCAGTTTATAGGTGTTGTCATCTTTAGCCGGGGAGCAACGCAAAACATCGGCTCTCCTTACGGTCTGACGCAGCGTGAATGTTGTGAGCTGACGCGGGTTGCATTGACCAAGCATCAATCATTTGTATCGGAGATCCTTGCCAAAGCAATTCGATTCTTAAAGGAACAATCTCCGAATGTGGAGCTGGTCGTCAGTTATGCCGACGTTGAGCAAAACCATCACGGCGGTATCTATCAGGCTACAAATTGGATTTACGAGGGCAAAACTGATGGGGAACATTATTTCATCATCAAAGGGAAAAAGATACACCCCAAATCAATACACAGTAAGTATGGTACCGGCAGTCAACGCATTGAATGGATCCGGAGCAACCTTGATGCCAATGCTCAATTGTACCGCACCAAGGGCAAGCACAAGTACCTGATGCCGTTAAACAAGAAGATGCGGCGCAAGATCATGCCCCTGCACAAACCTTATCCAAAATAAAAGGGAAGACGCGGTAACGTCTCCCCATTCTCCCAGGGTATCCCCCGGCTGAGATAGCGGCCCGCCGCGCGCGGCATTTATGCAGACATCCGCTATCTCGCATTCCAGTATATCGGAAAGTCGGGGATTCCACATGAGAACACAAGATGAAATTTTGTTGCAGCATGAACTCGAAGTCATGGAGGGCATTCTTGAAAGCAAGGAACAATACCGCAAAATTGTTAAAGCTGCCATTGCCCAGTGGGTGAAAGACCTGCAGGCTGGACATATAAAAATGCAGACCGTTCAAGATTTGGAGCGGCTGATTGAGTTGGATATCAAGCTTCAGCAGGACTATTTGTGAGATAGTTCTTTCTCTACTTCTTCAATAACATTTAAGTGGAAATTATGTTGTTGCTGCTTTAATGAAGCCAAAAAGAGGTGATTTAATGCTACCACAACTATTAAGGTGCCACTAAAGCCGAGGGATTGATAGAAATCGTATCCATTTGTAAAAGTTGTGAAAATATCTTGTACGCTATCAACCCACTTTGATTTGTCTTGTTTCATCAATTCTTCTTTATTATTGTTTAAGTATGTAAGCAGTGCAGATGAAATGGCCACATGAAATCCAATAAATGCAATAGCCAAAGTAAAAACAAATTTACTAATAAAGTCAAAGGATTTTTCAATAAAACTATTCTTCACATTCATAGACTTTACAGTTATTTTTATAAGCCTTAGCTTATGTTTGGATAACGCTTTATATGATGTGTACAGTGACAACGTATCTTCATGATAAGAAAAATACGTAGTCCATACTTTCCTATTTACAGGTTTATTCAAGCCATGTTTAAACACAAAAAACGAAATCCATTCCAGTACAACTATCCCACCCAAAAGGTATAGGATAAGAATATTAGTTGGAGTAAGTTGCATTTTTTAGCCTCATTTCATTAGTTTTATAAATTATTTATCGGGCGTAACACCAATTTACTTTATGGGGGTGGTGATGAATGTAGATGGCCAGAGAACGCAGTC
The DNA here is from genome assembly GCF_040702995.1 of Paenibacillus sp. AN1007. NCBI lineage: Bacteria > Bacillati > Bacillota > Bacilli > Caryophanales > Paenibacillaceae > Paenibacillus > Paenibacillus sp. AN1007. The sequence goes on from NZ_CP159992.1 coordinate 1,131,282, forward strand.
CCGAGCGGGACAAGGCTAAACTGATGTGGCTGGAGAGCGGCGGGCAGATGAAGTTAAAAGACATCGCCGCCGCTCTTTCTGTTCCCGAGTCCAGGATCCGTAAATGGAAGTCCATGGATCGTTGGGAAGACGAACTCAATGGGAGCGTTTTGGGCGATTCCAAAGGGAGCGCTCCAAATGGAACGAATGGGAGCGCTCCTAAATCAAGGGGAGCGCCCAAAGGCAACAAGAATGCAGTTGGCAATCGCGGTGGTGCTCCACCCGGGAATAGAAATGCTGTGGGGAACCGTGGGGGTGAAGGCGGCCCCTATCGTAACAAGCATGCGCTCAAGACAGGTATGTATGAAACGATCTTCTTGGATGCATTAGAGCCTGATGAACAAGATATGCTCAATCAGATTGACACTGACCCTCTGGCGCAGCTCAACGAACAGTTGATCATGTTGTCCTTGCAAGAGCGCCGGCATATGAAACGGGTTAAGTCGCTTGAATCTGGTCTGACGGATGAGGAACGTAAGACCAAGCAAGAGCCTATGGAACGTCAGGACAAGGTTTCTATGTTGAGCCCTAAGACGGGAAAACAAATCACAGTGCCTGTTACAACCGAGGGAATGAAGGTCACTGAGATTACGACACTCGTCACGTCTAAGCTGGACAAAATCCTTAAACAAGAGGAAGCCTTGGTAAAGACGAGGGATAAGAAGCTGCGGGTCATTAACCTGATTGCCAGCCTGCAACAAGAAGAAGAGAAATTGAGAATCGCCCGCGAACGTCTTGAGCTGGACAAGTATAAGGCGTTGGGTCATGGTGGTGATGAGGGAGAAGGTGAGGACGATGAAGATAACGATGGGGATGATTTAGATTGGTGATTGCACTAGCTAAGGAACACCGTCGTCGGATTAAGCGAAAATTGCAACAACGTCCGGACAAACTGGCAGAGCTGAAGGCGATCCTGCTTGATTTCGAACAGTTTTGCTTCCGCATGCTCAAGATCAAGGACAAGTCTGGTACCATGGTTCGTCTGATCCTTAATGATGCCCAGCGGCGTTATGCTGCCAAAGTGTTTGAGGACATAGCAGCATGTAAACCCGTGCGAATAATTATCCTTAAAGCCAGACAGATGGGTTTCTCCACGGTGACGGAGGCTTTGATCTACTATTTCACTTCTCTGCAGGAAGCGAAGAATGCTTTTATCGTTGCTCAGTCTTCCGATGCTTCAAGTAACTTGTTCGATATGTTCCAGTTGTATTATGAGCGGGTACCGTCGGTCATCCAGCCGATGACACGTAAAAACAATGCCAAGAAGCTGACCTTTGAGAACCCAGCGATCCGGACGGCAGACCGCCGCAGGAACCCGGGGCTGAAATCGAAGATTACTGTACAAACAGCTGAAAGCCGTGTACTTGCCCGTTCAGACACGATTCATTACTTGCATGCATCCGAAGTTGCGTTCTGGCCAGCCAAGAAGAAGAAGCGGCATTTGCTGTCACTCTTGGCGGCACTATCCAAGGAAGCGGGAAGCATCGGGATAATCGAATCCACGGCAAACGGCATGGAAGAGTTTAAACAAATATGGGATGCAGCCGTGAAGGGCGAGAATGATTTTTCTCCGCTCTTTTTTGCGTGGTTTGAAATGCCAGACTATCGCAAGCCGTTACCGCCTGGCTTTGAACTGACCGAAGATGAACTGGAGCTGAAGGCCAAATACGGATTGGATGATGAACAGCTTCAATGGCGACGTTATACGATCCGAAATGATTGCGGCGGCGATCCGCGGCAATTCGATCAGGAGTACCCATCCGAACCGGATGATGCTTTCCTACTGTCTGGCGAGGGCATTTTTGATAACAAGTTCATCAAGCGATTGCGGGATGCGATCACACTTAAAGGCATCCTGTATGAAGTTGATTTTGTTAAGGAGAAGGTTATCCCGGCTCATGCAGGAGAACTGGTCATATACCGCCAGCCTGAACCGGGTAAACGATACATCTTAGCTGCAGATACGGCCAAAGGGACCGAAGATGGCGACTACGATGCTGCTTACGTGATCGATGCCCGAACTGGTGAAATGTGTGCAGCACTTCATGGCAAATGGGACACGGACCTGTACGGGAAGAAGCTGAACAGGTTGGGCTTGTATTACAATACAGCTTTGCTTGCTGTTGAGAACAACAATACCGGGGAATCCGTGCTGAATACGTTGTTCAACACTTGTCATTACCCGCTGCTGTTCTTACACAAAAAGGGGCGGCTTGGCTGGGAAACCAACAAAGCAACCCGGCCTGTAATGATTAGTGATTTCAAGGAAGCAATCCGCGATCAGCTTTACGATATCTACTGTCCAGAGCTTTACGGCGAGTGTATGACGTTCATCGATAACAAAGGTAAGGCAGAAGCAGACAGCGGTTGTCACGATGACCGTATCATGGCATATTCGATTGCACTGCAGGTACGTCAGGTAGCTGATAAGTGGTTTGAATGGTTCAAGAAAAAACAACAGCAGCGGGAGGAATCGGAGAATGAAGAACACAATGGGGGAGCGGGGTGGATTTAATTGAGTGAAGGCAATGCGACTTGGGTTCCATTTTCAAAGGAAGAAGGTAGGCACATTCCATCCAGTGCCCAGCTTCCTGATGTATTCGACAGCTTATACGATCAACACGGCCTGTTGCCATTCGAACCGGGTAACGATCCGACCAGCTGCAGACAACTTGTTAAGAACAGCAACATCATTCCTCAGTGCATCGAGGCATACAAGCGGAACATAGCTGGACATGGAATTGCTCTGGAATATGTGTCGGGTGAAGATGACAATTCGGCCAAGGATGAATGGAACCAAGCTGAACGCTTCTTGGAGACTTGTAACCTTGAAGACAATCCAGAAGAGATTATAGGCCAGCTCATTGAGGACTTGGAAAGCACGGGGATGGCCAATATGGAAGTTGCTTGGCCCGCAGGGAGCGAGTTTCCGACGATCTTCCGGATGGATCCGAAGTACGTTCGTTATACCAAAGAGAGTAACCCTGCGACAATCAAACGCAAACGGCGGATCAGTTCCACCAAAAAGATTGAAGAGTTTTCACAGCAAATATATGCTCGGCGTTATGCCATGAAGCGGGGGACATCCGTAGTTTGGTTTCGGTTATTCGGTACTGATGGTACTGAGAATCAGGTTATTCCGTTGAAGATTGGCAATGACGGGGCCTACGGTGAACCCCGTTGGTTTGGGAACGCACCTGGTGTAGTCGGTTCCCGTGAAGCGGAGGAATTGAACGTATCCTATTTCTCGAATGGCCGCATGCTTTCCATGATTCTGACTGTAACTAACGGGCGGTTGACCAAGCAATCTATGGAGCTGCTGAAGAATGTGAAAGGTTCACAGTCTCAGGGTGGTATCCTGTACCTCGAAGCCCAAGGAAAAGAGACGGGCGGACCGATGGACGAGAAGGTTGAAAAGGTATCCGTCAATTTGGATAAGCTGAATGACCTTCTGCAGCAGGATGCCCTGTTCCTTGATTACGGGAAGGAAAAGAAGGCGGATATCCTATCATCATTCCGTTTACCGCCGATTCTTGTCGGGCAAAGTTCAGACTATAACCGGGCGACAGCACAGGCAGCCCTGCAATTCGCTGAAGAGCAGGTCTTTGAGCCGTATCGCAAGTGGATTATGAATGAGATATTCAACAAACGACTTTTCCCAGCCATGGGGATATTCCGGGTTAAGGCGGTTTTACGTGGACCAAGCATCATTGATCCAGAGGATCGTAAGGCAATGCTTGAATTTATCGCTGATCGTGGCATTATGCTGGTTCGTGACCTGATCCCGATCGCTGAGGATGTCCTTGGTACGACGGTCGATGAAAGCAAGTTCAGCCAGGAATACCTTGATACACCGATTGCTCAATTGGCGAGCAGCCAGCCTGCTGTTCTTGATCTTGAAGGCGAGGGCGACGCCGACGACCTGCAGGAGCGTGTATCTACCATTGCGAAACGCCTGCTTCGGAAGGGCACGGCAGAGGTGGGCGTCCATGTGTGAAGCATGTTGGACGCTAATCGCTAAAGCTGATGACGATGAATTTCTTGATAGCTTGGAATTGTCATACGTGGAGCGTAAGCTGCTGGAAGAGTTGTACAAGCAGGGTGAGGACCAGATCATGGAGATTCTGGAGCTTCAGGGACAAGCCCTTCAAGACGCGATAGCTGAACTGAGCGAGGAATCGCTTGGTGACATCGGTGAGTTGGGCAAAGTTCTTATTGCCTTGCATGCTACCGATGTCTTTGCTGATCTCTTTGAAACAGCGGTGCAGGAAGCATTTGAACCGTTATTCGTTTTGGCAGGAGAATCGGAGCTGCTGCAGCTGGACGAGGGAAAGGTTTGGAGTACCAAGAACAAGGCAGCCAAACAGTTTGTTAAGGAGATCCGCGAGCTTGTCCCCGATATGAATCAGGCTTCAACGGATACACTCTTGCGCAGCTTCGAAAAGGCGATTGAGGAAGGGAATACACCGTCTGAACGTGCTTTGTTGGTGCAGGAGATCAGCGCTATAGCTGCGGAAGGTGAAGATGGTCCCTTTTCCATGCAACGGGCTCAGCGCATTTCCCGGACCATGAGCACAGCTGCGGCCAATGGAGGCAAATTGGAAGGCTGGAAGCAGTCCGAGATTGCCAAGGGCAAGAAATGGCGGTCGGCTGCCGGTACGAGGACCCGTAAGACGCATAGGAAGGCAAATGGACAAGTCGTGGATCTGGATAAGCCGTTTAAGGTGGGCAAAAGTAAGCTGATGTACCCCGGTGATCCTGCAGGGGATCCTGAAGAAATCATAAATTGCCGTTGCGCGATGCAACTAGTTTTAGAAAAATAAAAGAACCTCAGGATTCCCTGAAGTTCTTCATTGTATGCTCAGGCCGAAGCCCAGTTAACTGAGAGTCCGATCACAAATGCCCACCCTGTTTCTGCAATAGACGACAGGAAACCTTTAAATACTTTTGGTTTATTGTTCATGGACATCACTTCCTTTTTTGTTGTATTAGCTTTTTTAAATAACTGGTTGCCAATAAAACGAATAAAACCAAGGAGGACGATTGCGATGACTATTATCAACATTGGGGTAATACCAACGCTGCCCAGCAACAACCTCAACATACAAGAAAATTATACCATATGAAATTAAATTAGTAAAAGGAGGTGAGAGAAGAAATGACCTACAAAATGAAAGACGCAAAGATTACGCACTTGTCGCTGGTAGATAAGGGCGCCAATGGCGTGCCATTTGCCATCATTAAGGCAGCGGGCAAAGATACTATCCAGAAGCAAGTACAGATCGCCAAGGTGGATGACACAAAGCACATCGTTATTGGGGTCGTATATCAACCCGATGTGGAAGATACTCACGGTGACATGATGGATGCTGATGAGATCGAGAAGGCCGCGCATCTGTTCATGGAGAATCAGCACACCTACAACATCGATAAGCAGCATGACCTGGACGCTGACAAAGGGTACGTAGTTGAATCCTATATTGCCCCGTGTGATATGGAGATTGGCGACCAAGTGATTGCTAAAGGTTCGTGGGTTGCTGGCGTTAAGGTCACTGACGATGACACATGGGAAGACATCCAGAAAGGTGAAATCACAGGCTTTTCAATGTGGGGTGTCGGTAAACGTGAAGAAGTCGAGGAAGACACGACTGTTTCTAAAAGCATCATGAAACGTATTGCTAAAGCGCTCGGCCTGATTGAGAAGGGCGCAGTTGCTGATAAGTACAACAAGAACCGAAAGAACCGTGAGTTCTGGGCAGCGCAAGACGCCTTGAACGCGGTTCTTTTTCGTTGGGATTCGTGGGAATCGGGGATGGAAACAGACCCAGAAATCATTCGTGAAGCCTTGCAGGATTTCGTAGAGATTGCCCAGGATGTGCTGGTGCAGGAAGACATCGTGAAGGCTATCGGGAAACCTCCTGAAGCCATTGCCAAAGCTGGCAAAAAGATTTCTGCCAGCAATCTGAAGCACATTGATGACGCTATTGCTACACTGACCGATCTTAAAAACAAGACAGCGCCTGCAGATGATGAGCAGGACGAAGGGGAGGAAGACGATTTGAAACCAGAAGATATTGCAAAAGCCGTTCAGGCTGCCGTTGCACCGATTGTTAAACAAATGGAGGGACTTGCTGCCGATGTAACGGAGCTAAAAAAGCAGGACTGTGAAAGTACTCCTGATGCCGGGACACCGGAGGCAGGCACTGGAACAGAGCCGCAAGCAGATGCTTTGACTGATGCGATCGCCAAGGCATTGGCTCCTTTGACCGAGCAAATGTCCTCGCTGGCCACTGACGTACAGATTGTTAAAAACAGCCGCGGTGGATCTGCTCAGGGTGGTGCGCAGGATGAGAATATTCACAAAGCTGATGGCACCGTTAGCTTCGGCAACCTGCTGTAGTTCAAATTCGAAGGGAGACTATTAAACATATGAAAACCAATGGACAAATTATTAAATCGACTACCGTAACATCCATGGACCAAACGGCCCTCAACTATCAGCAAGTGGATGCATTTATGGCCATGGCTTATGAGTCGACGGAGTTCTTGAAAGGCGTTCGCACGATTACCCGCACAAGTGCCAAGGGTACAATCGACAAAATTGGGGTAACTGGTCGTAACCTTCGTGGCAAGGTGGAGAACAACATGGCCACCAATATTACAGGCCCTACGTTCCCGCAGGTTCCTTATGCAGTTGCACCAGTTGTGTTGCCGTTCGAGATTACGGAAGAGTTTATTCGTCAGACTATGCGTGTTCGTGGTCAAGATGCTGAAGCTATCATCATGACGGCAATGACGAAGAACTACGGAGACAATATGCAGGACTTGGGCTTTAACGGGGATATTGCGACACCGAACACTGATCCCGACTATGACTTCCTTAAAATTAACGATGGTTGGTTGAAGGTTGCGAAAACAAAAGGTAACGTCATCGACTGGTCAACATTGCCTACTGATAAAAAGGTCGGTATCTTCTTCGAATTGGAACGTTCTATTCCAACGCGTCTGCGTGCAGCTGGGGTGTTCAAATATTTCATGCACCCGAACACATTTAGTGAGCGTCTGCAGAAACTGGCTGAAAAAGACACCAGCGCATCCATCCAGCTGCAGATCATGGGCGGCGTGAAAAAAATCAACTCCTATGACGTTGAGGAAGTGCCGCACATGCCTGAAGGCGCTGTGATCTTCACATACCACCAGAACTTTGCTTTGGTAAATACCTATGACATGCAAATCCGCAAAACGACGGAAGGTAAAGAAGCCATCTATGCGGATAAACGATTCTATGCTATCCATTCTGACTTGGATGCTATTTTCGAAGAGCCTGCAGCGGTAGGTTATGCGGAAGGGGTGACGTTCTAATGCCATACATCACTTATCGTGGGAAAAATGCATCACTAATGCTTCATGGAATCCGGTTCGCTGCGAAAGTGCCTGTCTTGGTTGAAAGTGAATCTGTAGTTAAGCACTTCCGTGAACGTGAAGACTTCGAAGTGCAACAGGAAAAGGTTATTCCTTTGGAAGAGTTATCTGTTGTGCAGTTGAAGGATAAAGCGAAATTAGCAGGAATTCCGGGCTTCGCTGATATGAAGAAACCCGAATTGCTTAAAGCGCTGAAAGGTGAAGGGGGAGGCACACAATCGGAGGGAGCTGACGGTAAAAATGCTGACAGCAACGATCCTCCAACAGCGTAGCCGTGTAACTCCCGTTCAGGAAGCAACGCCTGAACAACTGGAGCAGTACATCGATGACGCCCAGGTGCGGATAGAGTTGTATTTGCCCATTCCTTTCCCTGAAATCGTGGATCGGCAGCTCATGCTCGCATGGGTGAAGCTGGCTGAGGGGCTTGCCCTGCAGGATAGCGAGGAATATCTTGCTGCTGTCGCCCGGAACTATGCTTCCGAGAGCGACGGGGCTTGGACGTACACCCGGCAAGCTATCGCAGGTAAGACCACGGGGAACCCGGACGTGGACGCAATCCTGTTCTTGTGGGTCAAGAAACAACAGGAAGGGCCGGACGATGGCAACATCACGGCTTATTTGCTATGAATCACCGATTTAAAACGCCCCTTGCTGTTTACCGGGTTGGTAGCAAGCGAGACGGTGACGACCTGTTTAACGATCGTAAGAGCAGCAAAATTGCGGACCTCAAATGTCATGTGATCAAGACGGAGACATCTGGTCAGGCTGATGCTAAACCTGTTGTGTATATCGTCAAGAAAACAGTTGGCTTGTCCAAAACGGCTGATGTTCGAATCAGTGACGAGGTTGTACTGTTCGGTCGCCGCTATTTGGTGATGGATGCTAATCCGCGCCGGTACTGGATGGAACTGCTGCTGACGTGTGAGGTGAAGGGCAATGATCGTTAACGACTTTGATGGGGTGGCCAGACGATTTAGAAAGCTGGCTGATCAAGGCATGAAGCAAGTCCTGACCAACGTTGCTGAAGCGATGGGCGAAAGCCTGCTGAATCATATCATCGATGAGATAAACCGTCAGGATCTGATTGATACGGGCTTGATGTGGAACTCGTTTACTCGAGGCGGTGATGGTAATGTGTGGGAATGGGACGTGGATCGTAATGCGATTACTTTGGAAGTCGGCTCAGACCTCGGGTCTGGTTCAAACGGCCAAAATGATTGGGGCTATCCACGCCTGATCAATGAGGGATACACCATCCATAAGGCTCACTTTGTTCCGGGATACTGGAACAGCGGTGGGTCTTTTGTGTATGACCGTAATGCCAAAGGTGGATTCATGGCAAAGCCGCGTAGCTTCATCGCTAGGCGTTATTTTGACATAGCAATCACTCAGTTTGAAGGCGGTATGAATCAGCTCATCATACAACGCCTAGAGAAAGAGTTAGAAAGGGTGTTGCGATGATGGATGCGGGTTTAAAAGCTTGGGCTGAGATTGTTCGTACAGTGTACCCGGATCTGACCATCCTTCGGGACCGGGCGCAATGGCTTGCTGGGAACTTCGATACACCATCCGTTTTTATTGAGACAGACCTTGTATCAGACAAAGTTAACAGCCCGCGTGCTAACCGGATCGTGGAGGATGTTGGACTGGTGTTTCACTTCGACAAGGAACGAACTACGGAGAAAGATGAAGGCGAACCTATTCCCTTTGATATGGCCCCGTTTTTCACATTCCTGCGTCAGAAACGCTATTGCTACGCTTCTAAACGCTTTGGTGTTGCATTGGTGATGGAACCGCCGCGTACCCGGCCCGAAAAGGATCGGATAGAAGTCACCTGCAGGTATTCGTATCTGCTGGCTGTTCCGAAATCGCCTGTACCGAAGATCAATGAATTCCACATTGGTTATGGAAAGGAGATCAATTCATGAGCACAACACGTAAGGAAAAGCTTGTCGCCGCTACTGTCCAGGAAGACCTGAACAAGCGGACCAAGCAGGAATGGATTGAGGGTGCAGCTGCCTTGAAGCATGAACGCTTTGAGGTGGCGGGCGCCCTTTTTGATTGCAAAGCAGATGCCCTGCTGTCCCAGCAGGAAGTACAAAACCGATTGGATGCATACTTGCGTCCAGCGGTACAGAAGGAGGAAACGATGAATGTCGATTCAAAGGGTTAGACCAGGCGGATATGTCGAACTGATTGCGCTGGCAAAGGCCAGAATAGTACCCGTTACGGGACGCGTGCTGATCCCGTATCAAGCCGAATGGGGAGCAGCTAATCAGGCTGTAGACATGGCTGATATGTCTGAGCGTTTGAAGGAAAGCGGCCTGCAGGTGGATGAGTTGGAGCTGGCATCCGAAACAGGGGCAACTGTGGTCGGGTACCGCGTGACGAATGGTTCTGAAAAAGCTGCCGCTGTTACTGTCACGGATAGCTACACGATTGAAGCGCGTTATCCAGGTCTACGCGGGAATGATTTTGAATACATGATACGTGCCAGCCTGGTCGATGCCACCAAAAAGGAAATCATTATCCGCGACACCAAAGGGATTTACGACACAGAGACTTATACCGTGGCTGATAAGACGGCAGCTGAAGAAGCGCTGAAGAAATCCAGTATGGTCCGATTTAAGGCTGTGGGTGCAGTTGCTTGGGCAGATGTAGCATATACACCGTTAACAGGTGCTGTGTCCGGTACCGCATCGATCACGGCATCAGATTGGAGCCGTATCTTTAACCGGGTAGATGGCCTGACCTTTGATGTGTTTTACCTGCCCTCTACGGATGCGGCAGTCCAAGCCGCTGCCAAACAATGGCTGTTGGATCGGCGTTCAAAAGCCCGCAGACTTGCTCAGCTAGTTGTTGCAGGGCTTGCACTGGATGACACGGACATTGAGAAGCACAATGCGCGCAGCAGGAACATGAACGCCCGATACATCGTCAACTGCTCCCTTGCCGGTACACACATCAACGGCAAAACATACAACTCAGTGCAATGGGCTGCATGGGTGGCTGGTCTGATGGCGGGTACCCCTGCGAATAAGTCCTTTACAGGGGTTAAAGTGCCAATGACCCAAGCGGCCATTGATTGGAGTCACAGCGAGGTCATCAAAGGACTAGCTGAGGGTACGCTCATGGCTACTCGTGACGGTTATGACTATATCATTGAGTCGGCGGTTAATACGCTGACTACGATGGGCACAGGTGAGCGTGAGGACTTCGGTAAGATCCGTGTCTCAATGACGATTGATCAGGTCCTGAACGACATCTATTCCACAGCGAAAAAATGGAAAGCTAAGCTCGACAACGACAAGGATGGCAGAGGTATGTTTATCGCGGCCGTGCTGGAGTATCTGGCGATCCGCAGGAGTCAGAAAGCAATTGATGAGGGTTATACCTTCACGGAAGATCCGAACAACGTAAGTGACTTCGATTACGCTTATTTCAAACTGTTTGCCAAACCGCTTGATGCCATCGAAGCATTCTACATTACATGGGAGGTGGCTTAATAAATGGACCGCGAACTAATTGGCCGGAATCTTTCCGTTGAAGACGATAACGGGGATGGTGTTCAGACTATCAAGGAAATTGAAGTTACACTGAATCCCGAAACATTGGATGTAGTCCGGGCACGGCGCATGTCTAAGACAAAACAAATTGTGGGTTACGAGATCCCGGTTAAACTGGTCATGTCCAAGTTGGAATCCAGGTTGCGTTACCGTCTGTTGGAGGACTTTAAAGCAGGTAAGACCATGTTCCTCGATCGGATCACCGGAGCCTTGGAAGACATGCAAACGGGGAATACTGAACGGGTTCTTTTGACCGGTATCCATATCCACGGGAACATGGATATTTTGGTTGCTCAGATCGACAGCAATACAGGTATCGATATCACGTTGGAGGGAACGGCTACAGACTTCGAGTTCGTAGAAAAATTTCCGGATTACATGGCATAAAAGTTAATTTTAATTTATGTGGTAAAAGAATAGTTCACGTAAAGTTCAGAATCGAAATGAAAAATCCATTCCATTAATTGAATATATGATATAAAATAGAAATGTATTCCAAATACGAAGGGAGAATGTAAAGTGAGTAAAAAACTATTGTTAGGAATTGTTTCTATTGCTGCCTGCTTCTCTTTGGGATCTACTTCTTTTGCTGATACTTCATTAGTCCCAACAAGTCCTCAAATCTCGCAATCAGTGACCTCTCAAGTAAATGCTATGGACAAAATTAATGTCGAAATTACTCTTAGAGTAGGAGAATCAAGGAATTTGTCGGGTTCAAATTTTTGGATTAGTGGAGATCAAGGGAATAATAGCCCTATTTACTTGGATCGGAACGGATTTGTACTTGGTCTTAAGGTAGGAGACGCTGTCGTGGTAGCAGACCTGCCAGGTGGAGCGGGGAGCGTTCTTTATTATATTCATGTAAGATAATAATTAATAGTACAGAATAAATAATAATAAGCCTGTAGACGAGCTCCGATAGGAGTAGTTCTGCAGGCTTTTTAAATGTGAAAAAACAGAAAACAAATTATTAATGGAGGAATCACGATGAGCGACAAATTACAGAAATATCTTGCGGCTGGAACAGAAGCAGCCGAACCAGAACAAATTGAAGTACCAGTAGACGGAGAGAAATGGTCTGTTCGTCGTTTGACCACTATGGACTTGCGTCGGGCATATGAAGCAGCATACAACGAGGATGGAAGCGCGAAAAGTTCTTTCAATGACATTGATGTCATGATCGTAAAAGCCACAGAGCATGATTTCGACTGGAAAAACATCGAACTCCTGAAGGCTTACAATTGCGTGAATAAAAATGAACTGCCACCACGCCTGCTTAATGATCCTGATCATTATGCCATCTTGGCCAAGGCGGTCCGTAATTTTAAAGAGACGAAGGAAGAGCTGCTGAAAGAAGCAAAAAACTCATCCGGCGGGACGGAGAAGCAAGCTGGGTAGCAGCTTTTTGGATTAACCAAAAGAAACTGCCCGCCGAAGTCTTGCCCTATGAAGTAAATAAGAACAGGCAGTATCATTTTTGCTTAGCTGCCTCGATGCTGGCAGAAGAAGAGTTGAAGAAGCTTAACAAAAAGTAGGCCGGGAAGGGGGTGCATACTATGGCGACGGCCAGGAGGATAACGGTACCTATTGAAGCGAAGGATCTTGTATCTGGTACGCTGCGCCGCATGCAGGGTGGACTGAGAAATACACAGGACGATGTGGGAGGACTTCGCCGTGCTGCAGATCGAATGGGACAAGAGTTCAGTTCCTCCATCCATCGTGCAGGTGAGTCAGCCCGGGATTTGGGGGCCAGAGTCGGACAGGCAGCTGACGAGACCAGACAACTCGGACGTGCTGTTGTTGGTGATCTGTTCCGCCGTGCTCGATCAAGTGCAGAAGCATTTCGAAGAACAGTTTCTGGTGCTGACCGTGATGTAAAGGAGATCCCTAATGCTCATGTCAGATTACATGCTGATGACCAAATTAGTCCACTGATCGATAACATATCTACAAAGTTATCAGCTCTCGCTGCTCTTGGTAGTGGGTTGGTACTGGGTGGTGGAATGTCCGATGCCATTTTTGGGGGCGTGGGCGATTATTACAAAGAAGCTTCCAGGCTTGCACCTTATTTATCATCACAGCAAAGATCTGATGTTTTGGCTACCAACGACCAGTTAGTTGCACAAGGGCTTATCTCTGATAGGGCAACAGGGGCGGCTGAGCTTTCCACGCTTACCCCGATGGTGCAAGACAAATCACAGGTGAGCGAAGCTTTTGCGGCTACGACCAAGCTGCAGTCGATAATTCCAGATTCCGAATCAGAGGAAATGCAGAGAGCTGTCACACAATCGGCAAAGAACTTTAAAGAATCATACTCGCAGGTAGCGGACAGTATCGCGCATGCTTATATGTCAGTAGGAGATCCGCAGAAAGATATCGCAGACACGTTTTGGGAGTACAGCCCTTACTTTGCGAGTAGCGGCACAAGTTCGGCCCAAATGAGTAATTTCCTGAGCAGCACTGTCAAAGAAGGGGCCTTCAATTTTGACAAGCCAGGCGACTTTTTCAAGGAAGTATTTGGCGTGAAAGCCCTTAACGCTGACGACATGGCGGATTACTTTGGTGCGCGGGGATCGGGTAAAAAGGAGGCTGCTAGACAGGCGGACGCTTTCACTGCTGATATTAACTCTGGTGACACCCAAAGAGCAAAAGGCGCTATAGCCGCTTTGTTGGCTGATATGGCAAGTCAGGATAGGAACGAACTGAAACAGACTTTAACCAAATTGGGGTCAGCAACGGGTGAAGACAACGCTGACGCAATCTTGAAGACCTATGGCGTTGCTTTTGAAAAAGCGCCTGACATGACAGGTACAACTGACCGAATGGTTAAGCAGCAGCAAGAGGCCGATCCAATGACTGCATATAGACAGTCACAAGCTGATATTCAGATGCAAATGCAGGACATTGGCGGCAACATCATGCAAGCTTCGGTCCCAGCAATGAAGGAGTTCAACTCTTTGCTGACAGACAACAAGGCACAGATTGAAGCATTAGGTTCAGGGTTAGCAGCAGGAATTAGCAACATAGTTAGCTTTTATCATGAATTTTCAGGAGTCATTAATAAAGTAGTGGTTGGATTAGCAGGCATTTTGGCACTTAAGGGTGCAGTAGGTATTATTAAAGGAACAAAACAACTTATACAGGATATGGGTAGTGTAGGGAAATTGATATGGAAGGCTATACCTGGTAAAAAGGGACTCGGGGGCGGGTTAACCCCCATCGGTGGAGCTGACTTTGTATCCAGTATGAACGTCAATGCGACAAGCGTCTATATCAATGGCAATATTGGAGGCAATAGCAGAAGAGGCAAAGGTAAGGGGAAAGACAAAGGGAAAGGTAAGGGAGGAAAATCTGGCAGTAGTAATAAGACCAGTGTAGTAAGTAATAAGAATAAAACTGAAGCTGTTGTGAGTAAAAAAGATACGGTCAAAGGCAAGGATACGAAGGTAACTACGAAGACTCCCAAGCAACCCAAAACTCCTAAATTCAGTCCGAAAATTGGTGCAGACGCTCTGTTATCGACGGGTGTAAAAAGTGTGGGTGGTGCAACCAAAGGTGTTCTAAAAGGACTTGGTGTGCTCGGCACGATAGCTAATGTCGGCATGTCTGCATATGACATGTACGGGATCGCTAAGGAACAGGGATGGAAGGAAGCTCTTTCTACAAATGGGGGTTCTACAGCAGGTAGTCTTATAGGCGGTGGTCTTGGTGGTGCATTGGGGACGATAGCCGGTCCGCTTGGGACGGCATTAGGCGCTGCTGCAGGTAGTTGGGTTGGAGAAAAGTTGGGCTCACTTGCTGATTCCAGTGGCGTGACCCGTGACATCGTGGATTGTGTATCCAATCTCACGAGCTCTATCAAGGATTGGATGGGTTTTGGACCAAAAGAAGAGCCTAAGCCCGTTACGCCGCAGTTACCTAAAGAATCGTTCATCACCACAACTTCTACAACAACAAAGGAAGGAGAGAAAAAGATCAAGGAGACGATGGATAACATCGTTTCTCATGTACAAAAAAGCGGCCTGAAGCAAGGAATAAAAGATGCAATGGATGACAGCGATATTGTGAAATCTGCAGATAAATTTAAGGATATCGTTGTTGGTATGTTCAAAGGGTCTGACTCCAAAGAGGCTGAGAGCAACGTCAAGGCGGTTGGAAAGGCGGCCAAGGAAACGGAGAAGCAAGCCAAGGACTTGGGTGTCACCTCGAAGAACAGCACAAAGGATATTATCAGCAGCAACAGTCAGGCTGCTTTAAGTTTCAGTGGTGTGAGTTCATCGGCCAAGAGCGCAATCGATTTGACCCGCCGCCAACTGGAGTCACTATCTACAATATCAAGCAAAGGAAGCACCTGGGGTAGCAACCTCATTAGCATGATGGCATCTGGTATGCTTAGCCAGATCCCGACTTTAACCTCTGCCGTTTCTAACGCCGCTAAGATCATGCATAGCTATCTTGGGTTCTCATCTCCTACCAAAGAAGGCCCCGCCAGCAAATCGGATAAATGGGCGCCGAACTTTGTTTCGATGTTTTCTGATGGGCTGCGGTCTGACTCCATCAAGAATCGTATGGATAATATTGCTGGAACAATGCGTGATGGTGTGGATGGCATTGAGGGAGCGAGTTTATCCAGCGGTAGCATTCCTGTCCGGACGTCTCCGCTATCTGCAGAAGCATCAAGCGGGAACAAGTCGGTAACGATCGGCAATGTCACCATTGATTTGAGTGGAGTTGCGGCAGGTATTACGGACTTCCAATCCTTTGCCCGAGCTTTAACAAGCCCTGCAGGTCGCGCTCTAATTCGTGATGTAGCCGGCGAAGAGATTTACAAAGCATTGGAGACAGGGGGTTAAAGCATGTTGGCCATGTCACAGGGAGCTATCCGGCTGACTTTTCCGATCACTCCAGCTGAGATTCAAATTACAACAGGTAATGACGTAGATACATTCAACGTCATCATTGGTCAAGAGAGAACAGGGCAACCCACTGCCAAGCTGCAGCGGGTTTCTTTTTCGGCCATCTTGCCGCGTGAATGGCGTGATTTGTGGGAGACGGATAAGAAACAGACTGTCACATACAAGCGTCCAGAAACGACTTGGCAGCTGTTGGAGAAGTGGAAGCCCAAGCCGGTAGTTATAAATTTTGAAGAGCTTTTTTCCCAGACCATGTTAATTGAAAACATGGAGATCGTTTATAAGGATGGCCAAGGTAATATACATATTACCATGAGCCTTGTAGAACATAAGCCTGTCAAAATCATTTCATATTCCAACACCAAACAGCTTCTAAAGCCTGGTGTAATCATCACCAAGGCAAGTAAGAGCAGGCCCAACACGACCAGTAAAAAAGACAAAAAGGACAAAAAGAAGAAGTCAAAAAAGAAGAAGAAGTCCGAGGATAAGAAGAAAAGCAAAGCAGCTGCTAAGGAAGCTGCTGACAATGCAACAGGATCATTCGACTACACGGGTCGTAAAAACAAAATTGCAGCTGCTACGAATAAAGCACACTATATTCAAAGCTAGATAAGGAGGATGACCATGGACAAATTTGCAGTTGTATACGGCAAGCAGGATGCCAGGGCGACCCTCGCTCCTGCTATTACCGATATATCATGGTCATCTCAACGGAACGAAATAGCACGCAGCATGACAGTTCGACTGCGGGACATTCCAACAATTAGCGTAGCCGGTATGCTGATGTGCTTTTCGCATAAGATCGGTAAGTCCCTTCTTCATCACAAAAACCAATTCTTCCATGGTCCCATCATTGACTACGAAAAAGATGAATTTACGGGCTCATGGGAGATCAAGGCACGTGAGATTGGCTGGTATCTGGCGAAGAATAAAGGCACTCGTCCATACCTGAAGGGTGAAGCGGGAGCCGAGCTGCAGAAGTACATCAAAACAACAGGTATCGATTTTCGTTGCCCCAAGCTCGGCTTTAACCTCGATGAACGATATGGGACGATGGCACACTCTGAAGTCATCTTGGATGTACTGCAAAAAGCATATGAGCGTAGCGGCTATCGTTACCATGTAGATGTAGTCCGTACAGAAACAAATTTTTACCTGCAGGTCGTGAGGGAAGGTACGAACGAGGTTGTTCCCATTTTTGTACCTGAGCAGATGGAGGCCAGCAGCGCAGGTTACAACATCGAAGAAACGTACACGGTGGTCACTGCGCAGAAGTACAAGGATGACAAGCTATCAGCCTCAGTCACCAAAACGGATGCCAGCGCCTTGAAAACTTTTGGCCGCATGGAAGAGATCATCGAAGTTGAGGAGGACGAGAATCCGACCACAGTTGCCACTCAACGACTGAAAGCGATGGCTAAGCCCAAGCAGATCAAGAAGATCACTGTACGTCATGAGGACCATACATTGGCGGGGTTGCGTGCTGGGTGGCTCGTGTTGATCAAAACAACGATCGTCACCAAATGGATTGTGGAGAGTGCTGACACAACTTGGAGCAACGGTATATTCACGGTCAAGATGGTACTGGAACGGAGGGAAGCTTAATGATGGGTGAAGCAATGAAGTTACTGCGACAGAAAGTAGCTGGCCACATCGATGCGAGGGATACTGAACGTGCAACTCTCCTTAGCTGGCCGAATGCCAAGATTGAGGTGGATGGCGATCCGTACCCATATGAATCAAGCAGCCTTGTTTTTGCTGACTACCTGCAGGAACGTGAGATAGAGGTTACTTTTGAAGTCGCGGAGCCAGAACCAGCGATCTTGAAAGGTAAACTCCTGATCCCTAGCCCGCTGGAGGTCGGTGATCGGCTTCTTGTCTCCCGTATGACGGGTCAACGGTATTACGTTTTGGGAAAGGAGCGTTAGCCGATGGATGAGGAAGAATCAATGTTCCCTCAAATGGATCTCGAAGAAGTAGACGTCACGGATCTGGTGGATAATATCCCATCCGCATCCAAATGGACCTACAAAATGGACTATCGAAACCGCAGGGCCGTTCTGGATGAAGCCGGTCGTCCGATCCGGACAACGAGCTATGAGGAATTTCTTGTTGAAACGGCCATGAAGATTATTTGTACTGAGCGATTTCAATATGTCGTTTACGGTGCTGACATTGGCGTGGAAAAATCAGAATGGCCAGGCTGGGAAGATACAGAAATCATTCGTGACATTGAGGAAGCTCTGACAGCTCACCCTGAAATTGAGCAAGCAGAAGTGATATCTATGACACGTGTAGATCGTGGAATGGATCTCACAATCCAAATTACAGGGCTTGCTGGAGCTGCCGAACTTAATGAGGTGATCGATACATGAGTTTGATGATTAATGATTTACCCAAATTCCCGGTTGTACCAGTCCTTGAAGAAACCCCGGATATGATTTATCAACGGTGGGTCAACCGGGCTATTACGTTGGCAAATGAAAGAGGGCTGCCACCGCCTCCAGTGGGGGAAGGAGAATACTTTTACGACCTCTGGTATCCGATTGCTCAGGAGTTGGCTGAACAGCAGGAGTTATGGGGTTATGGTGTGCTGCAGTCGACTCCGATTTGGGCAGATGATGAGTTTCTGGATGCTCACGGCTGGGCCGATGGGATGACTCGTAAAGAGGGAGAATCCAATGATGATTACCGTTTGCGGATTCTGGATCGTGCTTTTACCGAAGAAGGAAATGGCCGCCGTAAGGACTATGAACTATGGGCCAAGGAGATTCATGGCGTAGGTGGGGCCGTTGCAGTTGAGAAAGAGCGCCATGACAATTCCATTGATCTGTATCTGACAGATATGGACGGTCAGCCTATTACTCCAGCGTTTGCGGAGACGGTTAAATCATTAATGTGGGAAGATTACCGCATTGCAGGTCACGACTTGGCAGTGCACCCAGCTCCAATTTTCCTTGTCACTGTACAAGCAACCTTGGAGACATCGGAAGACATGCAGAAGCTGGCCGAAACGATCCGGCAGCGTGTAGTCGCTTATGCCAACGGGCGCAGTAAGCTGCTTTACAACTACATCGCAGCTCTCCTGCTCGTGCCAGGCGTGGAGAATTACAGTAACTTCACGCTTAATGATGATATTCAGGACATTGATGTTCCACCTGTATCGTTCCTGCAGGTTGAGGTGGTGCTGCTATGATCCCAATTCGGTACCGTGAAGTCTTACCGCCCTATTGGTATGAAAACGAAGTAGCAGGCTGGCACTTTGGCGTAATGGAAGAAGAGATCGATCTGCGTGAGAAAAAGATGGATGAATTAGTGGATCAGTTTCTGCTTCAGCGGGCAACTTGGGGGCTTGGCCTTTGGGAATGGATTTACTTCCGTACAGAACAGGTAGGATCGTTGGCTAACCGACGCGAAGCTATTCGACGAAAAAGGTTGGCCAAGAAGCCGTTCAAGCTGCCAATCCTTCGACAAATCGGATCCCAGTATGGAAAGCTCCTGCAGGTGACAGAAGAGTTTCTGGCCAAAGAGATTCATTTTGAGTACGACAGCAGCTCCCCTATCAACGTGGAGGGGCTATTTACTGATTTTGAGTACATTCGGCCCGTTCATATTAACCGGGCAATGCCAGTGACCAAGACATCAACCCCGGCTATTACGCTGGGTGGCAAAGGGTGTGCTTTCTCTTTAGATTTTCCGATCTGCGGGTTAGAAATGCCGCAGGAGTTGGGGACAAGTGGTGTACTGGCTATTGAGAACATTACAGTGGGTTCAACAACGTCTTACGCCCGAATCGATAGCCCGATTACTGGGTTTGAAATACCAATGCAAGGAGGGACAGCGTAATGGCAGAAGTAATACAGCCTTTGATGCTTGATTATGCCGTAACGGATGCAGATTCTCATTTTGATCATGCTCTGGTAAACGTTGGCGGGGAGTTGGTGAAATACCCAATCCATAATACGGTCATATCCGGGCGTACAATCCGCAAATACATTTTTCTAAATGATACCGAGGTAGTGGGCAAGCAAATCCTTGGTGCATCTCTTATGGATAATCAAGGCCGGACATTGGCTAACCAGCCTCTGAATGTTATTAAAAATGATCGGGGTTTCCTGATAGGGTTTGAATTTACGATCAAGTTGGAGGTGAAAGCAGTTGTATAACAAACAGGAATGGAAAGATGAGATCCCCGACCTGACCAAACCAATTTTGGACCCTTCCACCGGGAAACAGAAGACTGATCCACAAACGGGGCGACCGCTATTCGAACTTGTACAGGAAGGGACTCGAATCACATCAACCCGTCTAAACACAATTGAAGACGGCATCGATGCAGCTCACACCTTGGTCGAACTGTTAGCGAAAGAAATAGCAGGAAACTTTGTTGCTGTAGTTGATGGATTGATGGGGTTAGCGTGCACTGCTACAGGACTAAAAGTGACATGGACAGCCGGGGTAGCTTACGTAGGCGGGCGAAGATATGAGGTTACCGCTGGAGAAATGTCACTGAATCCAACCCAAGGACAATATCTATACGTGGATGTTGATGGAGTTGTCAAAAAGACCACATCACAAACGACAGCCAAATCAGGTTTGTCGATTTTTTACGTGGCGACAGATACCGGTGGTGTTATTACTGCAGCTGACCAAAGGGTAAATGTTAATTTGGAAGAGATCCTAAAAAAAATAGAAAACTTAGATTTACCAGATGCATCTCTTACAGTAAAAGGTAAGGTACAACTATCCAATAACATTGCAAGTCAAAGTCAGACAGTCGCGGCGACATCCAAGGCTGTAGATGATGCTCGGACATCTGCTATGTCTGCAAGTTTACCACGCACAGGAGGCTCTTTGACTGGTCCACTCCGTATAAGTAGCTGGGGGGAGGTCAGTGCTAGTACAGGTGGTTACGTGTTGTATGGTCATAACTGTTACCTGGACGCGTCAGGAGTCGTATACCGATATCGCAATACTCATGAAACTATGGGCGCGCGCGGAATTGTATTTAGACTTGGCGCTGGACTAGAGGGAGCATGGATGTTTGATACCGGGCAAGTTGCGGTAACAGCGGGAGCCTCTTTTACACCGAGACTTAAGCGTATACTAAACACGGATGATTACAACGGCATCGTACAGGATTACATTCGACAGCCGGGGTACGCAAACACAACCGGATCAGGGACTGCTTATGCAGTGACACTTAATCCAGTTCCAGCATCATTACTGGATGGGTTTGGGATTACAATCGTACCTCATGTTACGAATTCAGCAGGAGTCACACTTAATGTAAACGGTTTGGGAGATATACCACTTAAAAAGCAGGATGGGAGCGCGTATGCTGCAGGGGAGATGCTGGCTGGTAAACCTTACAGCTTTAGGTTTATTGAGAAAAGTTTTTTAGCAGATAGTGGTAGCAAGGAGGTGATAAATGGAACGACTGATTATGAAGTCATACTCAATGAAGATGTTAATAAAGGTGATTTTGTTCGTTTAGTGAATACAACCATATTTACTTTATCAGATAGACCCCCCGTGTCCACAATCTATAGTACACGCATTAAAGTTAGTACCGATGGGAAAACGCTAGTCGCAAGTAACGGATATAATGGAAGTGCTGGGCCTGTGTTCAATATAGGCGATAATGGAGAGTTGACACCATATACTGTCTCTCCAAATTTCACAGGTGGTATTTCGGGTGCTGATGTCTGGGGTGATTATCTGGCTGCTTCTGTTAACTATGTACTCACTATATTTAAAAGAACTAATGGGGTGTATACGAAGATAACTGGTCCAGACGTACCACCTCCATCGATGCAATCTATCTCGAATTTTACTCCTGATGGAAAATATCTCATTGTTACACTGGACTCGGATACTAGTCCAAACTGGTGCATGTACAAACGCAATGGGGATACATTTACAAAGATGCCTAATGTCAATATTGGTAGACCTGGCGGTACTAAGATGTCACCAAATGGGGGATTTCTAGGAGCACGATTGAATGGTACAAAGACGGTTGGGCTGGTTAAGATTGGTCAAGACACACTCATCCCTATATCACAATACGAACTTGATAGTACGCTGAATGTCAATCATTTGGAATTCACAGCTGACTCCAATAATATTATTGGAGCGACTAATGGAAAACCTATAGTCCTTTCTATTAAAGCAGATGGATCATTAGTTCGTAAGGACATAAATGATACCATGGGAGGCTGGACTGCAAATATGGGATATACTCTGGCTGCAAGCCCAGATGGAAAGTTGGCTGTTGCGAGTAAACGTTTTAAGCCCAATAGTGTAATCGGTGTTATAGGCATAGAAAATGATTCCTTCAGTATTTACCCTGATGCACCAATATCTCTGAATCTGGAAATCACTTATGTGGCATACAGCCCAGATAGCAAATATATATACATTGTAACTGAGGCAAATAGCGCAGATATCAAGATTCATCAGTTGCGTGCTGAAAAGAAAGTTATCGCTACAAAAGTAAATGGTGTTAACGATCTGAACGGGAATGCTGATGTTTTGGGTATTGGCTATGCTAAAGCCGCTGGTAAGAAAGGTAGTTTGGTTTCAATTACGAGAATATTTTAAAGGAGGACTAAAATGTATCAGACATACTATATTAAACGTGATAAAGCAGGATATGTACGAGACGTTATCACTTATGAACATGAAGGATTTGAAAGAATTGAATACGATGATATGCTGCCAATTGGAATTATGAGTGGATGCTTTAAATGGATTAATGCTGAATTTGTCTTCGATAAGGCTCGAAAAGAAGAATTGGATGTTATTACACAAAGCACCGACGTATTGGAATTAAAAAATCGATTAGACGAAGCTGAAAACACAGTAAAATCAGTCGCACAAGAAAATGCAGCATTACGAATGAGTGATTTGGATAACAAAGAAGCGATAGCCGGATTAATTGAATTGGTGCTTGCTGGAGGTGCTACGAATGGATAAAACGGTGGTTGCTAAAATTTATCGGGACCTAGTGAAAGCGAATCGGCGAGATGAATCGAGCATTCCTGAAGAATTCAGAACTGAATATGAGCGTTTAAAGAAAGAGAATGCCGATGCTAAGTAAACCTATAGCTCGGCTGTTTTTATTTCTAAGTCTATTATGTCTGAAAGGAGGCGAAAATCTTATGACTGAAGCAATGAAAAGAAGTTTTGCAACAACGTATGTGTATCTGATTATGAATGGCCGTCGTGAATTGTCAGACGTTCCTGCAAGTTTTGTAGAGTATGTTAAGGCAGACCTTGGTATTACTGAGTAAGAAGCGTATCCAATTGCTGCGCTATTTTTTATGCCCTCTGGAGTAGTCAGGGGGCTATTTCACATACTTAATATAGATCGGGGATAGTAAGTTGGAAAACGTGGGGAAATGGTCTTTGGCCGTAGGCAGCTGGATGCTGTCTTATTTTTTTGGGGGTTGGTCTGGGGTGTTGGGAGTATTGCTTGTATTCGTGGTGCTGGATTACCTGACTGGTGTTGCTGCTAGTTGGATGTCAGGGGAACTCAAAAGCAAAATCGGCCTTATCGGGATTGCCCGTAAGGTCTTTATTTTTGCCATGGTAGCGGTTGGTCACTTGGTGGATGGTATTCTGGGCGATGGCCATCTGTTCCGGGATACGGTGGCGTTTTTCTATATCGCGAATGAGCTGCTGTCCATTACTGAAAACGGTGGAAAGATGGGCGCGCCGATCCCGGCCGTGATCAGACAAGCTATTGAAGTGTTAAAGGGCAAGGGCGGCAACGCTAACGATAAAGGAGCTGGTAGCGATGCAGGCGCGTAAAGCGGGAAATGCACAGGGGATCGATGTATCCCATCATAACGGCAACGTTGATTTTAAGAAGGTGGCGGCTGACGGGATCTCCTTCGTATTTATCAAGGCCACACAAGGCAAGTCCTTCCGTTCGTCCAAGTTCCTGCAATTTGTCCGAGATGCAAAGGCGGCAGGCTTGCTGGTGGGGGCATACCATTACGTGGATGACTCTGCTGGTAGCGTTGATACGGCGAAGGGGGAAGCGCAGAATTTCTACAGAGCCATTCAGGATGCTGGTGGAATTGGTGTATTTGATCTTCCGCCAGTTATGGATTACGAGTCTAACAAAAACGGGTACAGCAAATCAGTGATTACGTCAGTGGCCAAAACGTTCCTTGAAGAGATCCACAAGCTGACTGGAGTTAAACCGCTGGTATATACATATCCGGCGTTTATCAGCAATTTCAGTGGTCTGTCCTCTTATCCGCTGTGGATTGCACGTTACAGCACGCAAACGCCTGCTGATGCATCTGGTTGGACACGATGGGACTTTTGGCAATACAGCGATGGTGCTGCAGGTGGATACTTGCCCCGTGGAAACCGTAAGGTTGACGGAATCAGTGGTGCGGTTGATTTGAACGAATTTGACGGGACGGTTGCAGAGCTGAGAGCCAGATACAGCAAAACAGGGAAGGAGGAAAAGCCAGTGACGCAGGAACGTGATATCAACGTGCCGAGCAAGTGGGCTGCAGCATCGTGGGAGGAAATGACGAAGAATGGATATTACGATGGTACACGTCCTGGCGCAATGATCACCCGTGAAGAGTCTGCAGCAGTGATGAACCGGCTCAGGAAAAATTTCCTGAAGTTGATTGCAGTGGTTAAAGGTGATGTGGTGAATCTCGATGAGCAGTTACAAAAAATTGAAAAATCATAAGTTTACAATCGGTTGATTTTGAATTATGCTTAAATTATAAGGACTGGAAGTACGGAAAATGATATCTAGAAATGACTCCGCTGGTACTTGGCGGAGTTATTTTTATGAGGTTGGTGCAACACAATTAATGAGTATGCGGGGTGTGAGTAGATGAAGACCAGAGATGTAGATATTCGAGCATCGCTCCATCTTATGTTGAATAAGGAGCACGAGAATGAACCAGATACATTAATTCTTAACGAGCTTTCACTTTGTCAGGGCGATGCAAGAATTGATGTGGCAGTTGTCAATGGAGCCATTAATGGTTATGAAATCAAAAGTGAGAGTGACACTCTAGCAAGATTACCAATACAATCGGAGTTTTACAATAAAGTTTTCGATAAGGTAACAATTTTGTCGGCTTCTAAGTATATTGAAGGTATTAATGAAATAGTTCCTGAATGGTGGGGGATTACTCAAGCTGAGAAAGAGGAAGATGGCGTTGTGCATTTCTTTGTGGTAAGAGAGCCTCAACAAAACGAAAATGTAGATTCGCTTTCCTTAGCTCAATTGCTTTGGAGGGATGAGGCAATTACAATCTTAAAAGAAAGAGGCTTACATAAAGGATTATTAAGTAAGCCTCGAACAGTATTGTGGAGCGCACTTGCAGAGATGATACCAGTTAAGGAGTTACAGGATGAAGTGAGGAAGACGTTGAAGGCGAGATCCAATTGGAGAGTTCAGTAATAACAAGGGTTAAATGATGATTGGTTCCTGCTTTGCGCCAAGAGGTTGCATTGCCGGGACCATCGTTATTATTGGCGACTTCATTAATATAGTAATCCCCCGCACTAAAACCTGCACCATAATACTCATGATGTGCTACAACCTGCTGGGCAATTTGAAAGTATTGTGCCCCACCGAATCTTTTTATCACTCTTCCTTTAAAAATGATGTATTTATCATCAGCTGTATAACGGATATTAGCGCTCATATTTATAAAGCGTGGATCTGCCTCAAAAGGTGCTGGATTAGAAATTCCATAATCCCCGAAATTGAGTGATCTTTTCAATGAATGAGTAGTAACAACATCTTTCCAAATTAACCATTCACTTCTTTCTATCTCACCAATAGAATTTGAATCTATTGATCCAAGATCCGCTGGAAAAGACGTACCAGTTAAAGTTAGGCTTCTCCAGTCATGCAAATACGGGATAGTGTCTAGTACACCTTTTAGGAAAATTGAAGTTCTATTTTTATTCTCAGTAGATGCGTATTCGTAATCGATAACTAAATCAACTTCATTAGGTGAAATATTTTGTTGTTGTAGCAACTGATTAATGTGGTGCTGCAGATTGTTAAAATGAGCTTCCTTTAATCTGATACATACACCGTTCTGATCTGTTTGGTTTGCCTTCATAACTTCTAGCTGATAAGCTGAATCGCGATTTGGATCAGTAACTGGGATGAGATTAATTCCTCTGTTACGACCCTCTTGAAGAACATAGGACAGGGGATGAGAGCCATCCTGCATTCTTTCACTCGGATCGATGTAAATGAGATCAATAAAAACAGGTTCGGTAATCCCCCACGAGTTGTACAGACTTTCACCAGTTTTCGACAGATGTTCATCAATTGTTTTTTTAGGACAATCATTTTCATAATCCCAATCAATTTGCGGGATCTCGATTAATGGTGTCATAGATTGCTTTGTTGGAATTTGTAGACCCTCTACAGCTTTTTGCTCTCCTTGTTTCCACTTTAAAACAGGTACATACTTTAATTCTGTTGTCATAATCTGTGCCTCCGCGACTTTCTTCATCGGCTGAAGGATTCACTAAATTCATCTAGTTGGGAATAGTATACATCAAAAGTCCTGTAAAAGTGGGTAAATATGATTATTTTTTGCAATGTGTTACATATTAAGTTTATGAAATCGAATTACTTATCGAATTAAGTTGTCTTGATCTGATAATCATGATATATTTTAATTTTAGGAAAATAGTGGTTATATACACTTGAATCTGAGAGTATTGGTAAAAATCATCTCACTGAGAATAGCGCTGGTGAAGTGCTTTTTTTGAAAAAAATGATGAAACTTATGATCCTATATTTTCAGAATTCGCTTACCTATGTTCATTTTTAATCGTATAGAGTAAAATAAAGCTACAGATTGTAAAAGCAAGTCCTCCAGCCGATGGAGCATACATATGGTGATTTTATGACTCAAGAACAAGTTAATGCAGTATCTTTTGTAGTTATATCTGAAGATGTAGGAAGAACTACGTATGGCGGGGCAATGATACTCAAACCTATAGTTAAAATTGAAACGGAGGTATTACCTTATCATCTGAAGTATAGTGTTTCATTTGGTTATATTCTTAGAAATAAAGAATTGCATACCGTAGAGATCGAGATATCAAACAAAGATGGTGATGTTGTCGATATTTCAGATATTACCAAAGTACAATTCAGCGACACATCGCTTTACGATGATGAAGGGAATAGGCAAGACTTCTCATTAATTGGGGATGCTGGATTGACTAGCTCCCCTGGAATACATTTGCAGGAATATGGAAAGTTCTCGATAAAGATCAAGTTTAATGGTGAAGTACTAGGAGAAACGTTTTTTGTGGTCATGCCTACTGGCTCCTATAACGAGGGCGTAAATTATGAGTAAGTATGATGCTGTTTCAAGAAAAGAACATAATATGAAAATAATCAAGAATATGTATCAAGATGAGGTTGCTACTGCAAAAGAGCAAAGAGGGGGTGTGAGAATGGACGATGGAACGAAGATGATACTTGAAAGAATGGATAAAGACTCCAGAGAACGGGAAGCTAGGTATCATAATGACGCTAAAGAACGTGAGTCGCGTTATAAAGCGGAAATGATTGAGCAAGATAAAAGATGGCGGGATGAAATGAAAGAACGCGAAGAGCGCATTCTTAATGCCATCAAAGAAGGATCAGAGAGAACGGAGAAAAAAATTACTGCAATAGAGGATGAGGTCAAGCAAATTAAGTCTGACGTTTCATCTAGTGTTCAACACACACAACAATTAGTAACAGCTAACAAATGGGGATCTATCGGAACTATAGCGGCCATCGTGGCGCTTTCAATTACAGTGATTATCGCTATGATCCAGCTAAAGCCATAACAATGATGCCTAGTCTACGGACTGGGTATTTTTTTCTGTTGAATAACGAACGTATATTCGCATATACTGATAAAAAGCGAACGAATGTTCTTATTTCTGGAGGGATGAACATGCCAGTAAAATACTTGGGTTGGTTAGTCGAAATCATTTATCAAGATCAGTCGGGAAAGATCACGAAGCGCCGTATCCAGATTAAAAGTATCCGGTCCGGAATGATCAAAGCAGATGATTTGTTGTCTGGCCAGCCACGTACGTTCCGTGAATCAGGACTACTGGCATGGGTTCCAATTAAAACAGGGGAAGGGGCATAAACATGCTGACTGATTATCAGCGCAAGGTGTTGAGAATCTTATACAACTACAAAAGTGGCCGCCGCCGATTTCCTACGGTACATGAGCTGACGGTAAAGACGGGGAAATATAAACCTGATGTCATGGCTGCATTGGACGCCCTTGTGTCTGCGAATTACATACAATGGGATGACAAGTCAGATACGGCCAACATCGTGATTCTGGAAGGTTGGGAGCGGGAATCTGAGAAGCCGCAGCTTCCTGCGCCACCACAGACGATTAAGCCGAATAACACAGATTACTGGACACAATATTGAGGGGGAACGAGTTATGGCAAGCAAATTGACAGGGAACGGAGTTTTCGAGGGATCACGCATAATTCTGCCAGAACATCGTGATGCATATCTTCGGGAAATGAGTCTGCAGGAAAGAAGGGGCAAGCCGGTCCTGGACGAACAGGAGATGCAACTTATTGAGGAAGCTATCTTCGAATCATACCAGGAACGTCACTCTGTTACGCTTACGGTATTCAATCCTTTTGATGATGAAGAGATAAAAGGAGTTGTAGCATCGATCGACAGACAGAGTAGGAGAGTCAAGCTTGTACGTGGTGATGAAGATTACAGCTGGATTCAGATCGAAGAAATTATAAATGCGAGCATATAATAATGCAGAGGATTTGAACAGCATAATCCACAATAGCACTATGTCTATAATGAACATGTTATTGAAATTACATTAATTGATATCCTCGGCACCGAAGCGGATGATGTGGTAGACCGTGTGCAGCTCAAAATCGAAAAGAGTAAGATTTACCGCAACCTCGACATTTTGGATGATCGGGAGAAAGAAGTGGTCATTGGGCGTTTTGGCCTGGAAGCTGGCGGAGAAGAGCGTACCCAGCGCGAGATCGCCAAAGAGCTTGGCATTTCACGCAGTTATGTTTCGCGGATTGAAAAGCGTGCGCTGATGAAGCTGTATCATGAATTTTATAAGCAGAAATAAATGTAACGATCTATATGCATAAAATCAGGAGGGCTGCTTTTCGTCTGTGAGAAAGGCGGCCCTTTTATGGGGACTACTTAATTCACGTATATAAGCGAGGTCACGCCCTTTTTTTAGAGAGAAAATAATAACTCAGTGTAATAATCAAAATGCCTGTAATGGAATATACCCATTGAAAAGTATCATGTCCGAATCGAGTGACAACACTACCGCCGATTGCAACAGCCAGAATGATCAGGCCAAAAGGAATTTTGTTTTTCATATGGGGACCTCCTCTTTGCGTTTACCGCACAAGTTTCTATGGCGCGAAATGTAATGAGAACCAAATCTTAATGTATTTATATTCTCTAACAAAGACCGATTCAAAACTTTTCTACAGATAAAGAAGAAATTGATATGACGCTTATTGATACGGATCAAGGAATTAAATTTTAACAACGAATTCAGCACTCTTTTTATGATACTCAAAATAGTACTTGTCCATATTTTAATTCAAATGAAGGACTTTGTCTGCTAATTATGGATTGTCTTCCGCACAGATAAATTTAAGCGTTATAGATTAACTGCTTAATGCTTGTAATATCAGTTTATAAAATCAGGCTCACCAAAGAATTTTCTTTGAGGTTTAATATATCCGCAGCGAGCAGACCGTTTTCGTTGAATAGGGTCTTTTTTCCATACGGATTTATGAAAAGTAATGATAGGTATTCTGGACAGATTATTATATATTTAATGGTATATTATTTTTGCATCACAGAGAGCATGCGCAGAAAGAGAGTGGTGGTGTACCATGCAGGAAGAAACATTAACAAGAGGACTAAAGAACAGGCATGTGCAGTTGATGGCTATTGGAGGAGCGATCGGAACCGGGCTATTTCTTGGGGCAGGCAAAACCATTCAACTCACCGGGCCTTCGATTCTGCTGGCGTACATTGTCACAGGCATTGTATTATTCCTCATTATGAGGGCGCTCGGGGAAGCTGCTGCTGAGCAATTTACAGTATCACTCATTTGTAGATTTTGTTCGTGATTACCTGGGAAATATGGCAGCATTTATTACGGGCTGGACCTACTGGTTCTGCTGGATTTCTATTGCGATGGCAGATATTACGGCAGTTGGCCTATACACGCAGTTCTGGTTTCCGAATGTACCCCAGTGGATGCCTGGATTGATTGCGCTAGTCATCCTGCTGGTGATGAATCTGGCTACGGTCAAGCTGTTCGGGGAGATGGAGTTTTGGTTTGCCCTGATTAAAGTGCTGGCTATTCTGGCTCTTATTGTGGTCGGTTTATATATGATCTTTACAGGTTTTACAACCAATCAGGGTCCTGCAAGTTTCACCAATCTGTGGAGTCACGGAGGCTGGTTCCCGAATGGAATGCATGGTTTTATCATATCGTTTCAGATGGTTGTATTTGCTTTTGTTGGCATGGAACTTGTAGGACTGACCGCAGGAGAAACGGAAAATCCGGAAAAGGTTATTCCCAAAGCCATTAACCAGATTCCGATTCGGGTACTGCTTTTCTATGTAGGAGCGCTGCTGATTATTATGAGTATCTATCCCTGGAATGCGATCGTGCCAACCGAAAGTCCCTTTGTGCAGGTATTTGCAGCGGTAGGTATTGCTGCAGCAGCCGGTGTGGTGAATTTTGTTGTGTTGACGTCTGCGGCATCGGCATGCAACAGTGCTATTTTTAGTACAAGCCGGATGGTATATTCCATGGCGAAAGATCATAATGCTCCCAAATCATTTGCACGTGTAAACAATAGGAAAGTTCCAGCCAATGCACTGTTCTTCTCTACCGTTGTAATCTTTGCTGCGATTGTGCTGAACTACATTATGCCGGAAGGTGTATTTACACTAATTACGAGTGTATCCACAGTATGTTTTATTTTCGTCTGGGGCATTATGGTGATCTGCCATCTGCGCTATAAGCGTACACAGCCTGAATTAGCAAGTCAAAGTCGGTTCAGACTGCCGCTGTACCCCTTGTCCAATATTCTAATTCTGGCATTCCTGGCCTTTGTCATTATCGTATTGGCGCTCGCAGAGGATACCCGGGTAGCCTTATTCGTTACACCAGTGTGGTTTCTGATTGTATCCCTAATTTACATGTTCAAAAAGAAGAAGAGAGATCAGGAATAACACTTTTCACTTGAAGAACAATTTCCAATGAAGAACAAAGGTATAGACGATATGGCAAAAGAGCAATCTCCAAGGAGGTTGCTTTTTTAATTACTTTTTAACAGGGACAACGGTATAAACGCAGTTTCTTCCTCCCGCCAACATATATTCTCCCCGTTCAATCTGAACCTCATTTCCTAGAACCGTCCTGAATAAATGCAGTTCATTTTTGCATAATCCGGTACATACCGCGGCAGCTGCACAGATTGGACAGTGCTTCTCAATGAATAAAAGACGGCCATCTTCCTGTTCTTTCACCTCTGCCATGTAACCCTCGATCGTTCGAATCTCGGCCAGCTTCTCCAATTTCTCCCTGACATTTGCTGCACCTTCAAGATGCTGCGCATATTGTTTCTGCATCTTTTGATTGCGGACAGCCAGCAGTTGATTGAGCCCCTCCTCCCCAAAAGCTTCTTTCATGGATTGAATCAGGCTGACAGATAAATCCGAATAACCGCTGGGGAAAAATTGATCTGCTGCAGGTGTCAAAATCCATCGTTTGGTCGGACGGCCCATAGGCCGCGTTTCTTCCACATGAGTGACAAACCCTTCCTCTTTCAGGGCATTAAGATGCTGACGAATAGCCATGCCAGACAGGGAAAACTGAGAGGAAAGAGAGGTGACATCCATGCCCCCTTGGTGCTTCAATGCATCAATGATGGCCCGCCGTGTTCGAGTCGAGACGTCTTTTTTCGTTTGGTTTTCGTTCATGAGGTACCTCCTTTGTTGAAGCATGAAACGCGCGTTAATCCTCTACATTTTAAACAAAAATGTTGACAAAGTCAAAGCTTCACGATAGTTTATACATTATAAACAAAAATGTTTACTAAGTATCCGGATACGCTGTATACATACTATTTAAGGTTCAAACATTTATGAAATAGACCATATTTGGATATCCAGACATTTAAACGAAATAGGAAGGACGGCTTACCAAAGGAGGTTTCCGATCATTGCCGCATGAGGAGACGGAAAAACATTTTACAGCTTACCGCATCATTGGAACGAAATGGACCATTCATATTTTATTTACGCTCTATAAAGGACCAAAAAAGTTCAGTGAACTTGCCAGAAGTATACCTTTGATCTCGGAGATGGTCCTTACCCGACGTCTGAAGGATCTGCAGCAGGACGGATTAGTCCGGAAAATAAGTTTTACAGAGCAGAGACGGATTTTCTATGAACTTACACCTAAAGGGGCCGCCCTTGCGAGCTTTATCCCTTGTTTAATCGAGTGGACAAGGCTGCATAATTTTTAAAACAACTTTAACAAAGGAGGAAAAAAGATGAACATCGAGGTCACTCCGAGTGCTTCCATTAAAATGTTGCAAATCTTGTCCGATGCCAATATGCAGGCTTCATTTCTTCGTGTCGGCGTAAGTGAAGGAGGGTGCAGCGGTTTATCCTATACACTTGTAGTCGATGATCAGCAGACTGGAGAAGATATCGTGCTGCACAAAGATGGATTCGGCATCATGGTTCACAGGCACAGCGTTCCTTATATTGACGGCCTGGAGATTGACTATGAAGAAAGCGGCATGACTGGAGGATTTACGATGAACAATCCAAATGCCAAAGTGTCATGTGGATGTGGGGCCAGCTTCAGAATGGCTAAAGACCGCGGCAGGGTTCAAAAGTGTGATTAACATTAGACAAGAATAGGAACTGTCCCAGGCAGAAGTTGGCCAGTAAGGGACAGTTCTCTGTATATATTTGATTAACCAAGCCACTCCAGGATTATATCCACCGCTTCCTTGTACCGCTGACCAACAAGCAGGCCTGTATGTGTGGTATCCCAGAGTCCTGCATAACTTGCTCCAAGCTGATCGGCAGTCAATCGTCCTCTCTGGTTCTCATCCTCCGACAATACCGCTTTGATGACCAGACTGGGACAAGCGATTCGGCTGCCATCGATCGATATGCCTTCAGCCCCGCAGAGGACGGAAAAGGTACGGAAGGCTTCAGCAGACTCCATCTGCAGATACCGGCGCTGAAAAGCGATATCTTCTGCCGTCTCATCGATCGTTTCCGACTCCTCACGTAAAGGTGCCGGCATAATGATCCCCGGATTAATCCGGTCCTGAACAGGATAGGGGAGGGCATTATGGACTTCTCTGCTTATGCTGGAGTCAATGACAACTAAACCTGCCAGGTCAGCCGTCTCTGCAATCTTTTGGCTGAGTATTCCGCCCATGCTGAAGCCGATCAGTATAGGAGGTGCAGCAACAAAAGACAATACCTCCCGTATATCCTTCATGTAATCGTCAACCGTAATACGGCTCAAATCCATCACCCGGCTCTTATAATGACTTCTCAGATTCAATGCACAGCAAGTCCACCCATGCTCTACAAAATGGGGAATATACCTGCTCCACATCCAGCTGCCTGTGTAAGCTCCGTGGACAAATAGAAGGGGGGGACGCGAGACGGCTGCTTTGGAGCTGGCTGCCGGATTTCCCTGGTACAGTTCAACACATAAATCGTTCTCTCCAATCTGATATATTTCGTGTGCAGGCAGGAATTGCGTATAATCAGTCATAGTAAATTCTCCTTTTGATTAGTTTGATATCAAACTATTAATCCAAAAAAAATTAGAAATTGTCGTGAATTTTAATTAAAATGCGAAGCAGTTCTCTTCTCTCATTATCTGTAATCCCGGCATAAAAAGTATCCAGCATCCGCTGCGATATATCTTCAAAAGCCGGCTCTAATGCTTCGCCTTTGTCTGTCAAAGCGACATGAACAATACGTGAATCAGCTGCATCACGCTCTTTGAGCACATATCCGGTTCGCACCAGCTTATCCACAAGCGCGGTTACGGTTGATTTATCCTTACGGATCTTCTTGGCGATCTCCGCCATCGTCATTCGCTGATGGTTATAGAGCGCATAGATAATATCACCATGAGAAGTCGCGAGATCATGGATGCCCTGCGAGGCCATTTCTGTCAAAATAAAACGACTGGTTTTCTCTTTTATTTTGGATATAAGTGAAACTGCATCTCTTGTTTTCATATCTGTAATATAGTTTTATATCAAACTAATGTCAAGAGCAAAGCTTCTTAAGTCATTTATGAAAAATGTATAGTAAAGAAATTTGTGCTAATCTTTTCCTTCTTAAAGTACGAAAGAATGTACGAAAGAATGATTCTTAGAGAAGTGGTATCAGACAATTACCTCAACGTGAATGAACCAACTCAATCCCACTCCGTTCCAAGATACGAACAAGCCAAGGTCTACCAAAAGAATGGATGAGATCCAAACCTATATACGGAATCATCCAGCTTCTGGTTGAATTTTATACCTTATAGGTTTTTTTTGAAAATCTTATAGGTCTTTTTCTTTAGTTTACTTCATAAAGTATAATCAAACTTTACTTTTTTAAATAAATACTTTACAATCGAAATGGAAGGGGTGATCAATATTGGAAAATAAATCTGATCAAATCTTAAACAAAGTTTACGAGTTTAGGGTTTTGAGAAAAATGTCCCAAAGTGATCTTGCAAAAGTTGTGGGAGTCTCAAAACAAACAATCTTTGTTATGGAAAAAAATAATTATTCTCCATCTTTACTTTTGGCGTATAAGATTGCTGATTTTTTTGGGGTAAGTGTTGAGGAGATTTTTATATATAAAAAGGGGGAATCTGGGGATGATGAATAACTTAGATCGCTGGTTAGATGTTAGCAGCAATTTCAACATTTTTATAGGTGTAATTACATGTATAGGAATAGTGAGTATAGTCATTTACACTTTATTTTTGAACAAAATTGGAAAAAAAGATGAATATAGTTTACAAATCCGGCTCAATGTGACGAATAAGATGTTTATTTCACTTATCATTTTATTCACTCTGTTTGTTTTTTTAGTCCCAAATAATATGCTGCATTACAAGCAAATCATTTATATGTGCTTTGCACTCACAGTTCTCGTTGGAGCAGTATCAGCCGCTTATTACTATATAAGGGACTTTAAAAACTGAGAGGGGCGAAGAACGATGACTACATTAATCAAAACAGAAAATTTAAATAAACATTATCGTAATACATTGGCTTTGAATAATGTAAACCTAAGTATTAACGAAGGCGATATCTATGGATTAATTGGAAAAAATGGGGCCGGTAAGTCCTCTTTGCTCCGAGTTTTGTGTGGTCAATCTACTCAATACTCAGGCAGAATAGAATTGTTCGGGAAAAACCTCAAACAAGGTTCCGAGCAATGGGGGGACATTGGTACTTTGATAGAATATCCCGCATTTTACCCCGAATTAACAGGTAGGCAAAATCTAGAATATTATAGAATTCAAAAAGGAATCAAAGAGAAAAATCGCATTGAAAAAATACTAAATGACTTAGATTTAATAAAATTTGCGGATAAAAAGTTCAAACAATATTCTCTGGGGAACAAGCAAAGACTCGGAATTGCTCTTGCTCTACTAAATAATCCTAAAATTTTAATTTTAGATGAGCCTACAAACGGATTAGATCCTATAGGAATTAAAGAAATAAGGAGATTATTGCTGGAAATAAACAAAAAATCAAAGACGACTATACTAATTTCCAGCCATATTTTGTCTGAGTTAGAACATCTGGTTACAAAAATTGGATTTATTGATAACGGTAAAATTATTGAGGAAATCAGTGTGGAGGATTTCAGGAGTACTGCTAAAAATTCAATTATCATAAAAGTTCTGAATTACAATAAAATATTCCCGATTTTGAAAGATACCTTCAAGAACAACGAAGTAACGCTTCTAGACAATATGGATATCAAAATTTCTGGTAAGCACATCGATATTTCAAGTATATCCCAAATTATCCTGCAGGCTGACGAAAAAATACAATCTATTCATGAGAGAACGGACTCTTTGGAAGAATATTTTATTAATTTAGTTGGGGGCATGGATAATGAAAAATTATCTTAAAAGTGAAGTATACAGAATAAAATCTAAAAAGCTTATATACTTTCTGCCTTTTATTATAGCCGCAATTCCTATATTTGGAGTCTTTCTAGTATGGTCCGTTGGGCTTTCCAATCCTGATTTCGAATATAATAATACAGGTTTTATATATCGATTTTGCAGGCTTTCTTTTAACAGTCTTATTTTACTCATTCCTTTTCTAACCATTTATTTGTTCTCGAGTGAGTATTCCAATGGTACGTTTAAAAATGTGGTTTCTTCAGGAATAAGCAGGAGAAGTATATATATATCAAAATATATTATCATACTTGCTGTATTAATTTTAATTAGTATTATTGATTTGCTTCTTATTGTTTTTACTATTGAGTCACTTATAGTACATAAAGATCCCAATGAACAAACGATTTTTTTTAAAAGTATAGTTCAAACCATTCCTCTTCTTATCGCAGCGTTTTCAGTATCTGTTATGCTTTGTTTTACAGAAGAGAAAATAATTTCCAATTTAATTAAATACTATCTCTTATTATATGTTATACCTGTTTTCTTTGGGAATTTTGAAAATTTAATTCCTATAATCAAACCTTATTTGAATGTATTTCCTGTTATTAGAATGACTAACGATATATCTTTTTCAGCTGGAAGTGTGTTGTTTAATTGGTTAGAAGCTATA
The DNA here is from genome assembly GCF_040702995.1 of Paenibacillus sp. AN1007. Classification (NCBI taxonomy): domain Bacteria; kingdom Bacillati; phylum Bacillota; class Bacilli; order Caryophanales; family Paenibacillaceae; genus Paenibacillus; species Paenibacillus sp. AN1007. Next base: position 1,168,153 of record NZ_CP159992.1, read on the forward strand.
ATTTATTTTTTGATCGCATTTATGATAGGGAATTCAATTTTCAACAAAAAAGAAATATAATCCAATTGATCTTATTTGGTTAAAACAGCATATTGTGAAATTTAAATAGATCCACAGCAAAGCTGACGACGGTAGTCTAGATTACCGAAACCTGTTTTGCTGTGGATCTTTTAAGGTTGTATGACCAAACATAATTCTTACAATTTTCATAGTGACTTTTGAAAGGGTAACAGCAGCGTGGTTCGAGTTAATTATTGTCCCTATAGTCACGAGATGTTTTCAATTCTGCCCGATTTAGCAGTCTTTTTAAGAGAAAGATTTTGTTCAAAATGATGCGTAAAAGATGAAATAATTCTCATAATGTGTCGCAGAGAAATGGAATTTATTCCTTAAAAATGTGAATGTAAACAAAAAAACTATTGATAAAGTAAAAAAATGACTTATAATGTAAGTCAGCTGGGTATATATTCTAAAAACTGGGAGTGATTGTAATGGTTAACGATAGAAATCCTTTTGTTGCTTTTAATAAAAAAGAAAATTTAGAGTTTTTATCTCCTGTGTTAGCAGAAGAGATCACTGAAGTCGATATCAGTATCCAAGGTGGATGCACGACGAATACGTTTACACTCAGCAATTTCTTAGGTAATCAAGGCGGATGGTGTACTTTGTCGAAAGAATGTCAACGCGCTTGTAACTAAGTGAATTAGGCTATACATATACCCAGCTAATTTTATCAAGATCTTAGGGAGGAACTATCGTGAATTTGACTAAAGAGGATGTAATACCATTTTGGAAATCAATACTTAATATTCAAAATGAAAGCGATTTAGAGTCGCATCTTAAACATTTTTTCGGTGATGATATAGATAGGTTAGTTGAAAAAATTAATAGTGAGAATGCACATAAAGAAATCAATATCGAATCTGTTAAATCAGATCAAGAGAAACAAGATTTTTTCAAGAAAGAGTTTGATCTATTCTTGAGTAGATTGAATAACATTATTGGGTCTTGTGAATTTCTAATGGACAAAGACAAATTTAGTGAATCGCAGCATCATCAGTTGGAGAAAATCATAGAGAATGATTTGTGGTATTTTCTAATTGATGAAGCCACACTTTATTTTAAGGAAAATAACACCAAATTTAAAAAAATAAATGGTGAGAAAGCTCTTCAAATCTTTATCGAAGAAGTTTTCCATACCAAACGTTTTAGAAGTCAATGCGAGATATTATATCCTGACTTGTTCGCTCTTATTAATTTAAGGATTAACCACTATTTGGAATACATTGAAGAAATCATTAGTAATATAACAGGAGACTTTAACAAAATACAATCTTTATTACCTTCATCTAATTCATCTTTTAAATTGAAAGATATCAAGATTGGAAGTGGTGATACACATTCCAATGGTAGAAGTGTAGCAAAAGTTGAATTCGATCAAGGGAATGTTTATTACAAGCCGAGAACCGGAGAGCTTGATATTAATTTTTTTGACTTTATGGACGAATTGTCTACATACAATGAAAAATTCAATTTTAAACGGGCAGAAGTGATCAGTGAACTTAAATATTCTTACTTTAAGGAAGTAGAACACAAACTCGTTGAAAATCAGGAAGAAATGGAAATATATTATGAGAAATTAGGCTATATCTTATGCATTATGTATACATTGAATGGAACAGATTTTCACAGTGAAAATATCATTGCGCACGGGAAAGATCCTGTTTTAGTTGATCTAGAATCACTTTTTCACTCCAATATATTTTTAAATGAAAATTTGTATGATCATGGCTTTTTAGAAATTATCAAATCTTCTGACCCTACTGTACTGGATGTAGGAATACTGCCAAAAAAAATTGTTAAAAATTATGACTCAGACGATTATTCTCTTGAAATCGGTGGGATTGGTGCAGAAAAACAAAAAACTTCACCGTTTAAGTTCTCGGAATTTAGCATTGACGCAGATGGAGAACCAAGGCATGTCAGGAAATTTGGATTCAATGGGGTGAGTGAGAATAATCCAATCAAAGAGATTGATGATTCTACAATATTTGAAATGAATATAATAATGCAAAAAAGTTTCGAATATTTTTATAAATGGATTCTGAATAACAAGACCGTTTACCAAAACATGGTATCCAAATATTTCAGTAATCAAAAAATCAGAGTGATTCTGCGTCCAACTTTTTTATACTCAAAATTATTACTTTTAAGTAAAAATATTTATATTATAGGCAATAAAACGAATCGAGAAATACTCTTCTCTAAATTGTCTTTTGAACGTGAGAATCAACTATCTTTTGTGTACAGTGAGTACAATCAATTGATGAATTACGATGTGCCTATATTTTATACGAATACTAACAGTTTGGAAATAATGGACTCTGATAATAATATTTTAGGTGTACTCTCAGACAAGACTCCATTGGAAAGCTCACTTCAAAAAATAAATAGGATGTCCTTGGATGACCTAGATAATCAGAAAACTTTGATTGATCAAGCAATGCGGCTAAAGGAATACAAGGGGGATAAAACAGATATTGTTTTTGGATCTTTAGAAGGTGAAAAAAATAGTATTGAGTTGGAGAGCGCTGAAAAACTTATCGAAAATATTGGCGATTTATTGTTGAAAAGAGCAATTCATGCTAATAAAGAGTCTGTTACATGGATTAGTACTACGATTCTAGGTAAAGAAGAATCCGAATTTGGTGTTGGACCTGTAGGGAATGATGTTTATTTGGGTAATGCTGGAATTGCTCTCTTTCTCGCTCAACTTTATAAATTCTCAGGAAATGAAAAGTATAAAGAGATTGTTAACAAAGCGATAAATTATAATATTAGATTTTTGAAACAAGAAAAATTGTATGAAAATGGTAATACTGGTTATTACAACGGGACTAGTGGCTTGTTATTAAGTATAGCGGTCATTAACAAAATAATACCTATTGAAGGTTTTCAAGAGATTATGTCTACATCGCTGCAAAGGCTGAATAGATTAGTGAAAAAGAGTAATAATTATGATCTTTTCTCTGGTTCTAGTGGTTTAATCACATGTTTGATTGCTTTAGATAACATATATCCAGATTATCGGGAACATATCCGCCCACTGTTAGAAGAATCCTACTCGAATTTGTACACGAATGCTGTACGTAAGGGAAATACTTGCTATTGGGAAAACAAAAACACATTAGCCTATGTTGGCTATGCTCATGGTAATGCAGGAATATTAGCATCATTAATAAAATTAAAATCAATTGAGAATGAAATTCTAGGTTACGAACTTGTAAATAGCGATTTTTTACATGAGATATCCAATTATATAGATACAGCGTATGATGATGAATTGAATAATTGGGAAAATATACCTGGATCTAAAAAATATTCATATGGATGGTGTCATGGAGCACCAGGCTTGTTACTAACACAAATAACAGCTAAAGAATGCAATTCAAAAATGTTGAAAGATGAAAGTTATATAAGAAATTTAGTTGATATTGTCATCAAAAAAGGATTTGGAGCGAATCCATCTTATTGTCATGGGGATTTAGGAAGCTTAAAAATCATTCAAAAATACGCAAAGGTATTTGGAGATAATAAACTTCTTGAACAATGTAATACAACGTACACCAGTATTTATCACAAAACTATAGATAAAAAATGGGAAAAACAAGTACTATCTCATTCAGAATCCTTAGGGTTATTGATCGGTGTAGCAGGTTGGGGATATTCGGTATTGGATCATCTGTACCCAGAGGAAACTTTTGACTTTTTTACGCTATAAATATTTAAGCGATGCTGATGAAAAGCTCCAAAGGATAAATTAGCGTGAATTGCACGGCTTCATAAAAAGGTGAATAAAAGATTGCTTCTATGAGGTATCTAAATGAAGAGAATCAAGGTAATAAGACAATTACAACCTAACGAATGTGGGCTTTGCTGCTGCAAAATGGTACTGGATTTCCATGGCTGTAATGTTCAATTAAGAGATATCCGTAATGAGATTGGTTCGATTAGAGACGGAGTTAATATATTTCATATAAAGAAATATATTGAAAAGTACAATTTTAAGGCTAGAGTGCTGAAACTAAAGACTTCAGATGTGTCAGACACATTAAAAAAGTTGAAACTTCCAGCTATTCTTTTTTGGGACAATAGACATTTCGTCGTCTTAGAAGGTATAAAAAATAATCGATATTCCATAATTGATCCTGAATTGGGTAGAGTTTCATATGCTGAAAAAGATATACTTGCTCATTTCAACAACATATTATTGGAAGTTCATCAATTAGAAGACTCTTTGAAGATCTCTGATATCGGATTTTTCAAAAAATGGTATTTCTTTATTTTCTCTTTGAAATCATCAGCAGGCAAAATAGTATTAAGTGTTGTACTATCGATCTTTATGTATCTAATCACTATTTTTTCAGCAGAGTTTTCAAAAATAATAATTAACCGTATGTCGGGTTTAACAAATCCTACTAACCTTGAACAGCATATAGGAACTTTTAATGATTTTCTGATCGTTTTATTGTTATTTTTTGTAGTTGTAGGTGCAGCCGTGTTCATTCGTGAAATTATCTCATTGTCTCTTCGTGTGGATACCGAAAAAAAAATAGTGTCTGAAGCATTTAAAAAAACATTGAGCTTACCGTATTCATTTTTTGAATCACGAACTAATGGAGAGTTAATGACCAGCTTAGGTAGTGTGAACCTCCTAAAAGATTTTCTATTGGATAAATATATAAAGATGTTCTTTGATATTGGATTATTTATCATTTTAATTGGATATGTCTGTTCAATATCAGTGAAATTATTCTTTATACACATTGTGTTATTAGTACTGAACCAAGCTCTTATTATTAGTTTATCCAATAAAATCAAAGAATTGGGTCATCAAGAATTCACGTTGAACTCACAATCTAATGGTATCCAAATAGAGACACTGCACTCGATTCAACTGACAAAGGTAATGCGGTCTGAAAATGAAATATATTCAAAATGGGAAAATATTTTTTCTGAGCTGCAGAATATTAGGAAAAGAAAACAATTTTACCAGGGTATTCTCGCTACATTTGGAAATACCGTTAATATTATAATTCCGTTACTGCTGCTCGTTGTTGGATTTTATTTGTTCATACATCAAGAAGTAACCCTAGGCGATATTATCATAGCTCAAACTTTTACCATTATGTCGATTTCTTTAATAGCTCAAGTGCTAAACACATACAGTGAATATATTGTCAATTCAAGTTTTATAGAGAGAATAAATGATATTGTGCTGCATCCTGAAGAAATTCAAGGAGTTAGAGAAATAGATAAAATAAAGAAAATCGAGATAAAAAATTTAGATTTCACGTATTCCAAGGATGCAAATCTGGTTTTAAAGAATATTAATCTCTGTATTAATAGCGGAGAGAAAATAGCTTTTGTAGGTTCGACCGGTTGTGGTAAAAGTACACTAGTGAAATTGTTGTCTGGACTGTATAGAGAAGAAAATCTTCCTATTTTTTATAATGACGTGCCGGCTAATGAAATAGCTGCTGTTTCTTTAAGTAAGCAAATCTCCTGCGTTCTTCAGGACATGCATATATATGCAGATACGATTCTTGAAAATATACGTGCACAAAGACATGGTTATAATGAGGCAGACGTAAAAAAGGCAGCAGAGGCTGCTTGCTTAGATCAAGATGTATCCAAATTTCCTATGCAATATTATACAGTCCCTACAGACTCAGGTATGGATTTATCTGGTGGCCAAAAACAAAGAATTGCTATTGCAAGAGCTGTATTAAACAATCCAACTGTTCTGATATTTGATGAAGGCACAAGTTATCTTGATTATATAACTGAAAGAAAAATAATGAATAACATTCTCGGTCAAGAAAATATTTCTATTATTGTTGCTCATCGATTAGATAGTATAAAAAATTGCGATCGTATTTATTTTATGGAAAACGGAGAAATAGTTGAACAAGGAACCCATTATGAACTTATGGATCTTAAAGGTAAATATTATGACTTATATTCCAATTAGATAGATTGAGTAATATTGTGCACAAACCACCGTCTGAATTAAAGAAAAATATCATTGCTTAATCAGGCGGTGGAAAGTGAAAATAATTATGGGTACGACTTTGACAAAAAGTTAACATAGTATAACTAAAAAATATGACACGAAGGGAAGTATATTCAAATGACAAAACGCGAAATTAGAAAAGAAATTTTGGAGAACAACACTTTTATTTGTGAAAAAGAAGTCGGTGAACTGCATGATAAAGTGGGAGCTGCAGTTCCGATCACTACATCGTCTTGGATCTGTGGTGTAGTTACTGCAGCATTATGTCCAACAACAGCTTGCAGCAGTAAGTGCTAATCTTTTGAAATTTTAATTTTTTAGAAAAGAGCAAATTAGTCAAAGTCGTACTAACACTTGATAATTTGCTCTTTTTGTATGATTAAACTTATTCATGAACGACAAGGAGCTGAGATGATGAATAGCGTTACCTTCCCGATATTAAAAAATAATAAAGAGCTGCTAAGCATTCTTCAAGACTTTTTTGTTGTGAAGGAGAGAATGGGTTCAGAATCTGATGAATACTTCTATACTTTTTATAATCCTTTTAGATATTTAATAAAACGCCTGATTGAGAGTGAATTTGCAGCAATTAGGAATTCGACTAAAATTAATTACAATTACTTCGATATCATTCAAGATGAATTTATAAATAAGATTAAAGAAATTTGTTCAAATATTTTATTAACAGAGTTGAATATTAATCGAGTAACTGGTTCGCTGCTCGGAGAAACAAAAGAAGAACGTTATTCCTTTTTTGTAGAACAAATATTAGGTTCTAAGAAAGGTTTTTTTGAGATTTTAGAAGTATATTCAGAGTTAGTCCCATTAATAACGATTAATGTAAATCAGATCTTGGAAGAACATGTCTTTATACTTACAAAAATAGAAGAAGATTATGAAGAGATTAAGAATGTTTTTTTTGACAATAATTTCACAATATTAGGGTATAAATTTGGGATGGGTGATTCTCATAGAAAAGGAAAAAGTGTAAAAATAATAGAAACTTCTGTTGGGAAGTTTGTATACAAACCTAAGTCACTTAGCTTAGAGAAGCACTTTAATGTACTATTGAATTGGATTAATTCTAAAGGGATCACTGATAATCAATATTTAAGGTGTCCGAAACTCATTGATAAACGAGAGTATGGGTGGCAAGAATATGTTAGTAATAGAGACTTAGAAAGTCAAGATTCGGCTTTTGATTTTTATTATAGACAGGGTATGAATTTAGCTCTTATGTACGTGCTCAATGCTAGTGATTTTCATTATGAAAATTTAATAGCAGATGAGTCATACCCTGTTCTTATCGATATCGAAACATTTTTTTCAAATATAGAACTTTCTGAAGGGGACGAACTTACGGCTTCATACCAGTCATCTGTATTGTCTACGATGATGCTTCCTATGGATTATGGAAAGTTATTAGATTTCGAGATAAGTGGATTATCAGGAAAAGATGGACAAGTATCTAATATACACACTGATCTACAGTTGATGAATGCTAATAGTGATGAGATGCAGTTTGCCAAAAAACCATTTGTAGTAAAGGGTAAGAAAAATATTCCATCTTTCAAAGGGGAGAAAAAAGAAGCATTTTATTATGTTGATGAAATCTGCGAGGGGTTTACATATTTATATAATTTAATAAGGTCTTCTAAAGATGAATTTATAACGCTTCTTGAAATTTTCAATATGGATGAAATAAGAGTGGTTTTAAGGCCTACTCAAACATATGCTGAGTTTCTTGCAATGTCCAAATATCCTAAATATTTAGTAAGCAATGAAAAGAGGAAAGAGCTTTTTAATTTATTGTTCGATTCGGATTCTCAAAAGTTCCCCATTGCTGCTATAAAAGAAGAGATAAAAAGTTTGGAAAATGAAGACGTTCCCTATTTTCATACTTTAATAGGACGTAAATTTTTGAGGATTAATAATATTCAAATGGATGAATATTTTAAAGAATCACCACTCTCCAATGCAGTTCAGAAAATTCAATCACTAAATAACGCTGATTTGAAATTTCAGGTTAAAATTATCAGTCTATCTCTGAAATTCGAATTAACAAAAGCGGATGTTGACTCTAAATATATAGCTCCAGAAGAAACGCTGAAAATACACGTTGAAGACAAAGCTGCTGTTAAGGAACAAATAGATTATTGGGCAGAGCACATATTAAAGAATTCTACAAAGCTGCCAAGCGGTCGGATTCAATGGTTTTCACACATCAATGATGGTGATCATAAAGCTAAATTAGGCTACATGATGTACGGTTTATATGATGGCATTTCAGGAATGTGTATTTTATTTGGTTTGCTTTCTAAATATGTTAATCATGAAAAATATGAACCTTTTTATTTATTATTACTCGAGGACATTATAACCAATGAAGAGAAAATACTTGAGCATGAAAATAGTATATGTGGATTTGGTAACACCGCTTCTATTATTTTCACATATCTCTATTTGGGGAAATTAAGAAATGAAGAAGCTTTAATATCTAAAGCAGGACAGCTGGCAGTCCGATATTCCAATAAAGTAATACGTATGATCGAACCGGATGAGGTGGAGATCGATTTTACGAGTGGGTTAAGCAGTTTGTTGGTGGTTTTGTGCAGAGTCAACAAAAATTCGGAAAATAAAGAATTGAGTAAAAATATAGAAGAGATTGCGCAGTATATTATAAATGCTGTAAAAGTTGAACTGTCCTCTGGGGAGTACCGTACAGGTTTCGCTCACGGCTATACAGGTATTGCCTTTGCGCTGGATACTGCTTCAGCACATAGTAATATTCCTCAAGATATAATTGTGGCACTTATCGATATGGAAAACGAGAAATATGATCCAATTATGCACAAGTGGCATGATACTAGGAAAAATGATAATAAGTATAGTGAGGACTACTGGTGTCAAGGTTCTATAGGTATGTTGTATGCGAGGAGTGTAATGAAATATAATTTACCTGAAAATAAGTTAATGCTGGAAGAATTGAAAAGTAATTCTGTAAACTCGTATGGAAAGTTTACTAATTATTCCTTGTGTCATGGGTATCTTGGAAATTTCCTGATTCTGAAGCATAAAGATGTTATAAGTGATAAAGAAATTAATTTCCCCAAAAATGGAGATGCTTACATTGGTGGTTTGGGAGCAGATGCTGAGTCTATGGGGCTGTTCTTAGGGGAAGCAGGCTTGGTATACTTTTTAATTTCTATCTTAAACGATGATGTTCCTAATATTCTTTATTTAGAAGTTTGATGCCGTTCATTAATTACTAATATATTGGGAGAGCCTAAAGTGAAAAGAAGAATAAAGATGGTTGGACAAATCCATCAGACAGAATGTGGATATTCTTGCATAGCCATGATATGTGATTTTCACAAGTACAGCGTTACTCTTAAAGAATTGAGAGAAATGGGCAAAACAGGCAGAGACGGATTGAGTTTGTTGAATATTATGGAAATCTTCGAGGGGTTGAATTTCGAAGCAAAAGTTTTTCAAATTGAAGCAAGTGATACTAAAAGTTTTGGTTTACCCTGCATAGCTTACTGGGAAGAAAATCATTTTGTGGTTATTGAAAATTTTGATAAAAAAGGGGTTTGGATATTCGATCCAGGATTACCGGATAAGGTTAGAATACCCTATGATGAATTTAACAGCAAATTTAGTAACTACATTATAGAAGTTAGCACAACTGAACAGACGGAAGTTCGGAAAAGGGAGAATATATGGAATTCTTATTTTAAGTATATATTTATGAATAAAAGATCCATGATGATTTTTTTAATCTCCTCATTATTGTTGTATGGGATAACGCTAATATTAAGTTACTTTATACAAGAGATTATCAATCGGTTAAGTAACGATGGAATTAATATAAACAGTATATTAATTGCTGCCTTGTTGGTTGTAGCTTTCCAAACTATTATAAAACTAGTGCAGGGAAAATCAGTATTATATATTAATAATAATGTCGATCATAAATTCATGGACGATTTCTTTTCTCATCTATTGAAACTGCCGTATCACTTTTTTCAATTTCGTTCATCAGGAGATATTTTATATAGTGCTTCCAGCATAAGGATTATTAGGAGTACACTCTCGACAGAAGTGATTACAAGCGCAATGAATTTATTTTTTCTTGCTTTTATGATTGTCTATATGTTTTTTTTCTCCCCAACGATCGCATTGTTTTGTTGTGTTTTAATTATAATATACAGCTTACTTTTGCTAGTTAATAGGACGTATTTATCTAAATTCACTAATAATGAAGTAATGAATACTTCGAAGCTGCAATCCTATCAAAATGAAATGATATTTAATATGTTTTCCATAAAAATCAACGGGATTGAATCAAAAGTTTATATGGAATGGAAGAAAAAATTAGATAATTTCATTGCATCGATTAAAGCAAAAGAAAATTATTCGAATTACATGCAAACTTTAATAGGGGCATTTGAAACTGCTTCTCCATTACTTGTTATTGGACTAGGAGGCTATCTTTATTTTCAAGGGACAATCAACATTGGAGTAGTTGTAATGCTGTATTCTTTATCTATTCAATTATTTGGTATATGTAAGTCTTTATTTCAGCTATATTCTTCTTTTGTTGCATCAACTTTGTATTTAAATAGAGTCCATGATGTTTTGGTTGAGGACGAAGAAATAGGAAACCGAGAGGGGATAAAGCCTGAATTAAAAGGAAATATATGCCTCGATAATATAAGCTACAAATATGGAAAAAGAAATGTTTTGAATGGAATAACATTACAAATAAACGCTGGAGAAAAAGTTGCGTTAGTTGGAGAAAGTGGGAGTGGAAAAAGTACATTAGCTAAAATTATAGTTGGGCTGTACCCACCAACCTCCGGAAACGTGTACTTTGATGGATATGACAGTCTTGAGATGGAGACCAGTTATTTGAAAAGTTTAATTGGAGTCGTTCCACAGGAAATTACTCTTTTTAACAAAAGTATAAAAGAAAATATTATACTCCATGGTGACGTGGTAGACGAGGAACATTTAATCAATATCTCTAGAAAAACTAACATTTACAATGATATTATGAGTATGCCTATGAAGTTTAACACATTAATATCTGAGTCAGGTACCAATTTATCGGGTGGACAAAGGCAGAGAATTGCTATTGCAAGAGCACTTATAAATAATCCTAAATTCATCGTTTTTGATGAAGCGACAAGTTCATTGGACTATAAAAATGAAAAGCAAATTGATGATTATCTAAAAGAGATCCATTGCACTAGAATCATTATCTCACATAAGATTTCATCAATTCGAGATGCGGATAAGATTATTGTATTGAAAAATGGAGAAATTGAGGATATTGGCAATCATGAATATTTGTTAGAAAACAATGATTTTTATAGAAATTATTTCGATTTGCTAAATTCGACCTCGATAATGTACCAGTAGAAAAAGATTGAAACCTATCAATTACCTCTCCTAATCGTTTACAATAAGGTATTGATGCAGTGAATAAAGGAGCGTTTACGCATGGCAAAACAAAAATATTATGTTGTATGGGAAGGAAAGCAGCCGGGCGTATATGCAACATGGGCGGAATGCAAAGCACAGACGGATCAGTATGCCGGAGCCAAATATAAATCGTACGAATCGAGAGAAGCAGCCGAAGCGGCGTACCGTGCGGGTTGGAAAGGGAACTGGGGTTCAAGTGCGGGAGGAGCAGGCGGTGCTTCGAAGTCCAAGTCGAAGGCCAGCAGCAGCAGTAGAAGTGCCGGGATGGAAACATCGGAGGAAATTGAGTATGACAGCATCTCCGTTGATGTAGGGACACGCGGTAATCCAGGACCAGTCGAATACAAAGGGGTGGATACCCGCACAGGTGAGGTGCTTTTTTCCGTTGGACCAATCTCGAAAGGCACCAATAATCTGGGTGAATTTCTGGCTATTGTGCATGCACTGGCTCATCTTAAAAAAGAAGGCAGCAGCAAAACGGTATACACCGATTCGGTTAATGCAATGAAGTGGCTTAAACAGAAGAAAGTCGCCACAACTCTGCCGCGGGACAGCTCGACTGAGGAGATCTGGTTGATGATTGATCGGGCTGAGCAGTGGCTTCGTTCAAATACGTATACCAATAAAGTGCTGAAATGGCAAACGAAACAATGGGGTGAAATCAAGGCGGACTACGGCCGGAAGTAACACATTTTATCCCTTCAAAAAAAGAACCAGGCTTGTCTATTAGAATCGATATTTACAATTTCCAATTTCCATTCTATAATCATCAGCATATGATAAGTCGCACATATGGAGGAGCCTGTCATTCACAGGCCCTCCTTATCTTTTAGGCCGGGGATTGTCCCGGTCTATCACTGGAAAAGGTGATATGAGTACACATTGCAGGAGGCAGACATGAGTTCCATTTATAGAAGTGAAGAAGGAAAGAGCAGTATTCTCGAAGAGTACGAAATTTATTTGAGTGAGTTGGGTGAAGGATTTACAAGAGAGTATGTGGAGACACGTTTCGGAAAAACGCATGTTTTGTTAACCGGACCGGAAGGTGGCAAGCCATTATTTATTCTTCAGGGCGGCAATTGTGTGAATCCGATGACACTGTCCTGGTTCTCTTCCTTATTCCAATCCTATCGGATCATTGCACCGGATACGATTGGCCATCCCGGGTACAGCGAGGAAGCGAGCATCTCGGCACGTTTTGACAGCTTGGCCTTGTGGGTATCCGATCTACTGGACCATTACCAGATCGAACAAAGTGCATTTATTGGTCCCTCTTTTGGCGGCGGCATTATTCTTCGACTGGCTACTTATATCCCAGAGCGCATTGCATGTTCGGTTTTGGTGGCGCCAGCGGGTCTCGCTCTCAATTCGAGAATGAAAACTGCTCATGATATTACACTTCCACTCGTCAAGTACCGTATGACTTCTTCGCCAGCTTCTTTGCAAAAGATCACGGATAATCTGTCATGCCATTGTATGAAGGAAGCAGATAAAAACTTGATTGGTAAAATTTTCAAATACGTCAGTCTGGAGCAGGATTTGCCTAAACTTGCGGAACGAGAAGAGCTTATCAACTATAACTCGCCGACACTGCTGCTGGTAGGGGAGAAGGATGTCTATTTCCCGGGGGATAAATGCATTGATCGTGCCCGTCAGATTATTCCGAACGTACAGGCAATCAAGTATGATACAGGGCATTTTCCGTCTCAGGATGTGCTGCAGGAGATGAATGCCGAAATTCAGCAATTTTTAAGCAGGCACTACTAGAAGCAGTACCGATTGTTTGCAAAATGACTTAGAAAGATCAATAAAACGCAGCGTTGAGAACACGGGGCAGTTCGCATTTTTGCGAATGAATTAAAGAAACTGCCCCTTCTGTCGATACTATGTATAGAAGAGTGTGCAGACACATCTTCGGACTGGATTATGGAAGCTTGAACGAATGAAGACTTTCTACGAAGAAATGTTTCAAACTTCGTGATTTGGTTTATATAGATGGTTGGCGATGAACGGCCATCCGGTTGGACTCATCCATGATGAGTTGATGGATCAATAACAAAGTCATGCGGCAAGTCTTCCGATCGACAAGGTTGAAAAGAGGTTTGTTATGAGAAAAGATAATTGGAATATGGCACTGCAGCGCAATGTCATTTTAAATGATACATATCAGGTACGGCAGGTTCTGACCTGCAGTGAGCTGGCGATTGTGTATGTTGGACGGAATCGGCATACAGGTACAAAAGTGGCCATCAAGGAGTTTTTCCCTGAGCGAATCGCTGCACGTCAGACGGATAAACGCAGGGTGTACTGTGCATCCCGAGGATATGGCGGACAATTTCAGGAATTGCTGTCTGCGTTTCTTCAGGAAGGGGAGCTGCTGTCCTCGCTAAACCATCCGCACATTATTTCGTATGTGGATCACTTTGAGGCTAATGATACCGGGTACCTGGTCACGGAATACTGTACCGGCTTGATGCTGACAGATTATTTGAATGAGCGCAACCATGCACTTCAGGCAGAATTTATTACAGATACGCTGCTGCCGCTGGTGGACACACTGGATTACATACATAAACAAGGCATTCTTCATCGGGATGTCAAACCATCCAATGTGATGGTGATGGAAGATGGTACGCCGAAGCTGCTGGACTTTGGTTCAGCTGTCCGCTGGCCGACACAGACCGGAATCAAGCAGGCTATTTTCACCTCCAAAGGATATTCGCCGCTTGAGTTTTATTCAGAAAGATCCGTGCAAGGGCCGATGTCAGATATTTATAGTCTGTCCGCCCTGCTTCATTACTGGACCTGTGGTCAGCCGCCGATGGATGTTAAGCAGCGATTGTTCCAGGATGAACTGCCATCGGTGCGCAAACACAATGAATATGTGAATCCATGGCTTGCCCGGGTCATTCATTGGGGGCTAGTGGTTCGATCGGAGAAGCGCTGCACCTCTCTGTCCTGGGTGAGAAGATCACTGCGTGTTCAGGCTTTGGTGTGGAAGGTTCGCAAGCCTGGGCCAGTGGAGTGGCTGCTCGAAGAGAACGAGCATACTCAGGTCTACGAGCCGGAGCCGAAGAACCAACATGAGACGGCCTGACCGTGGTGAGTTTCAATGAAAGCGGAGTAAGACTGTGTTGCGTATAGCTGTGGTGTTTAAAGGAGACCAAATCGACTCTATCTGCAGAGAAGATTTGGTTTTTTACTATTTTGGGTTTTACTATAATAAAGGTAGAGTTAATCTAGTATAAGCACGTTGGAGGAAAGAGGGTTGTGAACGAATGGAGTTTGAATTTCATGTTACCCTAAGTGATCTGAGCCAGCAGGAAAAAGAAATCTTTATCCGTATCTGCAGCGAAGAGAATGTAAAACCGGTCCTGATCGAGCTCGATCAGGGAGAGCACATCCATCAACCCATGATTACGAGCATTGTCCATAGCGAGGATTTTCAGGATGTACAGCGTGTCATTGAAGAGATTTCAATAACATTTAGGAATAACGGGTTTACTGTGGTACGTACAAAAGTAGAGATACCGGCTAAGGAGGAACGGTTTTTCAAACAACCGATGGTGCCTCAGTCCAGACCCTATTTTGAATGGCATGGTAAAGTGCAGGTGGATGATGTGCACAGACTGAAGCAAATATGTGCGGGTACAGGCGGTCATATCTCCCGTAATTCTCTTCATAAGGATGGTAGTATCCGATTTGTGACTGTGCGAGAATATGAACATGCGGATCACTTTTATCGTAGCGTCGAGGAAATTCATAACATTTTGCAAAGCAATCAAATTGAACTGATCAAGCAACAATATGAGCTGTGTATATATGATAGTCGGGAAGAGTTGGATCGGGGCTGGATCTGATTGAACCAGCTTGATGTGTTTAAGATAAGATTGGAGGAAAAGTTGTGACGAGAAACGGGAATGACATACCCATCCATTGCTTCAATGAAGACGAGAGATTAATTATTGTTTTGGAAGCGCTATTGAAACGGGCTGCGCTAGTCCATTCATCCTTTATTTTGAAAGGTAGCCTGTTAACGAGACAGTACTTGGATAATCCAAGTCTGCGCTATGCTGAGGATATCGACTTTTTGTATAAAGGTACGATTGAACATGCGGATCAGGCCAAGCAGATTTTTACGGATTGGATGATTCAGGTGACTGAACTTGATCTGAATGATGGAGTCCATTTTCGCAGCTTTCGGGAGAATGCATTCTGGCGTGAAATTGATTACGCAATGGATGATGACTTTCCAACGGTGAATACCGATATTGCCTATGCGATCCAGAGTGAGTCCAGTGAAGGGAATCGGTACGAAGATGAGCTTTTTCTTGATATTTCATTTAATCTGAAGCTGGATGCAGAGCCTGTGGAGTTAAACTACCAACCGTTAAGAGGTGAGCCTTTTGTAGTTCCCTACACAGTTCAGCTGTCCACTCAAGTCGCTTGGAAGCTGCATCAGACGATTGTGAGACCGAGGTTTAAGGATCTATATGATCTGCAGTATCTCGTATCTCACCTGTCCTATGACAACCAGGCTGTAGAAGATACGTTACAGACCCTCGTTAATGAATGCAGCATGACGGCTAGGATTACGAGTGAAGATATGAAGAAAATATTAGTCGAAGATTTGCATCCACTGTATCAAGGTCTGGAAAATGATTATCTATTGAAGCAGCTTGCAGGGGATCGGGTACCTGAAATTTATTTTATGGAAGTTGCTACTCGCTTGCGAAAAGCGCTGAATCGTGCGGGTATCCATCAAGAGTCTTTCAAACATCTGCCGTCCCCGATATGGAATAAAGGATAGAACGGAGAATATGGATATGAATGATTTTATGAACAAGGATGATAAGAATGATGTTATTTTGGGCACAGCAGCCCATGAACTGGAGCAGATGGTGGAGCAGGTCTGCGAACTGATTGGCACACCGCTCCCAGAAACGACAGAACTGCAGCGTCAAGTGCTTGCGGCTTTTGGTTTTGGCGCAGTATACAGCATTACTCATCGGGATCGCCTGGCAGAAGCTCAGGCGCATGCACTAAGTATTCGTATGCTGATCAAGCCGTTTAATTACAGCGAACAGCAGGCTGTTGATTTTGCCGATGATCTGATTCGGGTTGCATCGAATGAAAAGACTCATCCAGTGATGAATACAATTATTCATCGAGGGATTAACGGGCATATTCAATTTACTCAGGAGGACTTCGAAGCGCTCGCACGCAACATTCAGGAGATTTTGGCGGCAGTACAGGAGCAGAGTTAGAATTAGGGGGTGAACGCCATGGACTACATGAAATTGAGCAAAGAGCTTTCTTATGCATTGCGGCATGCTCCATGGGAATACGAGCTTGAACTGGATGAAGAGGGTTGGGTGGAGATTTCGCAATTGCTTATCGCTCTGAACGAAAGCCCGCAATGGCGTGACGTTACAGAGGCTGATCTGACACAGATGATTGCAGGTTCAGAAAAAAAGCGGCACGAGGTGCATTCGGGGCGTATTCGTGCGCTCTATGGCCATTCCACACCGCAGAAAATTTCCAAAGCAGCTGCTCAGCCCCCGGAGATGTTATACCACGGTACACCTGTGCATGCCGTGGCTTCTATTCTGAAGCAAGGTCTGCAGCCAAGGCAGCGGCAGTATGTACATCTGTCTGCTGATATGAACACGGCACGCCGGGTTGGAAAAAGGCGAGATGCTCAGCCTGCCATTCTGCACATTCATGCCGGACGTGCCGCACGTGAGGGTATTTTATTTTATCATGGCAGCGAAAATATTTGGCTGGCTGATGCTGTTCCTGCACGTTATATTGAGCAGTGACAAACCAGCTGCAGGTTAATCTTCATCATCGTATGCTGCTCAGAGTTCAGACTGGGCCTAAAACATGTAAAAAGGGCTGTTCCCCGTCATCCTATGACGTATGGAACAGCCTTTTTTAGATCCCGATTGGATCGACGAGTGCAGATCGCAGCACGGTTAGTTTATTTGCCCAAAATCGCTTTAAAGCCTTCGCTTAGCGGTTGAACTGGACGACCAAGCAGTATTTCGAGTGTGTCACTCTCTACAGCCAGTGCACCTTGACGGATTGCTCCCTGCATCTCAACCAGCATGGATACAACAAAGTCAGGCAGTCCTGCACCTTTCATGATATCCGCGTAAGCAGCGTCGTCCACATTTTGTACGTTGATTTCCTGTCCGAGTACTTCACCTGCAATGGCAGCAAGCTCAGCCTGTGTACGCAGTTTGCCAGACAATTCATATACTTTGTTTTCGTGTCCTTCGCCTGCAAGTACGGCAGCAGCAGCTTCAGCATAATCACGGCGGGCAGCCCAGCCAACTTGACTGTCACCCGTCGCATGCACCCAAGGAGCGCCATGGGTAACAGCCTGTACACTGCCAGCTTCGTTTTCAAGATACCAATTGTTGCGCAGGAAGGTGTAAGGGATACCAGACTCACGAATGGCTTGTTCGGTCTTACGGTGTACCTCGGCGAGAGAGAGCGGGTTATGGTCCGCATTGACAACACTTGTATAAGCGATGTAACCGACCCCAGCTTTTTTAGCAGCTTCAACAGCAGTCTGATGCTGACGAATGCGTGTCTCATTATCTCCGTCTGTGGAGATGAGCAGCAGGCGATCTACACCTTCAAAGGCTTTCTCCAGTGTTTCCGGCTGATCGAAATCACCTTGACGAACATCTACGCCTTGGAAGCGCAGTGTATCTGCTTTCTCCGGTGAACGCACACTAACTGCCAGATTCGAGGCGTCCTGCGTTTTCAGAAGTGCTTCAACGACCAGTGATCCTAAGTGACCTGTTGCGCCTGTAACTAACCATTTCATTTTGTTTCCTCCTTAAGGATGTATATAGGGCGTGTCTTGAAACCCGCTGAAGTGCATCTTTTACCCCCTTTTCGCCCCCTGCTGCGTCACTTTCCCTTGACGTGCCCCGGCACGCCTGCGGGAAACTTCCTGGCATGGAACAAAAATTCGGCAAAATTGGCTTTCTTCAGCGTTTTCAGACACACCCTAGATGATCCATTCATTCGTTAGTTTATTCTTTTTCTTCTTTGTAACTATAATAGTTACAACATAATAGGAAGTCAAGTTTATTCTTTTGATTAACGTTACTTATGAAATGAATTGACAAATACGAGCTTGAATATATAATTTGGAATAACTACATAGATTTACACAAGAAACAAATCGTTCCATTCAAAATGAAGCAAGGAGTGATGCCTGCCTCTTCTCATAACATTGGGTCATGATTTTTTGCCTCTCCCTCAATCTTTATTAGACAAAAAATCGGCGGCTTATGCCAATGAAACAACCAAGTAGATGAGAGGAGCCATGTTCGTTTATGCTGCTGCGAATGCTCAGAAACGATTTAATGAGGAAAAAAGGAATTACTGCAGCACTGTTTATATTTGTACTGCTTGCTGCTTTGTTAGTTTCATCCGGTTCTCGCATGATCATAGAGCTGACAAGTTCCATTCAGTACCTGTTCTTTGAGTCCAAGACACCTCATTTTGTGCAAATGCATGCTGGAGAACTGGATCAGGCCAAGGTGAATACCTGGGCTAAAGGAAATACAATGGTTAAACAGCATCAGATTGTCGAGATGGTTAACATCGATGGAGCTGACATGTACCTCGGCGCTGAATCGGAAAAGAACACGGTTATGGATATTGATCTGGTTACACAAAATCAGCAGTTCGATTATCTACTGAATCTGAACAGTGAGATTATTCAGGTTCGTGACGGTGAGATCGCAGTACCCGTCTATTATTTGCAGCAAAACAAATTAAACATCGGTGATCAGGTTCGGATTAACAATGGAGCGTTTGAACGTTCTTATACCATTGTTGATTTTGTACGTGATGCGCAGATGAATCCGTCCGTTGTGCACTCCAAACGATTTATCGTTAGCCCGGCGGAGCTGCAGCAGTTGAAACAGGGTGTCGGGGAGATGGAGTATCTCATCGAGTTCCGTCTGCATGATCCTTCCAAAACCAGTGAGTTCACGCAAGCCTATCAAAATGCAGGACTGCCTAATGCTGGTCCGGTGGTGACATACGGTTTGTTCCAACTGCTCAATGCGATGACTGACGGAATTATTGCTGCTGTCATTATTTTGGTCAGCCTGGTACTGATTCTGATTGCCATGCTGTGTATTCGTTTTACGATGCTTGCAGCCATTGAGGAGGATTACCGCGAGATCAGCGTGATGAAAGCCATCGGTATTGCCGAGAAAGAGATCAAGCGGCTCTATCTTGCCAAATATGTGTTCATGGCAGGTGTGGCCTGCATATTGGGATATACGGCTTCGCTTGGATTGAACCAGCTCTTCATATCCAATATCATGCTCTATATGGGAAAAGCACCGACTGCTCTGCTGCATTTCGTCGTGCCTCTGCTTGCGGTGGGTTTGATCTTTGCCATGGTTGTCCTGTTCTGCCGCGCAGTGCTGCGTCGTTTTCGTTCGATTTCTGCTGTGGAGGCCCTTCGTACAGGAAGTCTGGGCGATACCCAGATGGCTCGAAACCGGCTAAGATTGTCATATAATCGCTGGTCTTCCGTACCTGTTTTTCTCGGGATCAAAGACGTCATGCAGCGTGTTAAAATGTTCCGTTTATTATTATTCGTGTTCATCATCAGTTCGTTTATGATGATTGTACCGCTTAACTTTTTGAGTACACTGCAGGCTTCAAGTTTCATTTCCTACATGGGTGTGGGGCAAAGTGATATTCGAATCGATCTCAGGCATACAGATGATGTAGAGCAGCGTTATGCACATCTGCTGAACCAGATTAAAAATGACGCAGACGTTCAAAAGTACTCACCTCTCGTAACAAGCCAGTTCAAAATTCGTAATGCAGAGGGCAGCTACGATAATCTGAGCGTGGAAAGTGGAGACTTCAGCATTTTTCCTTTGTCTTACCTAAGTGGAAATGCTCCAGCGAACCATCAGGAGATTGCGCTCTCGGATGCAAACAGCAGTGAACTCAAGCTCAACACGGGTGATCAGTTAACCTTGCGGGTCAGTGGTAAGGATAGGGTGATGACGGTAAGCGGTATCTATCAAGATGTGACGAATGGCGGAAAGACGGCGAAGGCGCTGCTGCCTTATAACCCAGATCGTGTGCTCTGGTACGTCGTCAGTGTGAATCTGAAGGACCGCGAAGTTATGGATGCGAAAATTGCAGCGTATGAGAAAGAATTTTCGCCAGCGCGCGTAACGGATCTTCGAGGATATTTGAATCAAACCCTTGGCGGTACGATACAGCAATTAAAATTGGTGACGACACTTGCGCTGACTATTGGTGTCTTCATATCCATTTTGATTACTTCACTATTTCTGCAGATGATGGTTGCCAAAGATAACCATGATATTGCAGTAATGCGGAGTCTCGGATTTGCTTTATCTAAGATCAAGCTGAAGTATATGGTGATGTCACTCACCATTCTGATTATAGGTGTGGCAGCAGGTACGGTCCTCTCCAATACACTCGGGCCGAAGCTTGTTAGCGGTATTATGTCATCGTTTGGTGCTTCTAAGATTGTGTTTGTCATCAATCCGGTGCAGGCATATGTGCTGTGTCCTTTATTGCTGGCAGGAACGATCACCGTTACGGCCTGGATCAGCATTCAGTCGATTCGGGAAACCAGCATTTCGAAAATGATTGTGGAATAAGGAGGTGCAGCAGTGACAGCGATACTTGAAGCAAGAGATGTGAATAAGTCTGCAGGTGTGGGTGAAAATGAGGAGCAGTATATTCTGAAAAATATCAATCTGCAGCTTGAAAAGGGAGAATTCGTTTCGATTATGGGCCCATCGGGCTCGGGCAAATCGACCCTCCTGTATACCATCAGCGGAATGGATCAGATCAGTACAGGCAGCGTGTATTTCAATGGCAGGCCCATATCAGCATTTCCGGAGAAAGAGCTGGCAAGTCTGCGCTTGACTCAAATGGGTTTTATTTTTCAGCATATCCATCTGCTCAAAAATTTGAATCTGTTCGATAATATCATCCTTTCCGCTTATCTGGCTAAGCACAGCAGTAGAGATGCCATTAATCGACGTGCGATGTCTTTGATGAAAAAAATGGGGATTGACGGGCTGGCCGAGCATAATATCACCCAGGCTTCAGGGGGACAGCTCGAGCGGATCGCAATCTGCCGGGCATTGATCAATAATCCGGATATTATATTCGGAGATGAACCGACCGGAGCACTGAATTCCAAATCTACACAAGAGATCATGGATATTCTTGGTGATATCAATGCTTCAGGTACAACAATTTTACTCGTGACGCATGATGTCAAGGTTGCATCCCGCTCGGAACGAGTGCTGTTTATGATGGACGGACAGTTAG
Source organism: Paenibacillus sp. AN1007 (assembly GCF_040702995.1). NCBI lineage: Bacteria > Bacillati > Bacillota > Bacilli > Caryophanales > Paenibacillaceae > Paenibacillus > Paenibacillus sp. AN1007. The sequence continues at coordinate 1,190,093 of NZ_CP159992.1, forward strand.
TGGCAGACAAAAGGTTCGGTAAATACGAGAAAGAACGAGAAGATTTAAAAACTAGAGAACATCAGTTAGGACAATGGTTATCAAGTATGGGGTTCTAAACATAAAACATAATGATTAAAATAGACCGACGGTCGGTCGATGAGGGAGAGGCTTTATCTATGAGAGTGATGAAAAATCCGGAGGAACGTAGAAACGAGATTCTTGATGCTGCCGAGATGTTGTTTGTGACCAAGGGCTATACCAAAGCAACCATCATGGACATTCTTCAGGCATGTGACATAGCTAAAGGCACATTTTATTATTATTTTCAGTCCAAAGAAGAAGTGATGCATGCAATCGTCATGCGTTTTATTATGAGCGGTGTAACTGCAGCAAGGCGCATTCTTTCCAATTCGGAACTGAGCGCTCATGAGAAAATTTTTCACATCATTACGGCCCAGAATCAACCTGACGAGCGCAAGCTGGGAGTCATTGAGCAGCTTCACGATGTCCAAAATGTAGAGATGCATCAAAAAAGTCTTGTTGAAACGGTGCTTCAGTTAAGTCCTATCCTGGCTGAGGTCGTAGAGCAGGGGATTCAGGAAGGCGTATTTAATACGCCAACACCTAGGGAAAGCATCGAATTTTTGCTGGTGTCCTCACAATTTATTCTGGATCAGGGTATCTTTCAGTGGGAGGAAAAGCAGTTCATGAAGAAAATCGAAGCTTTTGCGGATATCATGGAACGTGTTTTGGGAGCAGCGCCAGGAAGCTTTGCTTATGTTACCCGCTTATATTTCCCATATCAAGATCAAGGTTAGTGAGGAAGAGGAAAGAAGGGAGTAACATCCGATGGAAAACAGGGTACAGCATTCATTCCGCAAATTCCTGATCGTTTGGTTGGGTCAGCTGATCTCGATGATCGGAATCGGACTGACCGCATTCTCACTAGGAGTGTATGCTTTCGAAAAAACAAACACAGCAACCAGCGCAGCACTGATTACGTTATTTACGTTTTTGCCTAACATTCTGCTTCGCCCTGTTGGAGGGGTGCTTGCTGATCGGTTTGACCGCCGTACGATGATGATCATCGGGGATCTTGGCTCAGCAGCCGGGCTTGTTTTTATCCTGTCTATTATGCTGGCCGGGGATATTCAATTATGGCATATCTATGTGGGGGTGGCGTTCAGTTCCGTATTCACGGCGCTGCAAAGCCCGGCATATAAAGCATCAGCCACAGACCTGCTGGATAAGGATCAGTTCTCCAAAGGCAGCGGACTGGTGCAGCTGGCGGAATCCTCCAAGTTTTTGTTTTCACCTATTATTGCAGGTATACTGCTCAGCGTTACAACGATTGAAGTTATCATGATCATTAATATCGCAACGTTCCTCATTGCCATTCTGGCCGTGCTGGTTATTCGCAAGAGCATGAAGGTAGAGCGGGAAAACAAGGAAAATCACAGCTGGTTAAGCGATATACAGGAAGGCTGGAGAGAGGTCGTTACGAACAAGGGCGTGCTGCTGCTTGTCATTATTATTTCTCTCGTCACCTTCTATCTCGGGTTTCTGGAGACGCTTATTGGTCCAATGCTGCTGTCGTTTACCGACGCCAAAACGCTGGGGACTTTTCAGTCCGTTAGTGCCATCGGAATGCTGATCAGCAGCTTGTGTATCGGTATTTTTACAGTGACCAAGAAATATGCAAGTGTGTTGACTGCAGGTTTAGTGATGTGTGGTCTGGCTTTCTCGCTGCTGGGTGTATCAACGAATATTTTCTTTATTATCTTTGCGGGTTTTTTGTTCCTGTCATCACTGCCGTTTGTGAATATGAGCGCTGACGTGTTAGTCCGCAACAATATCGCCAACGACAAGCAGGGAAGAGTGTGGGGAATTATCGGTATTTTGTCTCAGCTTGGCTTCGTTATCGCGTACAGCTTGGCTGGATTTTTGGCGGACCACGTGTTTAATCCACTACTGGTGCAGGGGGGCATGCTGGCATCATCTGTAGGCCAAATTATCGGAGTTGGACCAGGCAGAGGCATCGCTTTGCTGTTCATTATTGCAGGCTTGTTTGTTATACTGATCGGTCTCGTAACGTCACGTCTTAAAATGATTAAGTCACTGGAGCAGCAGGGTAACATGACGTCACCACCTGATGTAGGCGGGTTGGCACACGATTAATATGGATCACAGATTGAAACAGCAAAAAGCTCAGTCCATGGATAAAGTCATCCGGTGGGCTGAGCTTATTGCTGCAGGAGGGCTTCTTCGGTTATTTTGCGGATATCAAACGGGGAGCGGATTCCTTCTTCGATAATGTCAGGCAGGATGTGGTTCAGAAAATAACGAACACAGTGGAGATCGATGTTTTTGATCTTGATCAGTGCATAGCGATACATAACGATGAATTCTTTTTCCGTATTGCCGCGCTGCAGTTCTGCGAATGCTTCATACACTTGATCCATTTTGTCAGCAACTTCAAGAATAAGCCCTTCAACAGAGTTATCTTTGCCTTCGCGAAGCTGTCTGCGGAAAATATCCTGAAACTCCGGCGGAATATTCTCACTGATAAAATGAGATACCATGCCTTCTTCCACCTGCTGCAGCATGGAACGAAGCTCTAGCGAATAGTGTTTGACCGGCGTTTTGATATCACCAATGAAAATTTCGCCATAATCATGGCTGCTGGTGATCTCGTATAACTTTTTCCAGTCAATGCTCACGCCCTGCTGCTCTTCAATATCGGCAAGTGTTTTAGCATACTGCACCACTTTCCAGGAATGAGCGGATACACAATGTTCTTCAAATTTGAATTTGCCGGGGGTTCGAATAATACGCTCGAGATCGTTGAGTGACCGGAAGTACGTATGGATTCCCATAGATGTGATCATCCTTTGCAAGTTTGGGTAGTCGATACACCGACTATACTGGTGTTATGTTAACCCGAGATTAAAGATGTATGCGCCCTTTGTTAATTTGTAAAATGAAGATCAAAAAGCCACGAGAAGCTGAAGATGCAGCATTCCCGTGGCAGTGAGAAGAAAGAAGGTATAGGATATTCCAATCCCGCCTCAGCAATCAATGAGTTCGATTGAACGCAGTGGAACTGGACAGAATGTTAGGTTATTTCGCTTTTTTACGTACTGGTGAAGTGTACCAGTAAGCCATACCGACAAACAGGGCGCCGCCAATGATGTTACCAAGTGTGACCGGAATCATGTTGTGGAACCAGCCTGCCAGAGAGATTGTATCCGGGTGATTAGGCAGCAGCCATGCCAGGGACAGAAGGGTCATATTGGCTACGCTGTGCTCATAACCGCTCGCGATAAAGGCATATAGACACCACCAGATGAGAACCAGCTTGGCGATATCCTCTTTGGAACGGGAGGACATCCAGATCGCCAGACAGACGAGCCAGTTACAGAGAATGCCGCGGAAGAAAAGTTCAGTCACTGGAGCTGCCATCTTTTTGGCCGAGACAACGAACAGCAGATGCTCCGGAGTGGCTGCTTTGAACAAACCGCTTCCTACAATCAGCAGGCTGAGCAGGACAGCACCGATCAGGTTGCCGAGAAAGACAAGTCCCCAGTTTTTCAGCGTATCATTCACTGTGGTCCGTCCGGCAAGGGTGCTCATCGTAAAAAACATGTTGTTGCCTGTAAACAGTTCAGACCCGGCAAAGATCACCAGCGTCAGGGCGAGTCCGAAGGACATGCCCATCAGCATCGTCTGCAGCGGCGATTGCGCCGCGAGCAGCGGGGCCCCGATACTAAAGATCAGGATAATACCCAGTCCTACATATGCACCTGCCATCAAGGCTGCGACCATGTATCGCGGCAGGCTGGCATTCATCTGGTCTCTTTTTTTGACGGCTGCTTCAATAATTCCTTCAACACTTGGTGTATACATCACGGTTTCCCCCATTAGTCAACATCTATCTCAAATCTATGGTTGTTACAGCTTGAATCTATACAGCGATCCAGACCTGATCATGTTCCACTTTGACAGGGTACATCTGTACTTGACCTTGGTCAGGTGCCTGCACTTGTCCTGTCGTCAGATCAATTTTCCAATCATACAGCGGATCATATAGATAGTGTCCTGAGACAATGCCTTCAGCCAGCGGCCCACCCTTAGGGTGGGGGTTATGGTTGTCAGCAGCGAAGATGGTGCCGTCCGATGCACGGAAAACCGCGAGCTGCAGATTTTCAATCTCTACAACTCTGCCGATGCGGGGTAGAAATTCATCTACAGCTCCAGCCGGGAAGTACGTGCCTGTTTGTTGGGTAGTCATCGTAAACCACTCCTTTATCCAAATTTAATTTTATCTACTTTATTGAATCTATTCCTGCTTATGGGCGAGCCGAAACTTCAATGCTGTGGAACATTTTGCTTTGGCCTTCCTCATCACGAATCGCTTTTTGCCATGGCTCTTCCACATGTTCAAGGGCGAACTCGATCCGCTGCATCAGCGCTTTACGTTCTTCAAGGTTATCGACAACTACCGAACGGATATGCTCCAGTCCCATGCGTTCCACCCATTCGGAAGTACGCTCCAGATAATTACCTGTCTCGCGATAGTACTGCATAATGGCTCCGCACAATTCGATCAGTTCATCATCCGTTTTTACTTTACACAGCGTGTCCGCGAGTCTTGCTTTGATACCGCCATTACCCCCGATAAAGATTTCCCAACCGCCGTCGTTGCCGACGATTCCAATATCTTTTGTGCAGGCTTCTGCACAGTTCCGAGGACAGCCGTTCACCGCATATTTGAATTTGGCTGGCAGATCCAGCCGCTCGAATTTGCGTTCGATTCTTGCACCCATCGCCATCGAATCCTGTGTGCCGAAGCGGCAGAATTGGGAACCAACACATGTTTTAACGGTACGAAGCGATTTTGCATAGGCATAACCTGAAGGCATATCGAGTTCAGCCCATACTTTTGTCAGGTCTTCTTTTTTAACACCGATGAGATCCAGACGTTGACCGCCCGTCACTTTAACTGCCTTAATGTCGTATTTGACTGAAACATCAGCGATCCGTTTCAGATCGGCTGGTGTGGTTACCCCGCCGTACATCCGAGGTACAACGGTATAAGTTCCGTCTTTTTGAATGTTTGCGTTCATTCGTTCGTTAACAAACCTGGATTCTTTTTCATCCTCGTGTGTGTCTGGATTGATCATGCCCAGATAGTAGTTGATGGCCGGACGACATTTCGAACATCCCTCAGGCTGGCTCCAGCCAAGTACGTTCATAACCTCTTTGGTCGTCTGCAGTCCTTTTTGTTTAATCTCTGCTACGATTTCATCACGCCCCATAGTGGTGCATCCGCAAATTCCTTGTTTGGTACTGGTGCTGAAGCTGTCTCCAAGCACGTATTGCAAAATCTGTTCCACCACCGGTTTGCATCCTCCGCAAGAGCGGGTTGCACCCGTGCAGGCTTTGATCTCATCAACTGTAGTCAAACCTTGATTGGTAATGACATCAACGATAGCACCTTTGGTTACGCCGTTACATCCGCAGACAATTTCGTCTTCGGGCATCGTTTCAACAGAGGTCGTTTTTTTGTGACCGCCGCAGCCTGTGCCCATGAGTGAACTGTACAATTCTTCTGTCATTTCGGTCTGATTCTTGATCAGTTTTTGCAGTTCAGCGGAGTCCGTAATGTCACCGAAAAGTACAGCACCTACCATTTTGTTGTCTCGAAGCAGAATTTTTTTGTACGTCCGTTTCCAGTCGTCTTTCTGTGAAATCACGGTATGTTCAGTGCTGTCGATGAATTCGCCAGTAGAGAAAACATCCACACCCGAGATTTTCAATTTGGTCGATACAACCGAGCCTTCATACGGAGCAGTTTCGACGCCGCAGATATGTTTCGCAAGAATCATGCCCTGTTCGAAGAGAGGCGCAACAAGCCCGTAACACACACCGCGATGTTCGTTACATTCTCCGACAGAGTAAACGTCTTTCAGCGAGGTCTGCATGTAGTCATCCACAATGATGCCCCGGTTGACTTCGATACCGCTTTCGCGGGCTACAGCTGTATTTGGCTTGATTCCAACAGCCATCACTACGAAATCAACATTCAGCACGGAATCGTCAGCAAAACGAATACCTTCAACCCGTTGGCCGCCGAGCAGTTCAGCAGTTTGTGCTCCCATTTTGAACTTGATTCCCTGGCGTTCCAGTTCGGCTTTCAACATGGCAGAAGCTTGCGGGTCCAACTGGCGTTCCATCAGATCATCCATCAGGTGAACAACGGTAACATCCATACCCAGCTGCACAAGTCCTTTAGCTGCTTCCAGGCCTAGGAGTCCGCCACCGATGACCGCCGCTTTTTTATATTCTTTTGCAGCTTCGAGCATGACATTGCAGTCTGCAATGTCACGAAATCCTACGACGCCTTGCTTGTCATGTCCGGGTACAGGAAGGATGAAAGAACTCGAACCCGTTGCAATAATAATTTTGTCGTACGGAGTGCGCTGTCCATTTTCTGTTACAACTTCACGACTCTCTGCATCAATGCGGGCAACCGTTGTTCCTGTGTGAAGAGTAATACCATACTCCTCATACCAGTGAAGATCATTCAGTACGATATCATCAAGCGTTTTGCTGCCTTCCAGTACATACGACAGCATAATCCGATTGTAGTTAGGATAAGGTTCTGTTCCAAAAACCGTAATATCAAAGCGTGAAGTTAATTTTAAAATTTGCTCCACGGTGCTGATCCCGGCCATACCATTGCCGATGACAACTAATCTTTCTTTATTTCCGTTCATGTGTAGCCCTCCCTTGGATAAATACTGCGAGAATACCAACATTTTTAATTTCTTATATTTTATATTTTAAACTATAACACGTATTTCCAGTTAATAAATGTGATTAATTTCACTAATTACGATAGATCATTCATATAAAAATAAGTGTGATGAGCATCACGAATATAAAAAAAATTTTGAGAAATGAGAAATACGAACTATTGTTCTTGTTTTTCTTTCGTTGTATGATCAGATCGGGGTCGGAACTAATCCCTATTTCTTCGAAAGGACGTTTTTGCAACATGATGGGAAGATCCCACCTCATTATCGGTACAGGCGTTTCACTATCCGTTCTGCAGCTGCTCGGAATGCCTGTTACGGCTCCAGCTGTAACGGCTGCCTTGATTGGCTCACTGCTGCCGGATATCGATGAACCCAATTCATTGCTGGTATCCAAAGCGCTGCCTAACAGCCTGATTCGGCTGCTGCAGACGGTTCTTTTGCCTGCGGCTGTATTTGTATATTTTTACGTCCCAGCAAAACCGTGGAATCTGCTTCTCGCCATTCTCATCGGGCTTGTGTCGTTTCTGCCATCGCGATCGCTGCGTAAAGTGCTCATGTTTGCCATCGGGCTGGGCCTTGTTTTTTATGGTCATGCTTTTGCACCGTGGAATTGGATAGCGGGCAGTCTGCTTATGCTGTGTACAACACTGACGCACAGGGGATTGACGCACACGCTGTACGGAACGGCTGTGTGGGCAGGACTGCTGTACAGCACAACGCAGGTGCAGGGTCCGGAAATCTGGGTTGCAGGAGGTTCTGCTTATGCCCTCCATTTAATTGCGGATTCGTTGACGAATCGGGGGATTCGCCCTTTGCCGCCGTTTAAGCTCCGGATCCGGGCAAACCTGATGAGTACAGGGACCAAACATGGAGCGGTCGTAGAGAACGTGTGTGTGGTATTGACACTCATTTTAGCTTGGTTTGCGTTCTCGCCTTTATTTCTGTAGAACAGCAGGAAACGCCAGCCCATTTCATATGGACTGGCGTTCTTCAATCAACAAGTTGTTTTTATCACGCAGGAGAGAGTCAATGGCGACTGCCTCGGAACCGGCTGCTCAATACCCTGTAAGGAGACAAGCAGGATCAAACTTTTGTAGGTGTACCGCTAAGCGTATCGATATCTGTAGAACCAAACACAAATAAAACGACAAGAATAAGTACAATTAACGTCTCGGCAAATCCAACTCCATCAAACTCAGACATCACAGCCACCTCTTTTCTTGCCTGCATTTAGGAATTCATGCGCTGCTGAAAAGCCTGAATCACATCATTCAGGGTCATATCGCCGCCCGTTTCATCCAGGAATTGTACCAGTTTATCTGAATTGGACGGTTGTACCTTTTGAAGTGTTTTATACTGGCCTACTAATTCTACAACTAAGGTAGCTTCTCGAAACAGCGTGACCGCATCCACTCTTAACTTCCCGCTGACCAATAACGCTGCAACAATCAGTTCCAGTTTCTTTCCATTCATATTGCCACCTAGAAGGGTACTCGCAGCATTGGTTTTTCTAGAACCTTTATTTGATTTACCATTCCTTCCTGCTGCCATATAAAGGTCCCCCGCTAATTTATATTTAGTGATTTCATAACTGGTTATGGGTCTTTCATTAAGCTATCTTATGTAATTGATCTCCAACATGTTCTACGATCCAGCTATTTATGAAACCAATCGAAAGAAAAGATACCCTCGAAGAACTTCGATAAGGTATCTCTGCAGTTAAGCTCTACATATTTTCTTAGCATGGATCAAGCATTATTAATAATTGTCTCCATCGTTGTACGGTCGAGACCCTTCACCAGCTTGACGATCAGCTCTTTGGCAGCATCATAGTCATCCGTGTGAATGATGGAAGAAGAGGTGTGGATGTACCGACCGCAGATGCCAATAACGGTGGAAGGTACGCCAATACCGCTCAAGTGGACCTGACCTGCATCGGTGCCGCCCGGCGAAATAAAGTACTGCATTTTAATCTGATTGGAAGAGGCTGTGTCCTGAACATATTCAACGATCCCACGATGTGTGAACATTCCCGGGTCGAATATGCGAAGCAGTGCACCTTGACCGATATGTCCAAAGGACTGCTTATCTCCAGTCATGTCATTGGCTGCGCTGCAGTCCAGGGCAAAGAAAACGTCTGGCTGAATGAGATTGGCTGCAGTACGTGCACCGCGCAGTCCCAATTCTTCCTGTACCGTTGCTCCCGAATAAAGGATGTTGGGCAGCTTCTCCTGATGCAGTGCTTCCACAAGTTCAAGCGCCAGCCCAACACCATAACGATTATCCCAGGCTTTAGCCATAATTTTCTTGGGATTTGCCATCGGCGTAAATTCACAGATCGGTACAATCTGCATTCCCGGATGAATCCCCCATGATTCTGCCTCGGCACGATCATCTGCACCAATATCCAGATACATAGAATTCAAGTCTACCGGTTTGCTGCGCTGGGATTCATCCAGCAGATGCGTAGGCGTAGAACCGACAACACCGATAATCCGACGTTCAGGAGTTATGATCTGAAGACGCTGCGACAGCACAGCTTGACTCCACCATCCGCCAAGTGGACGAAATTTAATCATACCTGTTTCCGTGATACCCGTTGTCATAAAGCCCACTTCATCAAAGTGTCCGGCGACCATCACTTTCGGTCCAGATTCATCTCCCCGCAGAACACCGAAGAGACTGCCCAGGCGATCTTGTACAAATTCATCGGTATACGCAGACATTTGTTCCTTCATCCATCCGCGCAGTTCACGTTCAAAACCGGAAGCGGAAGGGAACTCCGTTAACGTTCGGAACATGTCCATTGTTTTTTCATTCATGTGTCCAACAACTCCTCTGTTGATATGTATATCAGGTCACAGCAGAACGGCTGCCGGCCTGATGTCCTCTCTTGAGCAAAGGACTTAATTATTAACCACTGGTCACATTATAGTATGAACCTTGTACAAGTGATTGTCCATGTTTATGTTACGTTTTTAAGGCATGAGTTTGCTGGGCCCAACTTCATTTTCCGTCTGTATTTCCGCGATTGTCCCAAGCCTGCAGCCGCTTTCCTGAATAAGATTATAGAAGGGGAACTCGTTCCTCTGCATGCATTTTGTTCTGCTAAGCTTAGTACCGCATGGGGAAGGAGCAGGGATATCAGATGAAGCCTCCTGAGGAAGGTCATGAGAAGGTGCTGTTCATTGTACTTTTTATTTTGCTCGTCATCATTCTTCTTTATTTATAGATTCGAAAGATTGTAATCATTACTGCGGCGTGATCTCCTATACATTCCCCATCTCCCCCATTTTGGAAACATATGCTGTTCCTCGCCGGATACATAACCTTCCCGAAAATAACAAACAATGAATAGAAGTGATTCTCATCGGCATTCAGCTGCCGCTCTAAACATTCACATAAAGGAGGTCCTGTGCTTGCCAGAACAATCTGCAGCCGGAAAAAAGAAAACCTCATCGCTGTCGATGGATGAAAAGGAATATAAAAAGGTAGCCAAAAAACATGAGCCTTCACGCCCCATTTTGAAAAACTGCATCAAAGCTTTCCTCGTAGGGGGAACTGTCTGTTTGATTGGACAAGCCATTCAGGAAGCCTTCATGGCCGGTATGGACATGACGTCCAAAGAAGCTGCCAGTCCTACCGTGGCCGTCATGATTCTGATTTCGGTTATTCTGACCTGTCTCGGTGTATACGACAAAATCGCACAGTGGGCGGGAGCGGGTACGGGAGTGCCCGTGACGGGATTTGCCAATTCCATGTGTTCGGCTGCGCTGGAGCATCGTGCTGAAGGGCTTGTGTTAGGTGTCGGAGCAAACATGTTTAAACTTGCCGGTTCCGTCATTGTTTTCGGTGTTGTAGCCGCGTTTATTATCGGGATTGTGTATGCCTTCCTGGGGTTCGGGGGTGGGCATCTATGAAACGACTGGGCCGCCAGACATGGGAATATGATCATCAGCCTCGAATCATTGGCAGAGCAACCGTTGTAGGACCGGATGAAGGGAAGGGACCCTTATCTTCTGATTTTGACTACATCTATGACAATCTGGAGATTGGTGAGAAAACATGGGAAAAAGCGGAGCGTAAACTGTTCGAACAGGCTTCCCAGCTTGCATTGGTGAATGCCAATCTCACAAAGGAAGAGCTGCATTATTTTGTTGGTGGCGATCTGATGAACCAGATCATCAGCAGTTCATTCTCTGCACGACAGCTTGGGGCTCCTTATCTAGGCGTATTTGGTGCCTGCTCAACTTCGATGGAAACGCTGGCGCTGGCTGCCATGATCGTGGATTCCGGTGCCGGAGATTACGTGCTTGCCGGAACCGTAAGCCATAACTGTACGGTGGAGAAACAGTTTCGGTATCCGACGGAGTATGGCTCTCAAAAACCGCCATATGCACAGTATACCGTCACAGGTTCTGGATGCGGTGTTATTTCTCGCACGGGTGAAGGGCCGGTGATTGCGAAAGCAACCGTTGGCCGAATTATGGATCTTGGCATCAAGGACCCGTTTAATATGGGAGCTGCCATGGCACCGGCAGCAGCCGATACCATTATTTCGCACTTCAGAGATACCGGGCTTGAACCCGGTTATTATGACCTGATTGTTACAGGAGATTTGGCCTCCGTTGGTCTGCCTATTACCAAGGAACTGCTGCATAAGGAAGGCATTCCGATGGAACAGACGGTTTTCAATGATTGCGGATTGATGATCTATGATCGTGAAAAACAGCCTCAGGTTGTTGCTGGAGGAAGCGGCTGCGGGTGTTCCGCGACCGTGACTTACGGTCACATTCTGAACCGGATGCAGAAGGGGGATTTGAAGCGAGTGCTCGTCGTTGCAACAGGAGCGCTGCTTTCGCCCCTCTCCTACCAGCAGGGTGAAAGCATTCCTTGTATTGCACATGCGGTAGCTATTGAACAGGGGGGGTGACATACATGCAATTTCTATGGGCTTTTATCGTTGGTGGTCTGATCTGTGTTATCGGACAGCTGTTGATGGACGGTGCAAAGCTGACGCCAGCACATACGATGAGTACTCTTGTGGTAGCAGGTGCGGTAGCTGATGCATTTGGTCTATATGACCCTTTGGTGAAGTTCGCAGGTGCAGGTGCATCCGTGCCCATTACGAGCTTTGGCAATTCCTTGGTTCACGGAGCATTGACCGAATTAGAGAAAGAGGGCTGGATTGGCGTAATTACCGGTATTTTTGATTTGACGGCTGCGGGAATATCGTCGGCGATTATCTTTTCTTTTCTCGCGGCGCTGGTTGTTCGCCCTAAGGGTTGACCTTTCAAATAAGCAAGGGCTTCGGATAAATTTATCCGGGGTCTTTTTGTCGTTTTCATGCGATAACTGCGGCGAATCCGACGACTGGAAACAAATTGTGAGTTCCTTCGAGTGTACTCGTGAGTCTGGATCATGTACAATAAAAGGAAATCTGTATGCTTTTTTAGGAGGTTAGACCACATGCCTGTGCGCAAAGAGTCGATCCAAATCATATCTGCAGTTCGTTCTAATCTGGAATCCTGCATTATGGGGAAATCCTTTGAAATTCAACTTTTACTCACAGCTTTGCTTGCAGGCGGACACGTTCTGATTGAAGACGTACCGGGAACGGGCAAAACACAGTTAATCAAAGCACTGTCCAAATCGATGCGCGGAGAATACCGCCGTATTCAGTGTAATCCTGATATTTTACCGAGCGATATTACGGGGGTATCCGTTTTTCATCCGAAAGATGAGCGTTTCTATTTCCGGCCCGGCCCGGTTATGACCAATATTTTGCTGGCGGACGAAATCAACCGTGCAACGACCAAAACACAGTCCGCTCTGCTCGAAGTCATGGAAGAACGCAGTGTAACTGTAGACGGTGATACCTACAATCTGCCTCATCCTTTCATGCTGTGCGCAACTCAAAATCCGATTGATTTCGAAGGAACATATACGCTGCCTGAAGCGCAGCTTGACCGTTTTATGTTAAAGATCAGTCTCGGTTATCCTGACAAGGATATTGAAAAAACACTGCTGAAGCAGCATCAATCCGGTCAGCCTGTGGACCGGCTGCAGTCGGTAACCCATATGGATCAGATTTCGGCGATTCAGCAGGAGATCAAGGAAGTGTTCATCGGGGATCCTGTAATGGACTACCTGCTGGACGTTGTTCGCCACACCCGCTCCCATCCGTCTGTACTGCTGGGTGCCAGCCCAAGGGCAGCTATTTCCTTTATGATGGCCGTGAAAGCTTTTGCCTTCCTGCAGGAGAGAGACTACGTGCTGCCGGACGATGTGAAAACGATGGCTCCGTATGTCATATCTCATCGTATCGTACTTCGTCCGGAATCCAGACTGGACAGCATGAGCTCGGAGGCCGTTCTGAATTCCGTGTTACAGCAGGTTCGCGTACCTGTATCGATGGGGCAATAGTTGATGAGACCGCTTTTGACTACAGTCAATCGAAACCTGCGCCACCCTCGCGTATGGGGCATCGCAATGGTGTGGATGTGCTGTCTCGCGTACGTTTTGTTTCAGGGAGGAAAGACCTCGCTCATGCTCCTGTCTATGGTGACGCTGATCTGTGTTTACCTGGCGATCGCCGGATTCAGTGGAGTCAAACGGGCTCAGGGGGTGCGCAAACTCTCTTCTGGCCAGGATCATGAAGAACTGCTTCATGCTGGCGATCAGGTCCAAGTGCGGCTGAGCCTGACCATTCCCGGTTTTCTTCCTCTGCCTTACGTGGTTGTTCGTGAGATGCTGCATCGGCATAACGGGGAATCGTGGTCTTTTAAAGAAAGTCTGATCCCCAGTATGCGGGGATCTGGTGAGCTGTCCTTCCAGACACCGCCGCTTGAGCGGGGGAAATATGTTTTTTCAGAGACGGAATGTGCCAGCGAGGATATCTTCGGGCTGATTGAACACCGCGGGACTTTCAAAGCTATCGGAGAATTCCGCGTACTGCCTAGAACGGTATTCATTCCTTATTGGCAGCTCTATGATCGCAAGTCGCGTTTGTCAGGTCCGCAGACGGCATTGACACGTTCACGCAGAGAAACAACCCAGATTAACGGTGTGCGCGACTATGTGTATGGGGATCGTCTTTCCCGCATTCACTGGAATGCGACAGCAAAGACAGGGAACTGGAAGTCCAAAGAGTTCGAACACGAGTCTGTGCCGAAAACCATTCTCGTTCTGGATGCAATGGCAGGAAGCTATCCGCACGGAGAAGCATTTGAATTGGCCGTTTCCACCACAGCTTCCCTGCTGGATTACGGCACGAGGGAACGTATGGGGATGGGGTTGTTAACCTTAGCTGAAAAGTCGTCCTTCATGCCTCCGAGTGAGAGTCCGATTGAGCGGCAAAAGATGATGCATCATCTGGTGGACATACAGGATAACGGTCAAGATGCGTCCCTGCTGCCGGGTGTGGAGAAAATAGCTCGGCAATTCCCGCAAGGGGCATACTTTGTTGTCATTTCTCCGCAAAAAGACGAAAAAATACTTGAGGTGCTCCGCTGGGCAGATACCCGCGGCATGACCCCATGTCATATACTGATCGACCCGGCGGAATCTCGTCGAAGCTCGGAATGGAATGCCATGCTGCGCGGCAGAGGCACGAGATCATTCACAGTTGCCCATCTGCAGGAGCTTCCAACGGTCATGGGGGGAGGTTCGGTATGAGCGGCAGCAGACATGACAACTTGGGATTGAAAAGATCTTGGTACCACGCCGCATCCCTGCTCTGGATATTTCTGATTGCTCTGCAGTGGATATCGTTCACCCAGGAATCCTGGTATACCGAGACAACCTCGCTCGTGCTGTGGACGCTGGCAGCTGTAAGCATTCTGGAGGTTATTCTCCCTCTCAAAGTGCTGTATCGAGCGATCATCAAGGCCGTTGTTGTCGTATACATCTTGCATAAAACGTTGATTGATTACAGTGTGTATATTCCTTACGGCACGTTAACAGAGCGCATAGAGCAGTTTATTATGCATATGCCTCCGTATATCTGGTTTTCTTTGTGTGCGTGGGTGATGTTAGAGGCGGCGATTCGCCTTGTGAATACAACCCGCCGGATTCTTGTGTTCCTGGGTGTTAATATTATATCCTTGGGCATCCTGGATTCCTTTACTCAGATTCCACTGTGGGTGGAGATTGCCTGGGTAATGTTTGCGGGCATGGGCTGGCTTGTATGCCAGCACTTCCGTAATTATCAGCTGCAGTATCCGCAGGGATGGAAACGGTTGATTCGGTATCCTTACAAAATACTGGCGAATATTGCTATCATCTTTTCATTAATCATTGTGGCCAGTGTAAATATGCCGGAAATTCCGCCAACCTTGACGGACCCGTATACGGCATGGCGGAATTACACCGGAACAACGTCGAACCAAGCGGGGAACGGCGTACTGGATATTCCGGCTGCAACCGAGTCTGGTTACAGTCGCGAGGACAATCAGCTTGGCGGAGGATTTAACTTTGATTACACGCCTGTGATGTCCATAACGACCAGTGACCGCAGCTACTGGCGCGGTGAGACACGTTCGGAGTATACAGGAACAGGCTGGGATGAGCCCGGACGTGCGTCCATGGAAAATGTGTCAGCCAGTCAGACGCTGGCCAATGAGCAGGCCGGAAAAGTGAATACGAAACAGGTCACACAGAAAGTGACGATGTTGAATGATACAGTATATCCGATCATGTTTGGAGCGTACTCTATATCGCAGGTAAGCTCGGTGAACGGTGAAGAGCGCGCGAGCCGTATGCTTTGGAATGCAGAGCGGGCTGAACTGCATGTTGTAACGACACGGCAGCAGCCGCAGTATCCTAAAAACTATACGGTTGTGTCAGAGGTGCCGATTATCGTAGAAGATGAGCTGCGTACCAAATCATCTGAAGCCCTCTATTCCAATAATCCGGCTGAGGACAAGTATTTGCAGCTTCCCTCCCGATTTCCTGAGCGGGTAAAAGACCTCGCTTCCGAGATTACGGCATCTGCAAAAACACCGTATGAAAAAGTGGCATTACTGCAAAACTATTTACAACAAAACTTTAATTACACCAACAATCCGGATCTGTCCCGAAAAGTGAGCAGCGACTTTGTCGAAGGTTTCTTATTTGATATTCGCGAAGGGTATTGCGATTACTTTTCTACTGCACTTGTGATGATGGCCCGGTCAGAAGGTATCCCGGCAAGATGGGTTAAGGGGTATGCACCTGGACAGATGTCGCTGAATTCCGATATGCAGGCTCCTCGTCAGCCTGGTGCACCTATCGAAACGACGTACACGGTAACCAATGCGGATGCTCACTCTTGGGCTGAAGTTTACTTTGGCGAGTACGGATGGATTCCGGTTGAAGCAACACCGGGATTTGATATGCCGCTGCTGACCGAAGCACCGGAGGTGCAGCCAGCTGACCAGCCAGCTGACCAGCCAGAGGAAGAACCGGTTCAAGAAGAAGAACAAACGCCGGCTCCCGAGCAGACGACTGCGGCGATTCCGACCTTTGTCATCTGGATTGCCGGTGCTGTAATCGTATTGTGGGTAGCTTACATGTTCTGGCGCAGCCGTCTTTCCCTGCGATTCCTGCTGCTCCGCCTGCGAACAGGCGGACCGCTGACACCTGAACAGAAGGTGCTGGCTGAGACAGAGCGCTGGATTCGTTATGCGAGAAGACGAGGCCTGACTCGCAGCGGGGACGAAACGCTCCGCGAGTCTGTAAACCGCTGGGGTCAGCTTAAACCGTCCGCTCGCGAGACATTGGAACAGCTGCTTATGAAGTTTGAACAGACCCGCTATAGTCCAGAGGCGGTAACCGCTGATGACTGGAAGGTTGTCTATCAGGCAGCCTTGAAGCTGCGGAAGGAATTGAAAGCGGAACGGGCTTAAGTACTGCCCGTCCCGTTTTTCCTTTTTTTCATAGCCATAAAGGCTGTTTGCATTTTCAGGAAAGACGGATTTGTGATATAGTGTGTCGTATGAAACTGAGGTGACTTCTTTGTTTAAAATGTTACTGCCCAAGCTGCGTGTAGACACAGTTTTTGACATTAATCTGGAAGAGCTGTACGCTCAAGGGTATCGTGGAATCATAACTGACCTGGATAATACGCTTGTTGGAGCAAAAGCACCTGATGCCACACCCGAATTGATCGAATGGTTCGCGCGTGTCAAAGAGGTGGGATTCAAGCTGATGATTGTGTCCAATAACAATCTGAATCGGGTGTCCCTGTTTGCGACTCCGCTGGATATCCAGTTTGTGCATAGTGCACGCAAACCATCGAATGTACCGTTTCGTAAAGCAATGAACATGATGGAGCTGCCTCCCGAGAAAACCATTGTTGTGGGGGATCAAATGCTCACCGACGTTTACGGAGGGAACAGACTTGGACTATATACCGTTCTGGTGCTGCCGATTTCCATCGGAGATGAGGGATTCATGACCCGCTTTAATCGGAGAGTAGAACGAATTGCCCTGTCTAATTTGCGGAAGAAAGGCTTATGGCTTGAGGAGGAAAAGAAGAAATGACAGAACCGCATAACGGCAGTATTGCCGTAAGATGCAGTGGATGCGGCGTGAATCTGCAGACGGAAAATCCGGATCTGCCTGGATTTATTCCCGAGAAAGCACTTGACCGTGAACCGGTCATCTGCCAGCGCTGTTTCCGTATCAAAAATTATAACGAATCATCATCTGTCACAGTGGATCAGGATGAGTTCCTGGCTCTGCTCAGCAAAATCGGGGATAAGGATGCTTTGGTCATTCATATCGTTGATTTGTTTGATTTTGATGGCAGTATTATTTCGGGCCTGCAGCGCTTTGTTGGAAACAATCCGGTACTGCTAGCCGTGAACAAAACGGACTTGCTCCCTAAAGTAACCAACTGGAATAAAGTTCGGAACTGGGTGCAGAAGCAGGCGAAAGAACAGGGACTGCGAACGGTAGATGTTGTGCTGTGCAGTGCGAAGCAGAATCAAGGTTTTGATCGTCTGCTTGAGCTTGTTGGTACGTACCGTGGAGATCGGGATGTGTATGTGGTCGGCGGAACCAATGTTGGTAAATCGACACTGATTAACCGCTTGATCCGAGACTACAGCGATCTGGAACAGGAATTGACAACATCGCGTTATCCGGGAACAACGCTGGATATGGTGAACATTCCGCTGGACGATGGAAAATATATCATTGATACGCCTGGAATTGTGTATCCATGGCGCTTCAGCGAGATCGTATCTCGTAAGGACCTTGCAGCGATTATGCCGGAGAAACCGCTTAAACCCGCGGTATATCAATTGAATTCCGGTCAGACGCTGTTCTTTGGCGGTATGGCCCGGTTTGATTTTATTGAAGGCGATCGTCAATCGTTCACCTGCTTCATCAGTACTGCGCTGGATATTCATCGGACAAAATTGGAGCGGGCAGATGATCTTTACCGTGATCACCTCGGAGAATTGCTTTCTCCGCCAACCCGTGAGAATGCCGCGGAGATGCCTGAATGGACGAGACATGAATTCCGGATCAAACGCGGCAGTCAGTCAGACGTATTCATCTCTGGTCTGGGCTGGATCAAGGTTAACGGAGATAACGGTGCTTTGGTGGCTGTCCATGTACCAAAAGGGATTCGAGTACAGATTCGTCCTTCCCTGATCTAGTTTCTAGTTTGGGTACAAGCTTTACATTCAAACAAACGGATCAGATCGGAGGCGAGTTCATGTCGACAGAGAACAAGTTCAATTCTTCACTTCCGCTGCTGCTTGGTGTGATGGGTGACCCGATTGCTCATTCCAAGTCACCGGCGATGCATAATGCGGCGTTAAAGGCAGCGGGTGTGCATGGAATGTACATGCCGCTTCATGTGCACCCCGATCAGCTGGAAGCTGCTGTTCGTGGAATCACTGCACTGGGCTATCGTGGTGTTAATGTCACGATTCCGCATAAGGAGCAGGTGATGCAGTATCTCGATGTGATCGATGAAAGTGCACGCTTGATCGGGGCAGTGAATACAATCGTGAATGAAAATGGTACACTGACAGGGTACAATACAGACGGAATCGGATATGTACGTTCGCTGAAGGAGGAGGCTGTTCCTCAGATTGAAGGGAAACGAATCGCAGTTCTCGGAGCAGGCGGCGCTGCAAGAGGTGTCATCTATGCACTTGCACTGGAGAAACCCGGACAGATCAGCATTCTGAATCGAACAGCGGACAGAGCGGTCAGTCTTGCTGCCGATTTGCAAAGTTATGATTTGGGGAATATTTCCGGAGGTGGCATGCAGGATGCTCAAGCTGTACTTGCTGCTGCTGATATCGTAATTAATACGACAGCAGCTGGTATGCATCCACACATGGATGAAGTGCCTGTTGATCCTGCATGGATTCGTGAAGGGGCAGCTGTCAGTGATCTGATCTACAACCCGCTTGAGACTCGTCTGCTGCGTGAATCCCGTTTACGCGGCTGTACGGTACATGGCGGGCTGGGAATGTTTGTTTATCAAGGAGCTGTCGCATTTGAACACTGGCTTGGCATCTCGGCTCCGGTTGATGCGATGAGACGAGCAGTACTGGAAAGTTTTGAGAATAATAATTGAACGGTCAGGTCCCTAAGCGGTTCATACGCTTAGGGTGACCTGCTCAACATAAGGAGTATGGAGTATTCATGTTAACTGGTAAACAAAAGCGTTTTTTGCGGTCACAAGCACATCATCTGACCCCTGTTTTTCAAATTGGCAAAGGGGGGACCAACGATCACTTGTTCCGCCACATTGAAGAGGCGATCGAAAAGCGTGAGCTGATGAAAGTGCAGGTGCTGAACAACAATCTCGATGATAAAAACGAAATTGCTGCAGAGGTTGCTCGTGAAACAGGCAGCGAGCTTGTGCAGGTCATTGGAAGCACCATCATTCTGTACAAAGAATCGCGTGATAATAAACAAATCGAACTTCCAAGATAAGGAGCGTGGCACGGGTGAAGATCGGCATCATGGGCGGTACGTTTGATCCGATCCACATGGGGCATCTGCTGGCAGCCGAAGCGGCACGGGATTCGCATGCATTGGATGAAATCTGGTTCATGCCCTCCCATGTCCCCCCTCACAAACCAGAAGCAGGTGCAGCTGGACAGCAGCGTCTGGAGATGACAAAGGCTGCTGTAAAAGATACTCCCCAGTATGAGGTATTAGGTATCGAAATGGAACTGGGAGGCGTATCTTATACGATAGATACGATGCGTGAATTATGGCGGCGTCACCCCGAACATGAATTTTATTTCATCATCGGAGCAGATATGGTGAATTATCTTCCCAAATGGGAAGAGATTGAAGTACTGGCGTCCAAAATGACCTTTATCGGTGTTGGACGCCCGGGCTTCCAGCTGCATCTGGACGATTTACCGGATGAACTGCAGGGACGGGTTCTGCTGGCCGAGATGCCGCTTGTCGATATTTCATCCACAGCCATTCGCAGACGTCTTGCGAGTGGACATTCGGTGCGGTTTATGATCCCGGATGCAGTTCATCAATATATTGTTAGGAGCGGTTTATATGGCACTAAGCCGTGAGGAATTAATAGAGGCTGTCTCCGCACAGATGCCAGCCAAGCGCTGGAAGCATACCCAGGGTGTCATGGAATCAGCAGTCGCTTTGGCAGAGAAGTATGGTGCTGATCCCGTAAAAGCAGATGTGGCAGCGATTCTGCATGACGTGGCCAAATATTGGCCGGTAGCGGAGATGGAAGCGGTCATTCGTGATAACGGATTAAATGCAGAACTTCTGCAGCATGATAAACAGCTCTGGCATTCGGAAGTGGGTGCTTTTGTAGCTGAACGTGATTATGGTGTGTCGGATTCTGAAATTATTCATGCGATTCGGTGGCATACTTCTGGTAGGGTAGGCATGAGTCTGTTAGACAAAGTGGTATGCCTTGCCGATTATATTGAGCCGGGACGTGATTTCCCGGGTGTAGAGTATATTCGTGAGCAGGCACAGCGCAGTCTGGAGGAAGGTTTGATCGCGGGGTTTGATTCGACAATCAGCCTGCTTCTTTCCCAGCGCCGTGTCATCTATCCGCTGACGGTGCTCTCACGTAATGACTTGATTGCACAATTATAGATTATGGAGGTTGGTTCATGACGGTATCATCGAAAGAACTTATGAATATGGTGGTTGCTGCCGCTGACGATAAAAAAGCATCGAACATCGTAGCGCTTGACCTGAATAATATCTCGCTCGTTGCCGATTATTTTGTAATCTGCCACGGTAACTCGGATACACAGGTGCAGGCTATTGCTGCCGAGATCCGCAAACAGGCTCACGCTGCCGGTGCGGTTATTAAAGGTATTGAAGGTATGGACTCTGCACGTTGGGTCCTGATGGATCTGGGCGATGTGGTCGTTCACGTCTTCCATCGCGATGAGCGCGAGTATTACAATATCGAGCGTCTCTGGTCTGATGCCAAAGTGGTGGAAACGGTATGAGTTTGATCGCAGGAACAGTCGTCTCGCTGCCGGTTTCACGCGAAGTGTCTCCTTTTGGCTACTTTTTGACGACAGGATCGGAAGATGTACTGCTTCACTATACCGAGCTGACTCGGGAGATCAAGATTGGTGAAACACTGGAGGTTTTTGTATTCTTCGATACAGAAGATCGCCTCGCTGTTACGATGAAAAAACCTTACCTTACGCTGGGTGAGATGGCTAAACTGGTTGTAGCCGATGTGCATCCGCGTCTCGGCTGCTTTCTGGAGATGGGACTCGGTCGTCAGCTGCTGCTTCCGATTCGTGAACTGCCTGAACTCGAAGAACTTCGTCCTCAAGTAGGAGATGAAGTGTTCGTGATCATGGAACACGACAAACAGGGACGTCTGCGTGCCAAATTAGCCGGAGAACGGGAACTTGCACCTCTTGCCTTCCATGCTCCAACTACGTGGGTGAATGAGTGGGTGGAAGCGCTCGTGTACAAGCCGCTGCAGATGGGTACGTTTGTACTTGTAGACGGCGGAGTACTGGGCTTTGGGGCGATTGGTATGATCCATTCCTCCGAGCGCAGTCATATGCTGCGTTTGGGTGAGAAGGTGAAATGCCGGGTTACGCTCGTGCGTGAAGACGGCCGGGTGAATCTGGCTATGACGCAGCGTAAAGAAGTTGGGCGTAATGAAGACGCAGACAAGCTGCTTGCATTCATGAAAGAACGTCCTATGGGCGGCATGCCGTATTCTGATGCGACTCCGCCTGATATTATCAAGCAGCGCTTCGGCATCAGCAAATCCGCGTTCAAACGTGCTCTCGGTAAGCTGATGAAGGATGGCCTGGTAGTACAAAAGGAAAGCTGGACGTATCTGTCCGAATCTGCGCCCAAACCACAGCAGGAAGAGAAGTGAGTTTGGCGCAAACAGAGCAGTATGTATTTATTTAAGAGTGTTAAATGATTGCTCTGTACGAAGTAAATATAAAGTATTCGTTTCATAACCCCGAAGCATGATGCATTGGGTCGAGCAAAGCAGGGCCAGACTGGGTAAACACCGGATGCCCTGCTTTTTCTTTGGATTTGGATATCATCCGATTGAGGAAAATGAAATTGAAAGTGCGGTGCCGACATGTCTTACCGGAAATTTGCCTACGTTTACGATGAATTAATGGAAGATATGCCTTATCCGGACTGGATAAGGTTTGCAAGAACAGCCTGGGAACAGCATGGCATGCCTAAAAGTGTGGCGGAGCTTGGCTGCGGAACGGGTTCAATCACCATTCCGCTGGTGAATTCCGGCTTTGAAGTGACGGGCATTGACCTTTCGGCAGATATGCTGTCGGTTGCCCGCAGCAAGATGGAAGCAACGTCTCAAGGACATCGGTTGTACCGGGGAGGCAGCGTGCGCTGGGTGCAGCAGGATATGCGGGAGTGGAGAGTGCCTGAACCTGTGGACTCGGTCATATCGTTCTGTGATTGTGTGAACTATTTGCTGGAATCAGAAGATGTGATTCGTACATTCAGGCGAACATATGAGATGCTGAAGCCAGAAGGTACGTTTCTGTTTGATGTGCATCATCCGAACACACTCATTCGTTATGATGAAGAGCAGCCTTTTGTACTGGATGAGCGTTCCGTGTCTTACATCTGGACATGTGATCTGGACCAGGAGCGGTGTGAAATCGAGCACCATCTAAGCATTTTCTCGCGTATTGAAGACGGCAGCAGGGATACGTACCAGAGATTTGAGGAAGTTCATGTGCAGCGTGCTTATGATCCGGATTGGATGAAGCTGGAGCTGTGCAAAGCGGGCTTCCGAGACGTGAAGGTGTATGCGGACTTTGAGTGGCAAGAGGCTGGAGACAGTGCGCAGCGTTTGTTCTACGTGGCTGTAAAATAAATAAGCAGCTCGTATGTACATGGTTTGAAATACGATGGTTAGCTGTCCTTTGGCTGCATGTGATCATGCTGCCAAGGACAGTTTTTTTAACTGATAGGATAAAAGGTATTGCTGCTGGAAGGAAAGAGAGACATAATAAATTTAATTCGGAAAGCGTTTTCCGAAATGAGATGAACTATTCAATAACGGGAGGATGACAACGATGGAAAGTACATATAAAACGAGATTATCCAAAGAGCAGCTGGATCAGATCATTACACATCAACTCGCTGCGGCCATTCAGGAATGTGAAGAAATGATTGACGGATGGGCAAACCATGCCTATAAAATAGTGCTAAGTGACGGACGAAAAATTGTCCTTAAAATTGCGCCCTCGGCTGCAACCAATCTGATGCGCTGTGAGCAGGATCTGATGACAGCAGAAGTGGAAGCACTCCGGCTTGCTGCCGGTCTGAAGGATGTTCCTGTGCCTCAGGTGCTGGCTTATGATGCTTCGCTTGCTTTTGCACCTGCACAGTATTTTATTATGGAATACATGTCCGGGACGCCGTATAACCAGGTAAAAACTCAACTTACAGTGTCAGAGCAGGAAGAAATTGAGCAGCAGTTAGGACAATATAACAAGCGAATCAACGAGATTAAGGGGGATCGATTCGGTTATTTTTCGGGGAAGGACAGACAGCGCAGCACATGGAGAGAAGCATTTTTGATGTTGATGGAGGATATGCTTGCCGATGGAGAAAAGGCAAAGATTGATATTGGTATTGACTACAATGAGCTGCGGCGTCTGATCGAGGAAAGATCAGATGTACTGGATGAAGTGACCGAACCCATGTTGATCAGCTGGGATCTGTGGGATGGTAATGTGTTGGTGCAGGATAAACAGATTACGGGCATTATCGATTTTGAACGCTCGTTGTGGGGTGATCCGCTGATGGAGCACTATTTCAGTCATTTTAACTATACTCCGGGATTTCTGAAAGGGTATGGCCGAGAGATTGTGACGGAGAGTGAGCGGAAGCGCAGAAGCTTGTACGATTTGTATTTTGATCTTGCACTTCGAATTGAATGTGATTACCGGCAGTATGATAATCAGGAGCATATCCAATGGACGATTCAGAATCTGAAGAAGGGTATTGAACGTTTTCGGAATGTTTGAAGAAGCATCATTGTAGTCGGGGAGCACGGAAATTATATCATCTGAGAAGGATGAATGTGAAGTGTCATATTGACTTTGAGCCTGCATTTTTATATAATGTTCCCGATATTGTATACATATTTCGATGATAAGGATCAGTAGTAAATTCTGTACACGACAGAGAGTCGGCGGGTGGTGCAAGCCGATTGACAGTACTTTGCGAACTCGCCTTGGAGAAATGCGGTGACTACACCTTTCTATGCCTTCTGCATTGAATAGGAAATCCGCATCGGTTAACCGCCGTTACAGGTCTAGAGGGAGTGGATGACGAAGCACGTTCGTCCGCTAACTAGGGTGGTACCACGGGAATTCAACCTCTCGTCCCTAGCGCTGCAAACGCTACGGGATGCTGAGGTTTTTTTGTTGTTATCAAAGCGCGTATAACCTGAAGGAGGAATATAGATGAGTGAGAATCATCAGCCGAAGCACGGCTATCAACCGCAAGTGATGGAAAAAAACTGGCAGCAGTATTGGGATGAAAACAAAACATTCAAAACAGGTGAGGACCCGTCGAAACCGAAGTTTTATGCTCTGGATATGTTTCCTTATCCGTCCGGTTCCGGACTGCACGTAGGTCATCCGGAAGGATATACAGCAACGGATATCGTATCCCGTTACAAACGGATGCGCGGATACAATGTACTTCATCCGATGGGTTGGGACGCGTTCGGTCTGCCTGCAGAGCAGCACGCACTGGATACGGGGGAGCACCCGCGTCATATTACATTCCGCAATATCGACAATTTCCGTCGTCAGATCAAATCTCTCGGATTTTCGTATGACTGGGATCGCGAGATCAGCACAACGGACCCGGAGTACTACAAATGGACACAATGGATTTTCATCCAGCTGTACAAAAAAGGTTTGGCTTATGTAGATGAAGTGCCGGTGAACTGGTGTGAGGCATTGGGTACGGTTCTGGCGAATGAAGAGGTTATTGACGGTAAAAGTGAACGCGGCGGCCACCCCGTTGTACGTAAACCGATGCGTCAATGGGTGCTGAAAATTACGGAATATGCGGAGCGTTTGCTGGAGGACCTGGAAGAGCTGGACTGGTCGGAAAGCATCAAGGATATGCAGCGTAACTGGATCGGCAAATCGACAGGTGCTGAAGTGGTTTTTGCCATTGAAGGCCGTGAAGAAGTGATCAAAGTATTCACAACTCGCGCAGATACATTGTTTGGTGCAAGCTTTGCAGTTCTCGCTCCAGAACATGAACTGGTGGACGTGATTACGTCTGAAACAGAGCGTGAGGCAGTGAAAGCTTATCAGGAGCAGGCTGCGCGTAAGAGTGATCTGGAACGTACGGACTTGGCCAAAGAAAAAACAGGTGTGTTCACAGGGGCGTATGCGATCAATCCGGTTAACGGAGCAAAGCTTCCGATTTGGATTGCGGATTATGTACTGGCTGGTTACGGTACAGGGGCTGTTATGGCTGTCCCGGGGCATGATGCACGTGACTGGGAATTTGCGAAGCAGTTTGACCTGAATATCATCGAAGTCATTGAAGGCGGCGATGTCACAAAAGAGGCGTATACAGGCGACGGTGCACACGTGAACTCCGATTTCCTGAACGGATTAAACAACGAAGAAGCTGCGGCGAAGATGATCGCTTGGCTTGAAGAGAACGGTAAGGGACAAGGTAAAACAACATATCGTCTGCGTGACTGGTTGTTCAGCCGTCAGCGTTATTGGGGAGAGCCGATTCCGATTCTGCATCTGGAAGATGGAACAATGAAGACGGTGCCGGAAGATCAACTGCCGCTGCTGCTTCCTGACATTGACCAGATCAAACCTTCAGGTACAGGAGAATCTCCACTGGCTAATGTGACAGATTGGGTGAATACGGTCGATCCGGAAACAGGCATGAAAGCGCGCCGCGAAACGAACACGATGCCGCAGTGGGCAGGAAGCTGCTGGTATTATCTGCGGTTCATCGATCCTCACAATGACAAGGAACTGATCTCGAAGGAGAAACAGCAGCAGTGGCTGCCAGTGGACTTGTACATCGGTGGAGCAGAACATGCGGTACTTCACCTGCTGTATGCTCGTTTCTGGCACAAAGTGCTGTATGATCTGGGCGTTGTACACACGAAAGAGCCATTCTACAAGCTGGTCAACCAAGGTATGATTCTGGGTACCAATAACGAAAAAATGAGTAAATCCCGTGGTAATGTGATTAACCCGGATGAGATTGTTAACGAATTCGGTGCAGATACACTGCGTCTCTATGAAATGTTCATGGGACCTCTGGAAGCGACCAAACCTTGGAACGCCAGCGGGGTCGAAGGGATGTATCGTTTCTTGTCACGTGTATGGCGTCTGTTCATCAACGAAGATACAGGTGCAGTTAATGAGAAGATTACAGCAGATGGCGGAACGGATGAATTCAAACGCACAGCGCATAAAACAATCAAAAAAGTGACGGAGGATCTGGAGCATCTGCGTTTCAACACCGCGATAAGCCAATTGATGATCTTCATTAACGATGCATACAAAGCGGATACACTGCCTCGTGAAGCAATGGAGAACTTTGTTCAGCTGCTGTCACCTTTGGCACCGCATATGGCGGAGGAACTGTGGAGTCGTCTTGGATATGAAGGTGGAATTTCCTACGTGGCTTGGCCTGAGTATGATGAGTCGATGACCGTGGATGCAGAAGTGGAGATCGTGGTGCAGGTCAACGGCAAGATTGTAACTCGCGCAACAATTTCGAAGGATCTGGATGCACAAGGAATGCAGGACTATACGATGGAACTGGCACCTGTGAAACAGGCGCTGGAAGGCAAGACTATTCGCAAAGTCATTGCCGTTCCAGGCAAACTGGTTAATATTGTTGCCGGTTAATTTCACTGGCACGAAACACCTCATCCAGCTTGACTAAATCTTCATCATATTTCTCATGTGTCGTATGGATCAGGTTGTCGAATACACCATCCAGGTTGTTTCGCAGCAGTGCAAGTGCCTGAGCGGTTATTCCGCCAGGTACAGCGACACGAGCTTGAAGTTCTTGCGGTGTGTAACCCCCTTCGGTGAGCAGCTTGCCTGTTCCCAGAAGCATCTCACCGGCAAGAGCACAGGCGTCTGCTCGTTTGATACCTGTCAGGCGTACAGCACTTTCGATCCATTGTTCCAGAAAGAATGATATAAATGCAGGTCCGCAGCTGGAAAAGTCCGATGTGATTCGGGTGCAGGCTTCATCCACTTGGTAAGGCTTGCCGATATGACTCAGCAGACCTTCCAGCACTTTGCGGTCTTCGGCCGTCATTCGCTCGCCATGGATGAACAGAGTTGCTCCGCTGCCGACCTGGTGAGTAACGCTGGGAATAACCTTGGAGACTTTGCAAGGAAGTGAAGATTCCAGATGGCGCAGCTGCACGGGACTGGTGATCGAGACAATGATATGATTGGGAGTCACGACAGGCAGGATATCATCAATCACATGTCGGAATTCCAGCGGCTTCACACACAGGAAGATGATGCTGCTGCGAATCACCGTTTCCCGATTGCTCTGTGATTCATGCAGTCCAGGGTAACGGAGGGATAGCTGACGTACTTTGGAAGGGGTGCGGTTGCTTGCTGCAATCTGACGGGGTTCGAGTGCACCGGATTGGATCAGGGCATAGATCAACAGACTGCCCATGCTGCCGGTTCCGATAAATCCAACCTTCATTGGTTCAGGCCTCCTTTCATGCTTTACGGTAATGGCGCAGTATCTTCCATCTATTGTATGCAGGGGACTCTGGTCCACATGACATGAAAATATGTAATTTATATACGCTATAGCATGAAACGGTTCGGAAGCACCGCCCGTGTTCGAAATGGTTTTTATTTTGAATATGAGGGAGTGCGGAAGATGAGATGGAACAAAACGATGTCCATTGCTGCGGCAGTGGTTGGAAGCGTACTGATATTATGGTCGGGCAAAAGTGAACAGCCACCTAGCGGCTGGGAACCGATGCGGCTCGGCGCCAATCAGCCGACAAGTGAGCAGGACCACTCTGCTGCACCGTCGGCTGCTTTGGTTAGAGAGGATGCAGCTGCTCCAGCAAGTGATAGGAAAGAACATCATCCCGCTGCAGCATCTGAAGCAGGAGCAGCGCAGGATGCACAAGTTCAAGGTGAGACGTCAGGTGATTCGTCGCCTCAGTCACAGGTTCCTGTTAATGAGAATCGGATCCCTGCAGCCGAACCAGCCGGGGCATCGGCTGATGAAACGACCGGAGTGAAGACGAAGGGCTCAGGTGCAAGTCTTTCAAGTTCAATCGAAGCGGCTGCTGTTCCCCATCCGTCCAGCACGGGCTCGGAAGCAGCAGGCAGTGACAGGATCGATGTGAACACGGCGTCAGTCTCCAAGCTCACAGAGCTTCCAGGGATTGGGCAGAAGAAAGCTCAGGCTATTGTGGATTATCGGAATGCCCATGGCCCTTTTACTAGAGTCAGTGAACTTACCAAAGTGAAGGGCATAGGCAGCAAGATGCTTGAGAAAATGGCACCATATGTACGGGTTCGCTAGGGACAACAGGATAAAAATGCATTCAAAGCGGGAGGAGGAAACTGTATGGGTACAGTAGAGCTTCGCAAGGATTGGGATACGTATTTTATGGATATTGCTTATATGGTTTCCACGCGTTCCCGCTGTCCGCGCCGGCACGTAGGGGCTGTTCTGGTTCAGGGAAAGAAACTGCTGGGGACAGCTTATAATGGTGCACCGATGGGGGTGCCGGATTGTTCCGAGGCCGGCTGCATGATCGCAGAAGAATACGAACTTGTAGTAACGGACGACCACGAGGAAATGGTTAAAAAGCAGCGCTGTATTCGTACCATTCACGCGGAGCAAAATTTGCTTTTGTTCACAGATCGTATTGATCGTGAGGGCTCCTCTGTGTATGTTACGGATGAACCCTGCTGGACCTGTGCCAACATGCTGGCGAACAGCGGTGTTACTGAAATTGTTTTTCATCGCTCGTATCCCAAGGATACAAGCAAAGTGAAGAATATGATGCAGCAGAAAGGCATTTCGTTCCGCAGACTGGACAGTTACCAGCCTCCTCGGGAGACGATGATGACGGTAAGCAACTAAATAAAGCAACTAAACTGAACAGCGGATCGCGGCAGTTAGGCAGGAAATGTTTCAAGTGATGAGTGGCTGTATCGAAAAGAATATACATGAAAAAGAAAAGTACGGGGAAGAACCTCCGGCAAGCCTAATTGGGCTTCCGGAGGTTTTTTGTGTATTCATAGGTGTGAGAGAGGAGGGGCCGCAGTGAAAAACAGACCGCTGCTTCGCTTTACAATCTTTTGGCTGTGTGGAAGTGGAATGGCATGTGTGCTGACAGGCTGGAATCTATTATGGGGAATGATAGGGGCGGCAGCTTGTCTCCCGCTTGTATTGCGATTATTAAATATTCGGGGATGGTCTGTCCTTCTGCTGCTCATTGCGTTTATAGGCGGGGCGGTGCAATGGCAGTGGAATGATACTCGTAACTACAGCCATGTGCCGGAGTACTTCGATATGACTGCTGACGAAATCCACGGGTTAAATGGAGAAATTGAAGGGGAGCTAGTATCGGACGTACGGGTAGATGGGGATCGGGCGGGTTTTGAGATGGTCATTTCATCCATGACAGCGGATCAAGAAATGCATCCAAAAACAGAAGATTCAGATCCAAATCATGTTTTATCGCCAAGAACGTCTGAAACACTAAAGCTTCCGTCCAGAGTAAACGAACGAATTATCGTGCAGGTTCGACTGATGGAAGAATCAGAACAGCAGACAGCAGCCTCCTGGAAGCGAGGAGACAAGCTGACGCTGTCAGGTTCTTGGGCTTTACCTGGAGAAGCCAGGAATTTTGGTGGATTTGACTACCGCAGTTATCTCAAAACGCAGTATATTCATTGGATGTTTAAGGTGAAGGGGGCTGATTCTGTTACTGCGGTGCCTCCCGAAGGATGGAAACGAATCAGTATACTGCGATGGACAGATGCCGCAAGGCAGCTGCTGGGTTCAGCGGTAGACCAGCTGTTCCCCGAACCGCATGCCGGATATATGAAGGGGCTCATCATCGGCATGGCAAAAGATATTGATCCGGGTACGTACGGTCAATTCTCACAGCTCGGATTAACGCATATTCTTGCGATCTCTGGAACACATGTTGCTGTATATGTTGCATCACTACTGATGCTCATGTCATGGCTGAAACTTACGAGAGAGACTGCCTTAACTGTGGTACTGTTTCTGATTCCGGCGTATGTACTGCTTTCGGGCGGTTCCCCTTCTGTAATTAGGGCAGGCATGATGTCTATGATTGGTTTATATATGGCGAAGCGTGGACTGGCGAGGGACAGTCTGCAGATCATCAGTGCAGCTGCTTTGCTGATGATGTGGTGGAACCCCTATTTTTTGCTGAATGTCAGTTTTCAGCTGTCTTTTCTGGTGACGGCAGGATTAATGATTTATATGCCGCTCATCAACAGGATGTTCAGTACATGGCCAAGATCGCTGGCGGCGACAGCTTCGGTGACGGTGACGGCGCAGCTGATCTCTTTTCCGGTGACCATTCTGTACTTTAACCAGTTTTCGCTGCTCTCTTTTGCGGCCAATTTTCTGCTGGTGTCCCTCATTAGTGCGGTGGTTTTACCTCTAGGAACGGCTGCCATGATGGTGTCATTCGTGTGGTTTCAGGCTGCAAAGCCGCTTGCATGGATTGCGATTCAGTTAAATCAACTAACCTTTTTGAGCGTGGAATGGATGAACGGCCTGCCCGGTTTTGTGATGATCTGGGCCTCCCCTTCTCTGGTATGGATTGCAGCCTATTATGCGATTTTGTACGCACTGCTTCATTTGCTTCATCAGAGGAGTGCCAGTGATAAGCCGCCGTATATACATGCGGAAGAAGAGGATACAGCTCCGCTTGATATTCGCGGACGAACTGCTGCTCCCCCGCGCAGCATGTGGGGAACGGTGAGGCCATCTTCTCGTTTTGAAGGTACGGATTCAGTTAATCCTGTGCAGGCCTATACTCATAATCGTTTGTCCCTCACAGCACACCATGCCCTTCCTGTCCAGACAGCAGAAGTGAGTCGGGGTTCACTCGCTGCCCTTGGTGCGAGTATTGCGTGGCCGGAGTACGCAGGTGCATTTACAGCCAAAGGTGCGGGATATTACAGCGAAGTACGAATGAGCAGGGTTCAGCGCTGGTTAAGTGGTGTGCTTGCCGTAAGTTTGGCAGCCGGATTATGGTGGGCTTATCAAACTCCTCGGCCTGCGGGAACAGGAGTGGTTCAGTTTCTCGATATTGGGCAGGGAGACAGTACTTTGATTACAACGCCAGAAGGCAGACATATTCTCGTAGATGGCGGAGGTACAATTGACTTTGGCGGCAGTAAACACTCGTGGAAAACAAGGCGTGACCCTTACGAAGTGGGGGCGAAGGTGGTCGTTCCTTTATTGAAAAAGAGAGGTATTCATCAACTGGACGCGGTGATTGCGACCCATGCCGATCAAGATCATGCAGGCGGACTGCAGGCTGTTCTGGAGCAGATTCCGGTGAAACGCTTCATGTTTAACGGAACGACAAGTGGAAAAGAGAAGTTTGATCAGCTGATACATACAGCGGTGGAGCGCCAAATACCGTTATTCGCGATTCGTCAGGGCATGATCTATAAGCCGGATCAGGAAACGTCGTTGTATTTCGTTTCACCGGACTTTAGTGATGAACTGGATGATATGTCGGGAGGCGTACCTTTTCATGAGAATCAGAACGCTGCGTCGGTTGTCTTTTTGCTGGAGATGGCGGGAACGTCTATGCTCTTTACGGGGGATATGGATGCGGCAGCCGAGCAGGACGTGCTCTATGCTATTCAGGATGGTTCGCTGGCAGTCCCTATGTCAGACCATACGGGTCAAGATTTCCAAGGAGGTGGGATATCGATAGACATCCTCAAGGTTGCTCACCACGGCAGTAAAACATCCTCCTCAGACGCATGGCTCAGGTACTGGAATGCTAAAGCTGCACTAATCTCTGCGGGTGTAAACAATACTTATGGCCATCCCAACCCGGGGGTAATGCAACGTCTGGAGGCGACGGGTTCGCGGATTTATCGAACCGACCAGATGGGCGAGGTACAGATGAGGGTGAAAGATGGCAGGGTGGATGTTCGGTATAAGCTGACTGAGGACATAAAACGAAATTAGCAGCTTAAAGTAGGAGATCCATTGTTGGGCCTTATTTCCGCAAAGTTCATTCAAGAATCCAACGTTAAAATATTCGAGGAATGATTGATAAAGCTTGCCTGTTAGCTTAGTAAATACATCATTCCAGCAGCTGCAAACGAGCAGACACCTGCTAAAGTAGACCATGCAGCGACTTTCTTCTTTATTACACGGTCTCTCTTGGACTCTGAATAAAAATTACCTCTTTGTTGGTAATCTGTTGTCCATGCTCCAATGCACAGTCCGGAAATAAAAATGAGAATGATTCCTAGATAGATAAAAAAAGTCATATTTCATCTTCCTTTCCGATTCCTTTAGTTCTTAATAAAACGTTTATCTCAGGGAAAGGTTCCAAGCGAACTCTTATGTCGAATTACTATAATGTAAGAAAACACAAGAAAAAAGCCCTCTCTCCAGAATTCTCTTCAGAAGAGAATTTCGAGAAAGGAGCTTTTTTCATAACCGTTCGTATTGCTGAATAAGAATGAGGGGAAATAGTTTATTCCACGCCGTCCTTGAAATGTTTGCTCCAGTGTTTGTCACCTTTATGCAGAATATCTTCTACTGTTTTTTCCAGGGTCATCAGAAGCTGTGCTCTTACATCAAGTACCGTTTCTCTGTACAAGCGTTCTTCCGATCCGACGATTTTATCGCCGTATAACGCCTGTGCAGCTACATATTTCCGATGTTCCTCAACCAGTGTATCGATGGATTCCAAAGCGTGCTCCACAAAGTGGGAGATGCTTTGGTATTCCTTTGGCATTTGTTCTTTTAATTCTTGAATTTTCGCTAGAGCTGGCATGCTCATCACCTCGTCTTATGAATGTAAATTTACAATACACCATTTTCATGAAAATTGCATTAAAAAAACCTTAAGTTTTGGACAAATTTCGACTTTTTTTGTTTTTGGCCCCTAAATAGTACTTAACCATAATGTATGCCGTTGCATTTGTTTTGAGTCGTGTAAGTACTGGAATCTTATATGTCAGACGTTTGGTGACTACGTTTGCATTTTCTGTTATTCTAAGATAAGATTCGGCGGCCACTGTACATAAGCCGTTATTTTGTGATGGAAAATTAAAATATACTTAACTTTGCAACAATTTTATCGATGACTACGTCAGTAAGGTTGCAGGGAGAGGGGGATCCTTTGTGGTAGAGCCGGAACTCATCAGAGCCGCTCAATCGGGCGATCGCGACGCTCTAATTACCCTATTGCGGGAGATTGAACAGCATGTTTATCGTACCGCATATTACATTCTAAATAATGAACAGGACGCCTTGGATGCTGCGCAGGAAGCGTTGATCCGAATTTACACCAAGATTAATTCTTATGAAGAAAAAGCCCAGTTCAAAACTTGGGTGCAGCGCATTGTGACCAACATCTGTATTGACAAGTTTAGAAGAACCAAGCCATCCGTCTCTATTGATGAACATGAAATGGTTTTTCAGGATAAACAGGATGTTGAGCACGAAGTGATGTCCACTTATGTGGCAAGGGACATTCAAGATGCGATCAACAAGCTGCCGGAGCATCATCGGACCGTCATTGTTCTAAGATATTTGCAGGATTTATCTTATAACGAAATTGCGGATTGTCTTGATCTTCCGCTTAATACAGTGAAGTCTTACTTATTTAGGGCTAGACAACAATTACAAAATCTACTACAGGAGTATCAGAAAGGTGGTGTGACAGGATGAAATGCGAAGAGGTGGTGGAATGGATGCACCGGTATCTGGATCATGATCTGGGCGAGGCGGAAACGACGCAGATGCTGCAGCATGTGGCCAAGTGTCCGGAGTGCGCCGAAAATTTTAGTATGCTCAGAGCTCTATCCAGGGAACTGGAAGATTTGCCGCAAGTAAGCCCCAGATTCAGTTTGGTTGATGCCATTATGCCTCAGCTGGATGCAATTGATGAAGCGCGTAAAGAACAAAGCAGTACCGTGCAAGAAATGAGTCCTGTCCCTGCGGCGTTTGAGAATTTGCAGCGTTCCAAGCCAGAAGAACGGAAAGCGAAGTCCAGATGGTTTAACTC
Source organism: Paenibacillus sp. AN1007 (assembly GCF_040702995.1). Lineage (NCBI taxonomy): Bacteria > Bacillati > Bacillota > Bacilli > Caryophanales > Paenibacillaceae > Paenibacillus > Paenibacillus sp. AN1007. Next base: position 1,224,701 of record NZ_CP159992.1, read on the forward strand.
CATGGCTGGTCGTATGTCCGTTGGTGCAGCAGCTGCGGTTGTCGTATTGGGGTTTGGCATCTGGGGATATGAGCCTCAGCAGATAGAGAATGCAGAATCGATGATGAGCAGATCTGGCGCACCTCAGGAAAGTGTTAACAACGATCAGTCTGAGCTGAGCATGGGAGTGAATAATGATCAAGCGGATCCGACTCCCCAAGACGAAGGCAGTGTGATTGCACCTGATCAGCCTGATGATTCGGGGACTGAACCATCAGAACCGCCGCAAAATGATCAACCCGATGAAATCAAAGGTGTTGAACCTCAGATACCAAGTAATCCAAAAGATCAGACGCCTCCAGAGCCTTCAACTGGAGAAGGACCTGTCCCGGATCAGGGCAAGCAGGAAGATAAGTCTTCTACAGACTCAACCATTAATCCAAAGAACACAAACCCGAACCAGCGCACGGAGCAGCAGCCGGATACTCAAGAAAAAGACGGCGCAGCTTCGAACAACCCGGAACAGGGCCAAACGCCTGAATCTAATGATCAAAACGAAAACTTTTCAGCACAAACAATCATTCCTAACGAAGACGCACCAGCACGTGGAATTACGAATAATGATTCCGGGAGCGGAACGGGAGCAGATGTTGGTGACCAACAACAATCCCAGGGTCTTGTGGCTCCTGATGAAGGAAGCACAGGAACGGAAGCACCCACAGCCAAAGAGTGGAAGTCACCTGACGGCTCTTATGTTGTTATGCTGACGGGGGACCAGTTAAGTGTTTACGCGAAGTCAGCGAATGATCCGGATGTTCTGAATTTAATCGAGCAGCGGAGTGTAGAGGGCCCGGTAAAGTCAGGAAGTTGGTCTAAGGACAGCATGCAGTTTAATTATGAAGTGGATAAAGATGGAACGACGACCAAGAACTCGTTTAAAGTGAATACGGCATCAAATGTTTCACCTGCAAAATAGTTATAGGTATGCGTTTGGTCTTGAGAAAAAAAAGAACCTTTTGTAATGACAAGCATATACTGCAGCTAACTACAGATCTTTTATGCTGAATGCAGCATCTGACGTCGTATGACCGCAGGCCGGGTTATTTCTAGAATGGCTGGTGCCTGCGTTTATATAGATGCAGAACAGGGGACCTTTATCCATAACCGGATGAAGGTCCCTTTGTTGTCACACCTTTTTTCTGGTAGGATATAGAGATAAGGAGGCACGGCGAATGGATGTAAAAAGCGCAACAAAGGCAGTACGCAGCGGAGACACGGCCCCAATCTATGTGCTGTATGGAACCGAGAAGTATCAGATTCAGCAGTTCACGGAAATGTTAAAGACACATGTCATTGAAGAGGAACATCAGGATTTTGCTGTGATCCCTTACGACCTCTCCGAAACGCCCATTGAAGCAGTCGTAGAAGAAGCAGAAACGGTTCCGTTTCTCGTTCCCCGTAAATTAATTATTGTAAGGGACACCAGTTTGTTTACCGCGGGAAAAGAATCAAAAATAGAGCATCAGGTCGATCGACTGATTACATATATGGATAATCCAGCTGATTACAGCACGATCGTATTTTTGGCGCAGGGAGACAAGCTGGACGAGCGAAAAAAATTGGTTAAGGCGGCCAAGAAGCAGGCCGTTGTTCTGGCATTTGCACCGCTGAGCGGTGAAGAATTGATTCAGTGGATCGTTAAACTTGCCAAGCAGCACGAGGTTGCTTTTGAAGCGGGAGCGGCAGACACGCTGATCAGTTATGCCGGAACGGGACTGCAGGCCTTATCCGCTGAAGTGGATAAGCTTTGTCTTTTCGCGGGAAACGGAGGAACGATTCGCCGGGCGGATATTGAATCGCTCGTGGCTCGCAGTACGGAACAGAACGTATTTGCACTTGTGGAGGAGCTGGCTAATTTGAGGCTCGAAAAAGCACTAGGGCTGTTCTATGAGCTTTTGAAACAGCGGGAAGAGCCTATCAAGATTGCTGCGTTAATTGCCCGGCAGTTTCGCATCATGATTCAGGTCAAAGAGTTGGGGCAGCAGAGTTACTCCCAGCAGCAGATTGCCGGTCAGTTGGGGCTGCATCCGTATGCCGTGAAAATTGCCGGGGAGCAGGCTCGGAAATTTGATGCTGACCGTCTGCGAAAGATACTCAGTCACTTGAGTGAGCTGGATTATCAGATGAAAACAGGAGCTGTAGATAAAGTGCTCGGACTTGAACTGTTTTTATTGCGACTCGGTGCCTAACTGAAACAGGCCATTTAACTGAAAAAAACAACCTGAGAAAGCTCCATATGTTTGATTTGTCATCCAACATACAACTGGAGCTTTTCGGGTTGTTTTTTTGCTGCTTAGCTTTTACTCGACGGAACAGATGCTAAAAAATCCTGAAAGCCTATGCTGTTCAGGATTTTTCCATTGGTTCGTATAAGTAACGCTTCTTACGCTTGTGCGGAAAGAGCGTTCAGTTTTTTCGCCAAGCGAGACTTTTTGCGTGCAGCTGCATTTTTGTGAACCAGACCTTTAGTTACAGCCTTGTCCAGCTTTTTGGAAGCAGCTTGAATCGCAGCTTTAGCAGTTTCAACTTCGTTGCTTACCAGAGCAGCATCAGCAGCTTTGACAGCTGTACGGAGTGCAGACTTCTGAGAAGCGTTGAGTGCGCGGCGCTTGTCGCTCGTTTTTACGCGTTTAACAGCGGATTTGATGTTTGGCATTACATTCACCTCCTGTAAGGCATTCGCATGAATACAAACGTTTCACAACTTAAAATATTCTATCACGCTAGCATGTAAATTGCAACAGATTTTGCATCGTTGTTCAGCAAGCTGCATAAAGCAGGCCTTTTTCCCACACAATATGCTCAAATGTAACAAGGGAGGCAGGGACAGATGACACTCGATTTGCAAAATTATACCGTGCGCACCGACTTGGCCATCGATTCGAAAGAAATGGCACAAGGCAGCCAGAGACAGACCATTCCCGGATTGCGGGAAGATGTGGATACGAAAGATGGCATTACCATTACCCGGATTGATGTGTTGAATGATGAAGCTGCCCAAGCGATTGGGCGTGTAAAAGGTCACTATGTCACGCTTGAGGTACCTTCCCTTCGCAACGGTGATACCGAACTGCAGGAGCGGGTAGCCGCTGAATTCACACGTGAGATGGAAGCTTTTATGACCAAGGCGGGTATTGGCAAAGATTCAAAGGTACTAATTGTAGGACTCGGCAATCTAAACGTTACGCCAGATTCCCTCGGTCCGCTGGTGGTGGAGAATTTGATGGTTACCCGGCAGTACTTTGAATTAGTACCGGATCAGGTGGCACCGGGTTATCGAGAGGTCAGTGCTATTGCTCCAGGTGTGCTGGGTACAACGGGCATTGAATCGAGTGACATTGTACAGGGCATTGTTGAACGCACCCGCCCGGATGCCATTATCGCGATTGATGCGCTGGCCTCCCGATCTCTGGAACGTGTGAATACAACGATTCAGGTGGCGGATATCGGTATTCATCCAGGTTCGGGCATTGGAAACAAACGGCGCGGATTAACAAAGGAAATTCTGGGTGTTCCCTGCATTGCCATCGGCGTGCCGACCGTCTGTTATGCCTCAACCATTGTGAACAACGTTATTGAGATGATGCGCTCCCATTTCCGCCAGGAGACCGATCAGACGAAACAGATCATGGGTATGCTGGATGACATCGGTGAGGCAGACCGTTTGAGTCTGGTAAAAGAAGTGCTTGAACCGCTTGGCCATGACCTGATCGTTACACCAAAGGAAATTGACGAATTTATAGAAGGCATCGCCAATGTGATCGCAACAGGACTTAACGCAGCCCTCCATGAAGCCGTTGACCCGGGTAACGTTGCGGCGTACACCCATTAAGTCTGTCGTTTACCCTTTGCTGTTGAGCAAGGAGTAAACGACATCTAGAAGGTCCGAATCTATCGGACTTTCTTTTTTTGTTCACTTATCTCTCTACTTCCTGTTCTATCAAATCGGACACGCTCATAGAGTTGAAGTATAAGAGTTGTTCTGCAAGGGAAGGAGACATAAGAATGAACAAGATACTGGCATGGAATATTGGCAGGTGGAAAAAAAGATGTCTGCACGTGCTGGCTATGGGCCGTACACTGCTGCTGCTTATGATGATATCCGCCCTCTTTTTTGCTGTACTCGGGCTTGGGGGATTGGCGGAGAAAAAGCTGAATAATTCGCCTGTCTCTTCGATGAAAGGATTTGCAGGTTCGGTCTCCAGTCGTTTCTTTGTAGACATGCTGGGCATGGAGATGCCCCACCTTACCCGAAAGGAGCAGAATGCTGCGATTTCCGGTGAAAACCTGACCTCTTTTGTATTTCAGCTGCTGACGAATGTAAATCCTCAAGATCCCAAAAGTTTAATCGCACGTGAAATGCCGGGTATGGGCGCAAATCAACCTGTGCTGCTCCGTCCGGGGTCTGGTAATGCCAAAGCAGAAGCGCCTGAAGATTATCAACCGGGTCCGGGACTTACGGACACAGCCTCCTCGGGTGGAGGCAAGTCAGGCAGTGAGCTGCATGTTCCCCCGGGCCAGGATGAACCAGACGTAACCGACGAAGATGATCCTAAGAAAGGCACAGTAGATGAAGAGCCGCCATCCAAGGGAAGTGGGCAGGATAAAGGCAATCCGGCTGTAGCCCAAAAGTCCGTGCTGATCTATCACTCTCATCCGCGTGAGGGGTATAATCCGTTACTTGGTACTAATAGTGACAATCCTTCTTCCGGTAAGCCGACTGGGAATGTTTTTCAAGTGGGTACCTATCTAACGGACAGTCTGGAGAAGCTGGGCGTCGGTGTAGAGCATGCGAAGGAAGATTATCAGACCAAAATTAAAGACTATAACTGGAATTTCTCATATAAATATTCGAGGCAGACCGTCAAAGCGGCGCTTGCTCAGAATGATAATCTGACATATTTAATTGATATTCACCGCGATTCACAGCGCCATAAAAAAACGACAACAACCATCGGTGATCAAAGTTACGCCAAGGTATATTTTATCATCGGACATGAGAATCCCAATTGGCGTAAAAATGAAGCCTTTGCCGCAAAAATTCATAAAAAGCTGGAGGCGAAATATCCAGGGGTGTCCCGGGGGGTGTGGGGTAAAAATGGCGGTGGGGGCAACAATGGAGAATATAACCAGACACTTTCGCCGAACAGCATTTTGATCGAAATTGGTGGTATTGACAACACGGCGGCTGAGCTGAAACGGACCTCCAAAATTCTAGCGGATATGATCGCCGAAGTATATTGGGATGAACAAAACGTAGATAAAGCAAGTGCAAAACCCGTTTCAAAGAATGGATAAAAAATATGCTGCAAGAGGTACAAATACTTAAAGAGGGGCGGTTTGCGAGATGTCCAGATTCGGTAAAAAAATGCTGTCTGTCAGTGTACTTATGTTACTCGGTGTCCTGCTTGGCATGCAGCTGGCAGGCACCGGTTTGCAGGATGATAGACCTGCGGATCGAATTCCGGTCGTCGCGAAGACAGAACCGGCATCAGCCGATACCAAGCCTGCATCAGCTGAACCTGCCCAAACGGAGGTGGTCAAGAAGCCCGTAGTTCCAGTCCAGACTCCAAGCCAGGTGCTCGGGGCAGACCAGAACAAAGCCGCGGTGGATGTTTTGGCTGAAAAAACAGCAGGTTTACTGCAAAACCTGTCTAACAGCAGCATCAAGTGGGTTGTCTCTCTTTTTGGTGGAGTGGATGAATAGAAGCAGATGAAATAAAGGCAAACTAAACCTCTGAGACATTCATTAACTGCACTTTTATTATGAAGTTGGAACATCATGGGATTGATGCACCCTGCAGCAACTGTTATAATGAAGTGATTGACACTAGGCTGTTTCTGGGGGTAAGGAATGACTGACATTCGGGAAAGACAACGTAAAATTCGTAACTTTTCAATTATTGCACATATAGATCACGGTAAATCGACACTTGCGGACCGGATCTTGGAGTACACAGGTGCGCTGACATCACGTGAAATGCAGGAACAAGTGCTGGATCAGATGGATCTGGAACGTGAACGCGGAATTACAATTAAACTGCAGGCCGTTGCTCTCAATTACAAGGCGGACGACGGCGAAGAGTATCTGCTGAATCTCATTGATACGCCAGGACACGTAGACTTTACGTATGAGGTTTCACGAAGTCTTGCTGCATGTGAAGGGGCTCTGCTTGTCGTTGATGCGGCTCAAGGGATCGAAGCGCAGACACTAGCTAACGTATACCTTGCGCTGGACAACAATCTGGAGATCCTGCCGGTCATTAACAAAATTGACCTGCCAAGTGCTGATCCGGAGCGGGTAAAGCAGGAAGTTGAAGATGTTATCGGACTCGATACCAGCAACGCTGTGCTGGCTTCGGCCAAGGCGGGCATCGGGATCAAAGAGATTCTGGAGCAGGTGGTGCAAAGTGTACCTGCGCCTGTTGGTGATCCAGATCAGCCGCTTAAAGCGCTGATTTTTGACTCCCACTATGACCCGTATAAAGGGGTTATCGTGTATGTGCGTGTAATTGACGGCAAAATCAAAGCAGGTTCCAAAATCAAAATGATGGCGACAAACAAGTCATTTGAAGTTATCGAAGTAGGAGCGTTCAAGCCGCGCATGACCATTGTGGACGAGCTGAACGTTGGTGACGTAGGATTCATCGTGGCGGGTATCCGTCACGTCGGCGATACACAAGTCGGGGATACCGTTACCGATGCTAAACATCCGACACCTGAACCGCTTCCGGGTTATCGTAAAATTAATCCAATGGTTTACTGTGGTCTGTATCCGATTGAAACATCAGACTACGTAGATCTGCGCGAGGCTTTGGAGAAGCTGCAGTTGAATGATGCTTCACTGAGCTTTGAGCCGGAGACATCCAGCGCACTGGGCTTTGGATTCCGCTGCGGATTCCTGGGACTCCTGCACATGGACGTTATTCAGGAGCGGATTGAGCGCGAGTTCAACATCCCGCTGATTACGACGGCTCCAAGCGTAATTTATCACGTAACGCTGACGAACGGCGAGATGATCCAGATCGATAACCCTTCGAACTATCCGGAGGTAGGACGGATCGATTATGTTGAAGAACCATATGTCAAAGCTTCAATCATTGTACCGAACGATTATGTAGGAACGATTATGGAGCTGTGCCAGAACAAACGCGGCGAATTTATCAATATGGAATATATGGACACAACACGGGTTACGATTACATATGAGATCCCGTTGTCCGAGATCGTATATGACTTCTTCGACCAGCTGAAGTCCAGTACCAAAGGGTACGCCTCCTTTGACTATGAGCTGTCCGGTTACCGCCAGTCCAATCTGGTGAAAATGGACATCCTGCTTAATAGCGAACAGGTCGATGCCTTGTCCTTTATCGTTCACAGAGATCGCGCATACAATCGCGGACGCATCATCTGTGAGAAGCTGCGCGAACTGATCCCGCGGCAGATGTTTGAAGTACCTATTCAAGCGTCGGTAGGTACGAAGGTAGTTGCTCGTGAGACAGTTAAAGCAATGCGTAAAAACGTACTAGCCAAGTGTTACGGCGGTGACATCTCGCGTAAACGGAAACTGCTTGAGAAGCAGAAGGAAGGTAAGAAGCGGATGAAGCAGGTGGGTAACGTAGAGGTGCCGCAAGAGGCATTTATGGCGGTACTGAAAATTGATGATTAATAATTTAATTTCGGGTACAGCACAGATTGTGCGTATCGAAATTAAAATACTGTTAATTAAACTATATAAGGTGAACTATTTTTACACACTAACGGAGAGGACAGAAAAAACCTGAAAAAGCGGGGCGTTCGCCTTTATCAACGGATTTTTCCCTTTTGGGAAAGTGAATCAAAAAAATCTGGGGATAACAGCGATTGGAAGGTTATTCTGTCATTGGAGTGGACTGTGTAAAAGGTTAGATCATTTTATATAGATTAACATTTTAGCTGAAAGGGAAGCCAACTGGCTTTCCTTTTTTCAAATCAAGGGGGGACTTGTCGTGACACTTGCAGCAAACAGCCAGAAAACAGGTGCACCCCAAGCGGTGTATCTGCACATTCCATTTTGCACGAATAAATGTTTTTACTGTGACTTTAATTCTTACGTTCTGAAGGATCAGCCGGTGATGCAGTACTTGGAGGCGCTGGAACGGGAGATGGAGCATACCGTCAAAGTGAATCCGCCTGGCGAGATTAAAACGATCTTTGTCGGTGGTGGTACACCAACCGCATTGAAACCGGATGAGATGGCATATTTCCTACGTTCAGTCAAAACCTATTTCCCGAATTGGGCAGAGGATATTGAATTCTCAATGGAAGCCAATCCGGGAACAACGGATGCCGAGAAGCTTGCAGCCATGAAAGAAGGCGGTGTTAACCGTGTCAGCTTTGGTGTTCAGGCATTTCAGAATGATCTGCTGACAGGTATTGGACGTATTCACAATACAGACGATGTATACCGCAGCTTGGAGAATGCACGTAAGGCGGGATTGGATAACCTGTCGATTGATTTGATGTTTGGCCTGCCAAATCAGACCGTAGAGATGCTGAACGAAAGCATCGACAAGGCGCTGGAACTGGATTTGAAGCATTATTCCATCTACAGCCTGAAGGTGGAGGAGAATACCCTTTTCCATACCCTGTATCAGAAAAATCAACTGCCTCTCCCTCACGAAGATGATGAGCTGCAGATGTATCTTCTATTAATGAAACGTATGAAAGAAGCGGGTTATGAACAGTATGAGATCAGCAACTTTGCCAAACCGGGCTTCGAGAGCCGTCATAATATCACCTATTGGCGTAATGAGGATTACTACGGACTCGGTGCTGGAGCGCATGGATATGTAGGTCGTGAACGCCATATGAACATCAAGGGCATTAACCCTTACGTAGAAGCCTCGCGTGCAGGACTGCCTCGTCTGGATCATTTCGAGATTGGGCGTGCAGAAGCGATGGAGGATTATTTGATGGTAGGCCTTCGTATGCTGGAGGGGGCTTCATCTTCTCGATTCCAGGACCAATTTGGAGAGTCGATGGAAGATGTCTTTGCCAAACCGCTCGGCAAAATGCTGCATGCAGGATTGCTTGAGCGGACAGCAGACGGCTTTAAACTGAGTGAACAGGGTATTCTGTTCGGCAATGACGTTTTTGCCGAGTTTATCGGCTCCATATCGCTAAATTCGTAGCTTGAAATTCTATACGCTCTGTTGTATATTTATTCATATTGTTTTACAGGGCGTGTCAATTTAAACAACTACGAAGCTGGCTTTCCTCGGAAAGCGTCGTTATAGGAGGAGAGCTGGATGTCGGTTATATGCAGGAAAGCTGTACCGGAAGATGTTGAGCCGCTGTTTGAAATGATTAAGGGATATGCCGAGCGTGGGATCATGCTTCCGCGTTCAAGGGAAGTCCTGCATCGGCAGCTGGAGCATTTTATTGTGGCTGAAGTAGAAGGCGTAGTTGTAGGCTGCGGCTCACTCTGCCGTCTGGGGAATGATTTGGTGGAAGTCAGATCTCTGGGTATTTCTGAGGGATATAAAGGACTGGGCATTGGTTCCCGCCTGCTTGACCGACTTGTTGAAGAAGCCGAGAGACAGCAAATTCCGAAGGTGATGGCGCTCACTTATGAGGTTTCCTTTTTTCTGAAGAATGGCTTTGCTGTAGTAGAGAAGGAAATTTTCCCTGAAAAGGTGTGGACAGACTGCGTTCACTGCAGCAAACAGGATTGCTGTGACGAGATTGCCGTTCTGAAGGAATTGAATGTTTCAGCGTAAATGTATGCTTCAACAATATGCTTCTAAATAGAAAGATCACATGCCGGAAACCTGAGGGTTTTATATGGATGTGGTCTTTTTTTTGCTGTTTATTTTCATATACTTTTCACACACTTCTCCCATTATTCTCACACAACCTCTTGATAAGATGAACTTACATAAGCGATCCGCAGTAAACTCCAAGGCCAAACAGCCGGAGAATACGGACTGGAGCAAAGTTTCAAACTTCTCCGTTACCGATTAAGCGGATGGCTCAATCTAAAGAATGAGGTGACCAATCATGAAAAAATGGACAAAAAAAGTGGCAGCTTTGGCAGCAGCATTTAGTTTAATTGGCGGAGCAGGAAGTGCTTTTGCCGCAGCAGCACCTGTCGTCAATTCGGTGAAACCGGCCGAGACACAAAAAGCGGGATCCGCAGCAAAATCAACGATGAAATCTACAGCGACTCCTACGGCCAAAACATCAGCAGCGCCAGCAAAATCGACGGGAACTAAATCAGCGGATAAAACGGCAGCTGCGGCGTCAAGCAGCACTTCAACCAAGACACCTGCTAAAGCTGAGGTTAAAACAACATCTTCCAAAACAACAGCTGTAACCAAGAAAGAAACAACGACTCACAAAGCAAATGCGGTAACACATAAAGCCAAAAAGGTGAAACATAAAGTGAAAAAGGCTGTGCACAAATCAAAAGTAACTCACAGAGCCAAAAGAGCTTCTCATAAAACAACAGCGATGCATCATAAAGGAAGAAAAGCTGCACACAAAGCAAAAACAGTAACACATAAAGCAAAAACAACGACCCATAATGTAAAAGCAGCTGCCCATACAGCAAAACAGACTTCGCATAAAGCTTCAGCGGCAGCAAAGACTGCTGCACATAAAGCCAAACAAACGGCACACAAAGCGAAAAAAGCCGCTCACAAAATCGCAGCGCAAAAAGTAACAGCTAAGAAAACGGTTGGGACTAAAACGCCCGCAGCGAAGACAACGGTAAACAAAACAACTGCATCAAAAACGGGAGTGAAAAAATCAACAGCGGTAATATTTCCAAAAACAGCGGCAAATAAAGTAACTGTGACTACGACACACAAAACAAAGTCTCCAGCAGCAGCGGCAAAAGCACCGGCAGCATCAAAGGGTACCGATAAAAAAGTGGAAGCAAAATCAAGCACAACCCATAAATAAGAATATGCGCTCTGATGTGTCCGATCTCTACCCTCTCAGCCAATGATTTAATGCATCAGTGACATATGTTATGCAGCGGCATACAGACGGAGTCCTCTTATGGGAATCTCCGTCTTTTCCATGTTAAGCGGTTGTTTGGAGACGGGAATAGGGTGTATTCACTGAAGTTTTGAAAAACAGATGCTGACTCTGTTACATTAGTAGTGACATATTTAATAAACAACATATCAGAAGTGATATATTCATGATTGAGGTGACTGCCAATGCCGCGTATTTTTGTAGTCGATGATGATCCGTCCATACTGCAGCTCATTACAGGTTATTTGAAAAAGGAACAATATGAAGTGAACTCGTTCGCGCATGGCAGGGAACTGGTTGGGGAAGTTCGTTCCAAAAAGCCCGACTGCTTGATTCTTGACATTATGATGCCAGGCGTCGATGGGCTTACACTTTTGACCGAGCTGCGGACCTTTACCGAAATTCCGATTATTATGGTGTCGGCACGGGGTGAGGAGATTGATCGTTTAAATGGTCTTGAACTGGGGTGCAGCGATTTTCTGAGCAAACCTTTCAATCCTCGTGAACTGGTTGCAAGAGTTAAAAGTATGCTTCGTCTGATCAGCAGCAGTCGGTTATCCCATGGTAAAGATTCCAGGGAAGCGACTGATTTGCCTAAGGAAGGGTCTTATTTTAATGTGGGTAACGTCCAGATTTCAGAAGAATTCCGGCGCGTCAATGTTCGGGGGGAGGAACTTGGACTAACAGGCAGGGAATATGAGCTTCTATTGTTTCTGTCGCAGCATCTGGACCGTCCCTTCAGCAGAGAACAGCTGATTCAGCAGGTCTGGAATTATGATTTTTATGGTGAAGTACGTGTGGTTGATGATATCGTGAAACGGATTCGCAAGAAGCTTGTGCAGGTTCAAGCGACGCTGAGCATCGATACCGTCTGGGGGTTCGGCTATAAAGCAGCTGTACATGCGCGATGAAAACGATCCGCAGCAAAATGCTGCTCGCCTTGTTCGCAAGCATGCTGGTTACGGTGGCATTTACCGTGATGTTTTTTATCCATCTTTTTGATGATATTTTGCTCAACCAGGTGAAGCAGCAGTTAAATGATCAGACGAAAAAGGCTGTCAAAGTTATTCGTGTAGATGACCTCGAAGATCTGGATAATAACAGTTTTCGTTTTTTTATCAAGGATATTCTTTTTTATGCAGACTATTTTGTCATTGATGGAGAAAATAACATCGTAGCCTCAAGTAGTTCAGGTCGTGTCGGAATGAAGCTGGAAGGATTTCCGGGTACACACGAAGGTTATATGATTTTAAATGGAAAAAAGGTTCTCTATAGTGAGGCTGAGCTGTCACATAAACAGTTTCGGGTTATTTTGTATTCTCCCCTATCTTCACTAAGGGCGATGTATATTCCGCTGTTTCGCACAACGCTTCTGTCTATTGCTGCCAGCTTTGTTGTGATTCTGCTGATCGGATTATTTGCTGTATGGCGTACAGTTCAGCCGCTGAATCGACTGAAAGAGGCTGTGAGCAAGTATGAACCAAACATGCCTGATAAGGAGCCGTTTCTGCAAGCCGACCATACCGAAATTGGCGAACTGATTCATACCTTTCAACTCATGAGCAGCAGACTTGATGACCATCATCGTCATCAGCTGGAATTTTTGCAAAATGTATCCCATGAATTGAAGACACCGCTGATGTCTATTCAAGGTTACGTCTATGCGATTCAAGATCAGGTGGTTTCCACCGATCAGGGGCTTGATATCATTGCTGCCCAATCCCAGCGGCTCATTGATATGGTAGGGAAGCTGATCCAGCTCTCCAGACTGGAAACTGTGGATGAGGAGTGGCCGATGACCATGATTGACCTGAAAAGCATGGCCGAAGAGGCGGTGTACCTGCTTATGCCAACCGCACTGCAGCGCGGAGTACAGTTGACAGCAGCAGCTGATTCATTCATGGTTGAGACAGCCGGAGAGCAGTTGTTTCAAATCCTGTTAAACCTCTTGCAAAATGCAGTTCGGCATACCCGAACTCAAGTGAAATTGAGTTTGGAACACCCGGCCAGTGATGCTGCTGACTGGATTTTTCATATTGATGATGACGGACCAGGCTTGAATGAGCATGACCGTCAGCATATTTTTCGGCGATTTTATACGGGAAACAATGGAGTGACCGGCCTTGGACTGGCGATCAGCAAACAGCTGGCAGCACATCTTCATGCTGATTTGGTGTATAGTGACTCGCCGCTGGGAGGCGCGCGCTTTAGTCTGAGACATTACTCAGTCGATAAAGAATTACAGCAGCAAGACTAATAACCTGCAACCTGCGTTATAAGTGCAGGTTATTGGCCTATACTATAAATAGATGATTACAATCCGCAAACTCACTTGACAATGATCATGTCAGTTTGGTATTTTTGTATTACCGATTAGCACTCATCTAACCGGAGTGCTAACGACATGGGACAGTACAGTCAGAAGGAGGGAATACTCACCATGTTAACAGAGCGTCAACGAATGATTCTGAACGCTATAGTGGATGACTATATCCGTTCAGCTGAGCCCGTAGGGTCCCGAAGCATTTCCAAAAGAGGAGATGTTGGATACAGTCCGGCGACCATTCGGAATGAAATGGCCGATCTTGAAGAGATGGGTTTTCTGGAACAGCCGCATACATCAGCTGGACGCATTCCTTCACACAAGGGTTATCGATATTATGTCGATCATTTGGTTCCTTGGAATCAGGTGGAGCCGCAGGAATTGGATGATTTAAAGTCATTCTTTGCAGAAAAACTGAATGTTATGGAACAGGTTATTCAGCACGCTTCGAACATTTTATCTCATATGACTAACTATACTTCCATTTTGCTCGGACCAGAGGTGTTCCATACTTCACTTCGTCACTTCCAGCTGCTTCCGCTGAATGACAATGAAGCTGTGGCGATTATCGTTACCAACACGGGTCAGGTGGAGAACAAAACAGTCCAGATCCCCCCTGAAATTTCGGTGGCCGAGATGGAGAATGTCGTTCGTCTGTTAAACAGCAAATTGGTAGGCGTACCGATTTACAAGTTGAAATCACGGCTTTATACCGAGCTTGGTCAAGAGATGGAGCGCCATATCACACGTTATGAGGAAGTTATGCAGGTACTCAACAGCGCGTTTGATAATGAGCATGACAATCGTCTTTTCCTCAGCGGTGCGACCAATATGCTGACACAGCCCGAGTTCAGAGATGTGGAAAAGGTTAAAGACATTCTGGATTTGTTAGATGAGACACCAACATTAATGAAATTGATGATGCCAGTGCCCGGCGGGCCCGGAATTCAGGTGCGAATTGGTACCGAGAACGATCATGAGGCCTTTGCGAACTGCAGTTTGATTACAGCGTCCTATTCATTGGACGGCGAGGCACTTGGGTCCATCGGAATTCTGGGACCAACCCGGATGGATTATGCACGTGTCATCCATATTTTAAATACATTATCCCGTGATCTTACGACGATGCTGACTACTCGCTTCAAATAAGCAGCGGGAATTATGATTCATTTATATAAGGAGGTGAACATCTTGAAAGAGGAGCAAACATTCACAGAAGAGCAAGAGGTAACAGCCGCCGAGCAGGAGCCAGTCAATGAGGCTGCAGCTGCTGAAGCACAGGCTGAGGAAATAACCGATCAGGAGCAGGCTGAGCTGGCGCGTTTGAAAACAGAGGCTGAGGAAAACCAGCAGCGTTTTGTACGTGCACAGGCTGATTTTGATAACTTCCGCCGCCGCACACAGAAGGAAAAAGAGGAGCTTGCGAAGTACGCTTCGATGAAGCTGGTCACCGAATTGGTTCCGGTTTTGGATAATTTCGAGCGTGCTATGGCAACTGTACCGGAAGGGACAGAGACTGAATCTTTTGCCAAAGGAATTCAAATGATTTTACGTCAATTGGAAACCGTGCTGACGAACGAAGGCCTGACTGCGATGGAAGCGGTTGGACAACCGTTTAACCCGGAGTTCCACCAAGCGATTATGCAGGTGGAGAGCGAGGAACACGAAGAAGGCATCGTGGTGGAAGAGGTTCAAAAAGGCTACATGCTGAAGGATAAAGTGCTTCGTCCGGCTATGGTTAAAGTCAGTTCTTAATTCTTTTGAAGGAATAAAGACCCCAGGCTGAACAAAGGACGAAGTTTAATATACAGGTTTCGTACACATAGAGCAGTTTACTTACCAGCACAATAAGGCAGACAAACCAGCCTATTGATTTTAAATTGTTGAGGGAGGAAATTTTCCGATGAGCAAAGTAATCGGTATTGACTTAGGAACAACCAACTCATGCGTAGCCGTTATGGAAGGCGGCGAGGCAGTTGTTATTCCAAACCCGGAGGGTGCACGTACAACGCCTTCCGTTGTAGGTTTCAAAAAAGATGGCGAGCGTGTTGTTGGTGAAACAGCGAAACGTCAAGCAATCACGAACCCGGATCGCACGATCATCTCCATCAAACGTCACATGGGTTCTTCCCACAAAGAGACGATCGACAGCAAAGATTATTCACCACAAGAGATCTCTGCAATCATTTTGCAAAAATTGAAAGCTGATGCAGAAGCATACCTGGGCCAGACGGTAACTCAAGCGGTTATCACGGTTCCGGCTTACTTCAATGACAGTCAGCGTCAAGCGACTAAAGATGCAGGTAAAATCGCAGGTCTGGAAGTACTTCGTATCGTCAACGAGCCAACAGCAGCTGCATTGGCATACGGTATGGAAAAATCCGAAGACCAAACGATTCTTGTATATGACCTGGGCGGCGGTACGTTCGACGTATCCATCTTGGAACTGGGCGACGGTTTCTTCGAAGTTAAAGCAACCAGCGGTGACAACCAACTGGGTGGCGACGACTTCGACCAAGTGATCATCGACTATCTTGTTAATGAATTCAAAAAAGATCAAGGGATTGATCTGAGCAAAGATAAAGCAGCGGTACAGCGTTTGAAAGATGCAGCGGAAAAAGCGAAAAAAGAACTTTCCGGCGTATTGACTACAACGATTTCCCTGCCATTCATCACGGTTGCCGATGGCGTTCCTCAGCACTTGGAATTGAACCTGAGCCGTGCGAAATTCGAAGAGCTTTCTGCTGATCTGGTTGAGCGTACGCTTGAACCAACTCGCCGTGCACTGAGCGATGCAGGCATGACACCTAACGATATCGATAAAATCGTATTGGTGGGTGGTTCCACACGTATTCCGGCTGTGCAGGAAGCAATCAAAAAACTGACAGGCAAAGAGCCGCACAAAGGCGTGAACCCGGACGAAGTTGTTGCACTGGGTGCAGCTGTACAAGCGGGCGTACTGACAGGTGACGTTAAAGACGTGGTACTGCTCGACGTAACTCCACTGTCCCTGGGTATCGAAACTGCGGGCGGCGTATTCACGAAAATGATCGAGCGTAACACGACGATTCCTACAAGCAAATCTCAAGTGTTCTCCACTTACGCAGACAATCAGCCTAGCGTTGAGATTCACGTTCTGCAAGGTGAGCGCGAGATGGCTGCTGGCAACAAAACGCTTGGTCGCTTTATGCTGGGAGATATCCCGCCAGCCCCACGCGGCGTGCCGCAAATCGAAGTTAGCTTCGATATCGATGCCAACGGTATCGTTAACGTGTCTGCAACAGACAAAGGTACAAACAAAACGCAAAAAATCACAATCACTTCTTCCAGCGGTCTGAGCGATGCTGAAGTCGAGCAAATGATGAAAGATGCCGAACTCCATGCTGAGGAAGACAGAAAACGTAAAGAGCTTGTTGAAGCGAAAAATAGTGCAGACCAATTGATCTACTCTGTAGACAAAACAATTAAAGATCTTGGTGAAAAAGCAGATGCTGGCGAAGTAGAAAAAGCAAATGCAGCCAAAGAAAAACTGCAAGGTGTGCTGGCTTCCGACAATCTGGAAGATATCAAAGCGGCTACAGAAGAACTGACGGAGATCGTACAGCAGTTGTCTGTTAAACTGTATGAGCAGGCTCAAGCTCAAGAGCAAGCAGCTCAAGGCGCTGAAGAACAGCAGGGTTCCGCAAAACGCGACAACGTCGTAGACGCTGATTACGAAGTTGTGGACGAAGATAAAAAATAATTAATTCGCAGCTGCTGCGAATTAAACATCGGTGACGTTCGGATTAAAGGGAAAGTCATAGCCGGGGCTCCCGTGCTTTGACTTTCCTTTTGTCACGATGTGCGATAAGGTGAATGTTATGGGGGTGGAAGAGTGGCTGAAAAACGTGATTATTATGAGGTGCTCGGCGTAAGCAAAAATGCGAGCGACGAGGAAATCAAGAAGGCATACCGCAAGCTCGCCCGTCAGTATCACCCTGACGTGAACAAGGCTGCAGATGCGGAGGCCAAATTCAAGGAAGTAAAAGAAGCTTATGATGTCGTAAGTGACAGCCAGAAGCGTGCTCAGTACGATCAGTACGGTCACATTGATCCGAATCAGGGTGGATTCGGCGGTGGAGACTTCGGCGGAGGCGGGTTTGGCGACATCTTTGATATGTTCTTTGGCGGAGGCGGTGGACGTCGTGACCCGAATGCACCGCAGCGGGGAAATGACCTGCAGTACACTATGACTATTGAGTTCAAGGAAGCTGTATTCGGCAAGGAAACGGATATTACGATTCCGCGCACCGAGGGCTGTGATACTTGTCATGGTTCAGGTGCCAAACCAGGAACGAAGCCGGAAACATGTTCCGTATGTCACGGCAGTGGACAGCAGGAAGTCGTACAAAATACGCCGTTTGGCCGTATGGTGAATCGTCGCGCTTGTTCCAACTGCAGCGGAACCGGACAGATTATTAAAGAAAAATGCACGACCTGCAGCGGCAGCGGCAAAGTTCGCAAACAGCGTAAAATTCATGTTCGCATTCCAGCGGGTGTGGATGACGGTGCACAGCTGCGCATGACAGGTGAAGGTGAAGGCGGTCTTCGCGGTGGCCCGGCAGGAGACTTGTACATTGTCATTCGTGTGAAATCTCATGATTTCTTTGAACGCGAGGGTGATGACATCTACTGTGAGGTTCCACTGACATTTGCTCAAGCAGCGCTTGGAGACGAGATCGAAATTCCGACACTTACGGAAAAAGTGAAGTTGAAAATTCCGGCCGGCACACAGACCGGTACGTATTTCCGTCTCAAAGGCAAAGGTGTTCCGCGCCTGCGTGGTATGGGACAAGGGGATCAGCATGTGAAAGTAGTTGTAGTTACACCAAGCAAGCTGAGTGATGAGCAGAAAGACCTGCTTCGTCAAATCGCTGCACTGGATGGCGAACAAACACATGAGCATGAGCAGTCTTTTTTTGATCGAGTAAAACGCGCCTTTCGCGGCGACTGATTAACATATATAAGAGCGTAGTATGGAGACACTTTCGATTATCGGGGGTGTCTTTTTTTATGTGATCATATCTTTTCAAGTAATTGTAGAGTGAGCGGTTCGGTATATTCTGGGCTCCGCTGCGGAAAGATAGCAGGGCGGGAACGATATGTTAAACAGGTATGAGAGAACGAAGGAAGCAGGTGGCACAAGTGACGGAAAAAAATATTTTGGCCTATTTTCACAGCCCAGAGCAGGCACAGGGAGCGGCCAAAAAATTGGAGGCACTGCGAGTGGAGGATCTATCCATAAATCGTTTCAGCCGTTATGCAGGTGTCGGCCCAAGCGGAGCCTCCTACAGACCGGGCATCTCTGGAAGTTACTCATCGTGGTTGCCCGATGCGATGCAGACCAATGCCAGCTCGGGCATTATGGCTGCGGCTGACCCTGCTGCCAGCGGAATGAGTGATGGCGGACAAGGCGGTCCTACGGGAAGGGATGTTTTGCTAACTGTCGTTGTAGATGAAGAGGTACATCACCGGGCAATGTCGATCATTGAACAAGCCGGTGGCATGATCTAATTTCAAAAGGAGGAAGAACAAGATGGCTAATCGACAACGACCAGGCGAGATTTTAACGAAAACAGAAAAGATGAAACGGCTGCAGTCCGCTAAAAATGAGGATGTAGAGTTCAGCGCAGAAGCGGCGGATCACGAGGATATTGAAGCATTGCGCCGCAGTGAGGCGGCAGATCGCCGCCAAGGAAGAGAAATTCATGACTGAAGATCGCTCGGCGGTCACACTTGAAGCCGTATTTACGAGTTGGTCTGAAGCAGAATCTGCACGCAGAGTACTGGAGCTGCTGCATCCTAATCAGCTCCGGATCGAGAGTCTGCGCGAACATACAGGGACAGCTGGATCAAGCGGGGGCAAGCAGGATGACAGCTCGCCAACAGCGGTTGTTGGCGGCTTCAGCGGCGAGCTGAATGTGCTTGCTCTAATTAGTGATGAGACCGAGGTTTTATCTAAGGGACAGGTTTATGATGATCCGAAGGGCAGTGCAGCGGGAAGCTCGAAACAGGGTATTCTGCTGACTGTCTCCGTCTCACAGGATTCTCTGCCGCAGGCTGCGGAGATGATTACACAGAACGGTGGTCGTTTCTACTAGTTTATTCGTAATAAGAACCAGCAGGCGAAAAAACAGAGCAGGATATCCGGGCAGTCTGGCTGCGGATATCCTGTTTTGTTTTCTTTTATGTGCAGGCTTTGTGCTCCGGCTTGCTTGTGTAGTACAATAGTTGGGATGTTTAAATTATAAGCAGGCAAAACCATGTTTTAATTATTGAGGAGGCAAAACCACGTATGTTATGGCATGAACTAACAATACATACCACAGAAGAAGCTGTGGAGATGATTTCCAATTTTTTGCATGAAGCGGGTGCTGGAGGGGTATCGATTGAAGAGTCCGGTACTTTAAATAAAAAACGGGATACAACTTATGGCGAGTTATATGATGTTCCGCTCAACGATATTCCTGAAGGTTTTGCTGTTATCAAAGGATACTTCTCCGAAGGTACAGACATGGATGCGCTGCAGGCAGAAGTTAATCCGAGAATTGAGGAATTATCCGATTTTGGCATTGATGCCGGCCAAGTTCGGTATGAAACACGCACGGTGGATGAAAATGACTGGGCTACAGCATGGAAGCAGTACTTCAAACCTGTTCGTATCTCCGAACGTCTGACGATCAAGCCAACATGGGAGGAGTACACGCCGGAAAGTGCAGAAGAGAAGATTATTGAGCTGGACCCCGGGATGGCCTTCGGTACAGGTACGCACCCGACGACAACGCTCTGTCTTCGTACGTTGGAAAAAGTCATCCAAGGCGGAGAAGAGATCATTGATGTTGGTACAGGGTCTGGCATTCTGGCGATTGGCGCGGTACAGTTGGGTGCAAAACATGTGCTGGCGCTTGACCTTGATCCGGTTGCTGTAACGAGCGCTGTGGAAAATGTAGAGCTGAACAACATGCAGCAGCGGATTACAGTCAAAGAGAGCGATCTGTTATCTGTACTGGGGAGTCAAGACCCAGCCTTGGGCGTAAAACTTCCTGTCAAAATTATTGTAGCCAACATTTTGGCTGAAATTATTTTGCTGTTTGTGGATGATGTGTATAACGCACTGGAGTCTGGCGGCATTTATATCGTTTCGGGGATATGGAAAAACAAGGAGCAGGTTGTGCATGATGCTCTTGTATCATCCGGATTTGAAGTGCGGGCCATTGAGCGTGAAGAGGACTGGCTGGCGTTTGAAGCCAGAAAGAGGTAAATATGGATTTTCTGGATCGATTCCTACGTCTTCCGCTGGAACAACTGCCGTTTTTTCTGGTGACCATTCTGATTGCATTTACGGTTCATGAATTCGCGCATGCGTACTTTGCTAACAAGTTTGGTGATCCGACAGCGAAGCTGCTCGGAAGAGTCACGCTGAACCCGGTTGTGCACTTTGACCTGCTGGGCGTGCTGCTGCTCGTGATCGCAGGTTTTGGGTGGGCGCGTCCTGTTCCCGTAAACCGTGCAAATTTTGATAAACCGAGACTAATGGGTACAATCGTGTCGGTAGTAGGTCCACTTAGCAATCTGCTGCTTGCGATCATCGGTGCAGTTATCTATGGAATATTGTTTGGATCAGGTGTATTGGGAAACATTGAGAATGAGCGGGTCGCTACAGCCGTGATGACTTTTTTGCCGATGTTCAGCATAACGAACTTCTTCTTGTTTATGTTTAATCTGATTCCGCTTCCGCCACTCGATGGTTACCGTATTCTCGAAGATGTGCTTCCGCCATCGATCAGCCGCAAAATGCAGGGGATAGAACAGTGGTCCATCATTGTATTTCTGCTGATTCTGATTATTCCGCCACTGCAGGCCGTTACGATTCAGCCGTTATATTTGTTTGCCAGCAATATGTACATGGATTTGGTAGGTCTGGTTATTGAGCTGTACCGATCATGATCTGTCCTGAAAATGGGCTGTAAAGCTGGTCAGAAATGAATAAAAGTTGTATGATCATCTGTGGCGACTGGAATCCTGCCTGTTTTCCTGCGGGGGAATTCCAGTCATAACAGGAAAGAATGGGTGGACAGACATATGCAGCGGTATTTTATATCTGCAGAGCAGTTTAGTGAACATGAAGTGCTTATTACGGGTGATGATGCTCGTCATATCGGCAAAGTCATGCGCGGCAAGCCTGGAGACAAGCTGATCGTCAGCGACGGGAACTCCAGAGAAGCTTTGGTTGCCATCGATAGTATTGAAGCGGGCGAAGTAAAAGCAGTCATTCTGGAACCGCTCGTTATGGATCATGAAGCAAAATTGAGTGTTACTGTGGCACAAAGTTTGCCTAAAGGCGACAAGATGGAAACGGTAATCCAGCGATGCACGGAAATCGGAGCCGTATCATTTGTACCTTTTTTATCGGAACGCACGATTGTACAGTATGATGCCAAAAAAGAAGGCAAACGTCTGGAGCGGTGGCGGAAAATCGCCAAGGAAGCTGCTGAACAGAGCCATCGTAATCGAATTCCAACTGTTGAGCAGCCGCTTTCCTGGAAAGGGCTGTTATCTTCTTTTGGGGACTATGATCTGGTATGTTATTGTTATGAAAAAGAGGACGGCAAGCAGCTTAAAGATGTTCTGAAGCCGTTTGTAGGACAGCTTGCTCCTGATGCAGGAGCGAAAGTGCTGATTGTTGTTGGACCTGAGGGCGGATTTTCCGAAAAGGAAACGGCCCAGGCAGATGAGGCAGGTGCGGTATCCGTTGGACTGGGCAGGCGCATTTTGCGTGCCGAGACGGCAGGTATGGCTGCATTGACATGTGTTCTATATGAATCCGGAGAAATGGGGGGAATGTAATTATGCCATCCGTGGCGTTTTACACCTTGGGCTGCAAAGTTAATTTTTATGATACAGAGGCAATCTGGCAATTATTCAAAAACGAAGGATACGAACAGGTAGACTTTGACGAACAGACAGCAGATGTCTATTTGATTAATACGTGTACCGTAACAAACACAGGCGACAAAAAGAGTCGTCAAATTATCCGCCGAGCGATTCGGCGTAATCCCGATGCGATTGTAGCGGTAACAGGCTGTTACGCACAGACATCTCCTGCTGAGATTCTGGATATTCCTGGTGTTGACCTGGTGATTGGAACTCAGGATCGGGATAAAATTTTGCCATATGTGAGAGAAATACAGGAATCGCGCCAACCCGTTAATGCGGTGCGCAACATTATGAAAACACGGGTGTTTGAAGAGATGGACGTGCCGGATTTTGCGGATCGTACGCGTGCATTCCTCAAAATTCAGGATGGATGCAACAACTTCTGTACGTTCTGCATCATTCCATGGTCTCGTGGTCTGTCCCGCAGTCGTGAGGCACACAGCATTGTTCAGCAGGCACATCAGCTGGTACAAGCGGGTTACAAAGAGATTGTTCTAACAGGCATTCATACTGGCGGGTACGGAGATGACATGGAGAACTATGATCTGACCGATCTGCTGTGGGACTTGGACAAAGTGGAAGGACTGGAGCGTATTCGGATCAGCTCTATTGAAGCAAGCCAGATTGATGACCGGATGCTCGATGTAATCAAACGTTCGGACAAACTGGTTCGTCATTTCCACATTCCGCTGCAGGCAGGAGATGACACCGTTCTGAAACGCATGCGCCGCAAATATACGACTGCAGAATTCTATAACAAAATGCTGCGTATACGTGAGGCTATGCCGGATGTTGCGATCACAACCGACGTTATCGTAGGTTTCCCGGGTGAAACGGACGAGATGTACCGCAATGGGTATGATCTGATGCGTAAAATCGGCTTCTCGGAAATGCACGTATTCCCTTACTCCAAACGGACAGGCACTCCGGCAGCACGCATGGAAGATCAAGTGGATGAGGACATTAAAAATGCGCGGGTGCATGAATTAATTGAACTGTCCGAACAGATGCAGCTGGAATATGCACAGAAGTTTGTTGGACAAGTGCTGGAAGTAATTCCAGAAGGTGAAGCCAAAGGCCGCGAAGGCAGCGGCAAGCTGCACGGATACAGTGACAACTACATTCAGCTGGTGTTCGACGGAACACCTGACATGGTCGGTAAAGTGTGCCGTGTGAAGCTGACTGAAGCAGGTGCGAATGAAAGTCAAGGTACGCTGGTTCGTGTATTGGAAGAGAATCTGAAATCTGCTGCGATGTAATCGAGGCGTTAGGAACAAGGATTTCATTTCCTTGGGGAGAGTACCCGAGGAGATGAGGTCCTTCTTTGCCAAGGGAAGAAATTGAAGCGTGTGGGGGAGAATATCATGAACAAAAAGGAAATTTCAGCAGGCGGCGTTGTATACAGAACCGGAGAAGACGGTCAGCTTCAAATACAACTTATTATGGATCGTTACGGTAAAATAACACTTGCCAAAGGCAAGATGGAAGATGGAGAAACGATCGAACAGACGGCCCTTCGTGAAATTCTGGAAGAAACAGGTATGGTGGGCCGTATTATCGAACCGATTAATATCATTGCTTATACGTATCAGCATGCTGAATTTGGGCCCGTGGACAAGGAAGTGCACTATTACCTCGTGGAAGCGGAAAGCGGTGATCTGCAGCCTCAGATTGAAGAGATCAAAGGTGTGGATTGGTATACTCCGGAAGAGGCTTGGTCCAAACAGCAGCAGAACGGATACGACAACAACGATGATGTTGTGCGCGCTGGCTTGAACAAACTGGGTGTCAATGTATAAACAGTGAGTATTTCGCTGCATCGATGTCTGCATGTTCTACAAGCCCGGGAAGGGTTGACAGCATTTCAAACCACAGGTGTCTTGGCCGAAGAGGCGATGACAGGTGTTTTTTTGTGCCAGATGGGCAGGTAACAGAACGGTAAAGCCAGCAGTGAGCTGATGATATTAAAAAGAGTCTGGGCATGCGCAATCTGTGCCCCTTGATCCGCTGAGAGCCAGGCCGAAGCTGCATGCAGCTGGCTGATCAGCGGCATAAACAGCAGCGCTCCCGCAATGTTAAGCACCACATGGGAGGCTGCCACAAATTTGCCTGCCGACGCCCCGCCCGCGGCTGCAATAACAGCGGTGATGCAGGTCCCGACATTGGACCCGATCACGATAGCGATGCCGATCTCCACAGGCAGTACGCCTGTGGCGGCCAGCGTGATCGCCATGCTGATGACCGCGGCACTGCTGTGAATCAGCGCGGTCAGGCAGGCCCCTGCGAGAAAGCCCCACCACAGGCTGTCCGCCGAGCGGTCCAGAAACCATTGAAATACCCCCATGCTGCGGAGCGGAATGGCAATGGACTGCATGACCTGAATGCCTGTCATGACGAGCGCAAAGCCTGCTGCTGCGAGGAAGCTGAATTGTATGTTGGCCAACGTCCGGCGGGTGCGCGCAGGAGCAGCTTGATTGCGTTCAGCAAGGATAACAAATATGGACCATCCTGTCAGCGATAGGAGCAGCAGCGGCAGTGAAGCACGTCCAATCTGAAGGCCGACCAGTTCCGTTGTCAGACAGGTTCCGATATTGGTTCCAAGGATAATGCCGAGCGTACGGCCGTAGGTAATTAATCGTGCATTAGCCAAACCAATCGTCAGTACGGTTACGGCTGTGCTGCTCTGCAGCAGTGCCGTTGCACCAGCGCTGAATGCCATGCCCTTCCACGGGGCAGAGGTGGCGCGGTTCAGCCAGCCTGCGAGCATAGGCCCGGCCATTCGCTGCAGCGCCGTCTCCATCAGCTTCATGCCGCCAAAAAAAATGATAAGCCCATACAGCAAAGGCAGAATTATATCCCTGAACATGATTACATCATTCCTCCCGTCCCGATTGCTTATCACTTATCCTATGAGAAAGTGGAGACAAGCATGACAGGTGAAGGAGTGTTATAAAAAGATGCTATATAAGTTGATATTCATTTACACGTGAACGGAGAGGACGGAAAAAACCTGAAAAAGCGGAGCGGTCGCCTTTATCACCGGATTTCCCTTTGAAAAAGGCATTCAAAAAATCTGGGGATAACAGCGATTGGAAGGTTATTCTGTCATCGGAGTGGACGAAATCGAATCCAAAGAAGCGAAGCGTGCGCCTGAAAGCTTTCTGAAAGAAAGCTGCTCGGAAGCATTGGCTTGTCACCGGATTTTCCCTTTGGAGAAGGGGAATCAGAAAAATCTGGAGACAACAGCGATCGTAGGATCAATTCGCCCCCGGAGCGCCATAAAACTGCCGGCCCCCAATTCAAAAGATACGGTGATTCGGCAAACGTAGCGGAGGGGACGAAATCGAATCCAAGGAAGCGAAGCGTTCGCCTTTGTCCTCGGATTTTCCCTTTGAAGAAAGGGAATCCAAAAAAATCTGAGGACAACAGCGATCATAGGATCGATTCGTCCCCGGAGCGGCCTCTGCCGCCCAAACCTGTCTTTTCAACTAAAATAAGAAAGAAGTGGATCAATCTTGCCATCCGTAACACTGGAACGCAGCCGCAAAAAACGGCTGGAACATGCACATCCCTGGGTTTTTAAAAATGAAATTGCGTCCGTAGACGGCAATCCGGAACCGGGTGATATCGTCAATGTACTGAATCATCAAGGTCGTTACTTGGCGACGGGTTATTATAATCCGGCTTCGCAGATTACCGTGCGCGTGGTCTCGTACCAGCCTTTGGAATTTGAACAGATGGACACGGCCTTTTTCGCAGCACGTTTTCGTGACTGTCTGCGTCACCGGGAACGCTTCATACAGGGTGGGGAAGCGTATCGTCTCGTTTACGGCGAAGCCGATTTTCTGCCTGGACTGATCGTTGACCGATTCGGCAGCATTCTAGTGGTGCAAATCCTGACCCTTGGGATGGATCGCTGCCGTGAAGCCATTGTACAGGCGCTCATTGAAGTCATGCAGCCAGAAGGCATTTATGAGCGAAGTGATGTATCTATTCGTGAACTGGAAGGTCTGGAGCAGGTCAAAGGTCCGCTCTATGGAGATTGTCCGCGTCATGTTACGGTGACTGAAAATGGACTGCTCATCAAGGTGGATATTGTGGAGGGTCAGAAAACAGGCTACTTCTTCGACCAGCGTGAGAATCGTGCGGCCATTGAACCGCTGATGAAAGGCTGGGGGTATAAAAGCGGCATCACACTGCAGCAGATCGAGCACGAAGGAAGCGAGCAGCAGCTGCCTGTGAATAAGGGAGGCAAAGTGGTGACTTTCCCGTATTGGGACGGGGCCACGGTGCTGGAGTGTTTCTCGCACACCGGCAGCTTTACCTTGAATGCATGCAAATATGGAGCGAAGAAGGTAACTTGTCTTGATATTTCCGAACATGCCATCGAAAGTGCACGAACGAATGTAGAACTGAACGGTTTTACGGATCGGGTAGAGTTCGTTGTAGCCGATGCTTTTCAATATCTGCGTGAGCAAGTCAAAGGACTTGATGAGCGCAATGCACGCGCACGAGCATCGGAGCAAAAGGTGGATACCTCCAAAGCATTATCCAATGCTGGAAAAACGTTTGATGTCGTTATCCTTGATCCGCCTGCGTTTGCGAAAACAAAATCCGCAGTCAAGGGAGCATGCCGTGGTTACAAGGACATTAATCTGCAGGGTATGAAACTTGTCAACGAGGGCGGATATCTGGTAACGGCAAGCTGTTCTTATCATATGCGTCCTGATCTTTTCCTTGAAACGATAGCGGATGCCGCAGAAGATGCAGGTAAAGTGCTCCGTTTGATTGACTGGAAAGCCGCTGGCAAGGATCATCCGCAAATTTTGGGCGTAGATGAAGGGCACTACTTGAAATTTGCTATTTTTGAAGTGCGAAGCAAAAAGAATTAAGCATATTCTCTTTTATTTAGAATGAATCGTACCCTATGGGATAGGCACTTTAAAAAGTCCATCTTATAGGGTATTTTGTTTATGAGGAAAAGCTTGATCTTGGCGGACAAACTTTTATTATTAGTCGAAAAGGATACTTTGTTCGGTCTTCGTCCCGACTCATTTATGTCTAGGCCGGCAGCCGAAGGATTGAATTTGAAAAAGGAGGAAGTCTGCTTCTATAGTTACGGATATGTTGGTTGAAGTGTAATTGTAGACGCAAATCCATAAGAAGCTGCTGGCTGTATTGTACAGGCGGCTTTTTTTATAGCCATATTGTGTTCTTATTTGGTGGATCATGGCAAACGTATGTTCCGAAGTGAGTAAGGTATGATATACTGGAAATTAAAATCTTGTACGTGCAGTTTGGAGGATGACACATGTCCGTACGCTTTGTTATTGGCCGGGCAGGCAGTGGCAAAAGCACACTGATTACCCGGGAAATCACATCCCTGCTTAGGCAGGAGCCTCAAGGAAAACCGCTGATTCTGCTTGTTCCTGAACAAAGCTCATTTCGGACAGAGCAGGCACTGGTTTCTTCCGAAGGCATTAAAGGTACGATGCGTGCCGAAGTACTTGGCTTCCGTCGTCTTGCTTATCGCGTTATGCAGGAGGCTGGCGGTTCTGCCCGCATTCCGATTGGAGCTGAGGGCAAGAAGATGCTTTTATATAAAGTCATCCAGCGTCGGAAGGAAGAATTGAGGTTGTTTGCTGCTTCGGGCAGCCAGCTTGGTTTTATTGGGGAATTGACCCAATTATATAGTGAGTTTAAACGATACGAAGTGCATGCTTCGGTACTCGAAGAGGGGCTTGCAGCGTGGGAGATTGCATCTACTTCACCTATTCTGGAGGATAAGCTGCATGATTTGAACTTGATCTACCACGACTACGAGAGGGAACTGACTAATTTATATATTGATGATGAAGATACACTGAACGAGCTGACGGGGCGTTTGCCGGAAAGCACATGGCTGCAGGGAGCTGAAGTCTGGATTGACGGTTTTCATGGATTCACTCCGCAGGAGATGAGTGTCATAGGACAGCTCATGCTGCAGGCCTCGTCTGTAACCATTTCCTTAACGCTTGATCGTGCTTACGAGCAGGGTGTACTGCCGGGAGAGCTGGAATTATTTTATCCAACAGCTAGTGCTTATACGCGGCTCAAAGGCATGGCAGAGCATTTGGGTGTGTCCAGCGATACGACAATACTTCATGACGAAGTACTGCCGAGATTTAAGGATCGGCCAGGACTTGCCCATCTGGAGGCTGGGTTTGATCGGCGTGTTCGCTGGAGAAGCGAAGGCGAAGACTCGGGAATTCGCTTGGCTGCTGCGGAGAATCGCCGGGCAGAACTGGAGGGCGCACTGCGTGAAATGCGTCGTCTTGCGCAGGAAGATGGGGCCAGATATCGGGATATGGCAGTGCTTGTTCGCGGATTAGAGACCTATGCTGATATTGCGGAGCCGTTATTCAGGGATTATGATGTTCCGGTCTTTCTGGACCGAAGACGAAGTGAACTGCATCATCCATTATCCGAATTTATTCGTGCGGCATTGGATATTGTTCGCCGCAACTGGCGGTACGAGGATGTATTTCGCTGTGTCAAAACAGATCTGCTGCTTCCGCTGAATGGTTCCATTACACGTGAAGACATGGACCAGCTCGAAAACTATGTACTTGCCTGCGGTATCCATGGATATCGCTGGACGGATGGCAAGCCGTGGAAGTATGTTCCAAGTTTGTCTCTGGAAGATAACGCCCAGGAAGGACGCAGCCGGGGACGGGATGCTTTGTTATCACAGATGGAAAGCTGCCGGACTGTAATCACATCGGCACTCGGCATGTTTGAGAAACGAATGAAAAAAGCAAAAACAGCCGCTGCTCAATGTGAAGCATTATTCGGACTGTTAGAGGATGCAGATATTGCACGTAAGCTGGATCAGATGTCCGCTCTGGCCAAAGCACAGGGGGATCCTGAGCGGTCCAGAGAGCATCGTCAGATTTGGGGGGCTGTACTCGATCTGCTGGACCAGATGGTTGATATGATGGGAAATGAACGCTTGGACATTTCTTTATTTGCAGGCATGATCGAAACCGGATTGACTGAACTCAAGCTGGGGCTTGTTCCCCCGGCACTTGATCAGGTGCTGTTTGGTTCCATGGATCGTACGCGTCTGCGCGATATTAAATATGTATTTATTCTTGGGGCGGTCGATGGAGAGCTGCCGGCAATCCCTCAGGATAACGGTGTACTCACGGAACAGGAGAGGCTGCTGCTGACGGAAAGAGGCATGGGCCTCGGTCCCGGAGCAACGAGATTAATGCTGGATGAACGCTTCCTGATCTATACCGCTTTGACAGCTGCCAGCAAACAGTTATGGCTGAGTTATCCGGTGGCGGACGATGAAGGCAAGCCGTTACTGCCTTCCGAAATTGTGCGTCATGTGCGTAAAATGTTCGGATTGCAGGAGCAGCTTTTGCTTGCGCAGCCGCCAGTAATGGATTCAGACTCGCTGCACGCTTCATATGCTGTTCATCCCGAACGGAGTCTTTCGATGCTGATTGGACA
Source organism: Paenibacillus sp. AN1007 (assembly GCF_040702995.1). Classification (NCBI taxonomy): domain Bacteria; kingdom Bacillati; phylum Bacillota; class Bacilli; order Caryophanales; family Paenibacillaceae; genus Paenibacillus; species Paenibacillus sp. AN1007. The sequence continues at coordinate 1,254,564 of NZ_CP159992.1, forward strand.
GCTTCGCAGATGGCGCAGGGGAGAAGAGATTCCCGAGATGTGGTGGGCAGTCTACAACTGGCATGTAACCCGGGATACGAGCCGTCCGCAGCTGGAACGGCTGCTCAGCTCGATCTTTTACCGCAACCGTGCCCTGACGCTGCAAACATCGACCAGCCGCAGACTTTACGGTACAGAGGTACGGACAAGTGTGTCACGTATGGAACGATTTGCAGCCTGTCCTTTCTCTCATTTTGCATCACACGGGCTGAAGCTCAAAGAGCGGCAAATATATCGTCTTCAGGCCCCGGATATCGGTCAGCTGTTCCATGCTGCACTGAGTCAGCTGGCCATGCGTCTGCGTGAGGAAAATCGCAGCTGGGGCAGTCTGACGCCGGAACAGTGCCGACAGGAAGCCGAGCAAACGGTCGAACAGATCGCTCCTCAGCTTCAGGGAGAGATCTTGCTGAGCACGAAGCGTTACGGGTATATTTTTCGCAAATTGAAGGATATTGTCAGCCGCGCGTCCGTTATTCTTGGCGAGCAGTCCAGACGCGGCAGTTTTGAACCGATCGGGCTGGAGCTTGATTTTGGTCCAGGCAAACCGCTGCCTCCACTGCGTTTTGAACTGGAGAATGGCTGTGTGCTGGAAATCGTGGGCCGGATTGACCGCGTGGATGTCGCTGAAGGCGAGAACGGACTGCTGCTGCGCGTGATTGACTACAAGTCCAGTCAGACCGATCTCAAACTTCATGAGGTGTACTATGGATTATCGCTGCAAATGCTCACTTATCTGGAAGTACTGCTGAGTGCAGCTGAAGAGTGGTTAGGAGAAACGGCGCTGCCGGGAGGCACTCTCTATTTCCATGTGCATAATCCTCTGCTGCAGTCAGCAAACGGTATGACATCAGAACAGGCGGGGCAGGAGCTGCTGAAACGATTTAAAATGAAAGGCCTGCTTTTGGCCGACCGCGATGCTGTGGCTCAAATGGACCGCACACTGGATAAAGGACACTCTGCAATTATTCCGGTGGCTTTGAAGGCGGATGGCAGTTTCTACAGCAGTGCCGCAGTAGCCGCACCTGAACAGTGGGACACACTGCTTGCGGCGGTTCGAGGTAACATTCGCGATATCGGAACGCGGATTACGGATGGTGATACAGCGATTGAGCCGTATCGTATACAGCAGGAGGTTGCATGCACGTTCTGTCCGTACAAACCGGTCTGCCAATTTGATGAGAATATTGAGGGGAACGACTATAAACTGCTGTCCAAACCGGGCAAACAGCAGATTTGGGACATGCTGTCTCACAGCAGGGAAGGAGAAACGTTATGATGCATATGCCTAAACCGGAAGGCAGCTTCTGGAGTGATGATCAGTGGAGTGCCATTGCCGAGCATGGAGAAGATATTCTGGTCGCTGCGGCTGCGGGATCAGGGAAAACAGCTGTTCTGGTTGAGCGAATTATCCGCAAAATAGCAGATCCTTCCCAAGGCTTCAGTGTGGACCGGCTGCTCGTGGCTACATTTACAAAGGCGGCGGCGGCCGAGATGAAACAGCGTATTCGTGAAGCGCTGGAGCGTGCACTTGAGGAACAGCCCGAGGATGAGCATCTGCGCAGGCAGTTATCACTGCTTGGACGAGCTTCCATTACTACGCTGCATTCCTTCTGTATGGAGGTCATTCGCAGATACTATCAGCAGATTCCGCTCAATCCGGCTTTTCGTATTCTCAATGAAAATGAAGCCGAAATGCTGCGCCAGGAACTGCTGGAGGAGCTGTTCGAGGAAAAGTATGGTGAAGAAGATGAGGGCAGCACATTCCGGGAACTCGTCGACTGGTTCAGCGGAGAGCGAAACGATGATGCGATGCATCGGCTGGTGCAGCGACTGTATGATTTCTCACGAAGCCATTCCTGGCCGGATCACTGGCTTATGGAGATGGCATCGGCTTTTCAGGTGGAAAGTGTGGAGGCGCTGGGACAATCGGCATGGGTGCAGAGCATTTTGCGAGATGCGGCTCTTGCTTTGAGCGGGGCCGCAGGACTGCTGCGTCAGGGTATTCAGATTTCAATGCAGCCTGAAGGTCCGGCACCTTATGCGGTGACACTCCAAGAGGATTTGGCAGTGGTGGAAGAACTGATATCCGCCGTTGAAATCATGCCCTGGGATAGACTTCCAGAGGTATTCCAACCGGCTGCATTCGGCAAATTGAAACCTTGTAAAAAAGATCAGACAGATCCTGGATTGCAGGAACAGGTGAAAGAGCTGCGGGAAACGGCCAAAAAGGCGGTTAATGATCTGAAAGGTTCTCTTTTCGGCAGGAGTGCGTTCTCCTTCTGGCAGGAACTGGAACAGGCTGCGCCGCTTATGCAGGAGCTTTCCCGACTAGTCAGCACCTTTGGTGAGCGTTACCGTCAGGCTAAGCAGGAACGTGGACAGGTTGATTTTAATGACTTGGAGCACTATTGTCTGCAAATTTTGCGGCATGAGGATTCCACACCTGAGAACTCTATGCCTTCTGATGCGGCTGTGGAGTATCGTGCACGTTTTGATGAAGTGCTGCTGGATGAATATCAGGATACCAATACGGTTCAGGAAGATATCGTCCGATTGATTTCCAGAGAGAACCCGGGCAACCGATTTATGGTTGGTGACGTTAAGCAGAGTATTTATCGTTTCCGATTAGCTGAACCGGGTCTTTTTATGAACAAATATCGTAACTACCAAGCGAGTACTGATGTGGATGCGGACGGGGATAAAGAGAGTGTTGAGGGTGCAGGAAAACGCATTGATCTTGCCCGCAATTTCCGCAGCCGCGCCCAAGTTGTGCATGCTGTCAACGTAATATTCAGGCAGCTTATGAACGAGGGCGTCGCCGAGATTGCCTATGATGAACGGGCGCAGCTGGCTTACGGTGCATCATTTCCATCAGAGACACTTGGAAGTGAAGCGTACACTCCTGAGCTGATGCTAATCGACCGCCAAGGCGGAGGACCGGATGTGTCGGAGAGTACGGAAGATGGCGTGGAGGCAGTGGCTTCTGCGGAACTAGAGAGTGCAGAACTCGAAACGGCTCAGCTGGAAGCACGAGCTATCGCTGTGCGAATACGAGAGATGGTCGGAGAAACGGACAAACCTGCTCTCAGTGTGTATGACAAGACGCTGCAGACCATGCGTCCAGCACGCTATGGAGACATTGTTATACTGCTGCGTTCGACCCTGATGTGGGCTCCGCTGATGATTGAAGAATTCAGACAGCAGGGCATCCCTGCTGGTGGAGAACAGAGTAAGGGATACTTTCAGGCGACGGAAGTCGAAATTATGTTATCTCTGCTTCAGCTTGTGGACAATCCGAGACAAGATATTCCGCTGGCATCTGTGCTTCGATCTCCTATAGTTGGTCTGGATGAAGAGGAACTCGCGCAGATTCGTCTCGGTGACAAAAGACAATCTTTCTATGATGCAGTTGTATCTGCTGCCGGACCGTGGAAGGACGAACCAGGGGCTTCTGGACAGGCTGTGCCAGCACAAGATTTGCATGATGCTCAATTGACTCAGATACAGTGGCCTGAAGGTTGGACGGAGCTTGAGCAGGGATACCGCGAATCAGCTGTTACGGCTGAAATGGAAGCTGATGCGCGAACGGAAAGATTCGCAGACCATTCAGACTTTATGCATGAAAATGAACAAGCTCATTCGGAGCTGCGTCAAAAACTTATTCGTTTCATGCGCCAGCTGGAGCAGTGGAGACAAGAGGCTAGACAAGGCAGCTTAAGTGAGTTGATCTGGCGCGTTTATCAGGAAACCGGATATCTGGACTGGGTTGGAGGACTTCCTGGCGGTCAGCAGCGGCAGAGTAATCTGAAGGCTCTGTACGACAGGGCACGCCAATATGAGGAAGCAACTGCGAATCGCGGGCTGTTCCGTTTTCTGACGTATGTCTCCAGATTACGGGAAAATGGCGGTGATCTCGGAACCGCAGCGAGCGGTTCGGGCGAGCAGGACAATTCGGTGCGGATTATGACGATCCACCGAAGCAAAGGTCTGGAGTTTCCGATTGTGTTTGTCGGCGGTATTTCCAAGATGTTTAATCAGCAGGATCTGCACGCGCCGTTTCTAATGCACAAAGAACTTGGATTTGGCCCGAGATTTGTGGATCGTGACAACCGCGTGGCTTATCCGACATTAGCTAATTTGGCAATTCGGCGGCGGGCTCAATTTGAGCTGCTTGCGGAAGAGATGCGTGTATTGTACGTAGCATTAACTCGTCCAAAAGAAAAGATGATCCTGATCGGTACGGTGAAGGATGCAGCGAAGAAGGCGCAGGCCTGGTCTCAGGTTAAAGACAGCCCGGAACTGGCACTGCCTGATTATCTGCTTGCAGCCGGACGGAATTATCTGGACTGGATCGGACCGGCACTGATCAGACACCCGGATGCTGCGGTGCTGCGTGAGCTTGCAGGGGAGCGCGATTCCTATGCGGCTTGCTTAGCTGTTGATGATTCACGCTGGAACATATCCGTTGTCGCTGCAGAACAGGTGTCTCGTCATCAGAACACAGATCTCACGGAGAACGAAGATGACGGAATAACTGAATTGCGGAGAGAACGTATGGAAGCCCTCCAAGCAGTGAAGCCGGTCGAATTAATGCCATCTCCGCTTGTTAAAGAGCATTCCGTGGAGATGTCGGAAGGTCCACTGGTAGAGGAATTGGTTCATGAGATTGATAAAAAACTCTCCTGGACCTATCCGTTTGAATCAGCTTCACATGTGGCGGCGAGTACTTCTGTGACAGAGATCAAGAGTTCGCTCCCTGCACAGGAGGACGTTTCGTATCCCGTAATCGAAGAGCTGCTGGAGCAGTCTGAAACAGTCTATATGCAGCATACCCTCGGCACAGGCAGCAGGAAGAGTCAAGCGGATGAATCCTCATTCAAGTTACATCTACGCCGTCCTAAATTCATGGGAGAGAGGCAGCTGACGGGAACAGAACGGGGAACGGTATATCATACCTTGATGCAGCATCTTCCTGTAGATGGTGCTGCCGTAGATGCAACGGTTGTTGAACAGACGATCTCACGTCTGCTTGCGCTTCAGATTCTGCTGCCTTATCAAGCAGAAGCCATTGATGCCCGTGAGCTGACGAACTTTTTTGACACGCAGCCTGGAACGGAGATGCTTCGTGCTGCATGGGTCAGAAGGGAAATTCCATTTACTTACGGGCTTCCCGCTCATCAGTCTCCTGCAGCGTGGCTTCATGGACTGCAGCTGAACGAGGAGCAGGAACAGTTCGGTGAAAACAGCAGAGTACAGGCAGGGCTTGAGAACGAAACGGTGCTCGTCAGAGGAATTATTGACTGTCTTTATGAGGTCGATGGCGAACTTGTTCTGCTTGATTATAAAACAGATCGGGTTCTTGAGCATCGTGGTGGGCTGGAGCTTCTGACTGCCAACTATCGATTCCAGCTGCAGCTGTACGGACGGGCCATTGAGGAAATTTTGGGCCGGCAAGTGGATCATAAATGGCTATATTTTTTCGATGGTGGTCATGCGGTCAAATTGTAATTATAAATAGCTGTGAATATCTAATGTTTAAAACATCTCTATTTCAGCGGTGGATGCAGTGATAGAAAGAGCCGTGGATCAACGGATAGTAGATGTTATGGAGAGAGGTGGAACGGACGATGCGTATCTTGCATACGGGGGACTGGCATCTAGGGAAAACGCTGGAGGGACGAAGCAGGCTTCGTGAACAGGAGGACTTCGTTGATGAACTTGTTAAACTAGCTGATGATCAGCAGGCCGATGCTGTATTAATGGCCGGAGATGTATATGATTCGGTGAATCCGCCTGCTTCAGCAGAGCAGCTGTTTTATGAGGCAGCGGCACGTTTGACGGAACACGGCAGGCCGCTGGTTGTCATTGCAGGCAACCACGATCAGCCCGAGCGGGTGGCTTCGGTGACACCGCTGGTAAACAGACAGGGGATTACGCTGGTAGGTACACCCGTGTCCGAAGCTGTGACCATCCATGCACGGCGAACCGGGGAGACAGCACATATTGCGGCTCTGCCATACCCGTCGGAAGCGAGATTAAACGAGCTGTTGACTAGCGATGGGGATGAGAATGTACTTCGTCAAGCTTACAGCCGCAGAGTGGGAATGTTAATGCAGCGTTTGGCTGCTTCCTTTCGTCCGGATACAGTGAATCTCGCCATGAGTCATATTTATGTATTAGGCGGGGTAGAAAGTGATTCTGAACGGCCTATCCAGGTTGGCGGAGCCTACACGGTAGATCCTTCTTCTCTGAATACAGGAGCACAGTATACTGCCTTGGGACATCTTCACCGGGCACAAGCCGTCAAAGGGGAAGGTGTCATCCGATACAGTGGTTCTCCGCTGGCTTACAGCTTCTCGGAGGCGGGACAAAGTAAATCAATCACGATGGTGGATCTTGCACCAGGCGGAGCTGCACAGATAGAAGAAGTGCTGTTAACCTCCGGTAATCCACTCGTGCGTTGGAAGGCGAGAGGGGGGCTGGCCGAAGTATACCGCTGGCTGGATGAAGGACGTGATCCCCAGGCTTACATCGATATGGAAGTCTGGCTGGAGGATGCCATGTCTCTCAAGGAAATTCAGCAGCTGCGAAAAGCCCATGAAGGTATCATTCATATCCGTCCGATCTATCCGGAGATGGAGGCGGCAGGTCTTATGGAACAGCGCTCGGAGCTGCCTGTGCATGAACTTTTTCGCAAGTTTTATCAGCGTCAGACCGGTGGAGCGCAGCCCGAAGACAGCCTTGTACAGCTTTTCTTGGAGCTAGTCGATGAGGACGAGCCGGGTGTGCGCGAGGAGGTCGAAAGCAGATGAAGCCGATTTTACTTAAAGTCGCAGGACTGCAGAGTTACCGCGAGATGCAGGAGATTGATTTCACGGTCCTGACGGAGACTGGACTGTTTGGTATATTCGGGCCGACGGGAAGCGGAAAGTCATCCCTGCTGGATGCAATTACGCTTGCCATGTACGGCAAGGTGGAGCGAGCTGTAAACGGCACGCAGGGCATTATGAATCATGCCGAGGATTCACTCTCGGTTGCTTTTACATTTGAACTTGCTTCGGCAGAGGCCACCCGCAGATTCCGGGTTGAACGGCGCTTCAAGCGTAACAATGAAGTGTCGGTCAGCAATACAGTCAGCAAGTTTATCGAGACGGTGGATGGGGAAGAACATGTACTTGCGGACAAGCTGGCCGAAGTGAATCGGTGTGTTGAAGATGTGATTGGTCTGAAAATGGATGATTTTACAAGAGCGGTTGTGCTGCCGCAAGGGAAATTTGCCGAGTTTCTTTCGCTAAAAGGGAGCGAACGCAGGCAGATGCTGCAGCGGCTCTTCCATCTGGAAAAGTACGGAGATCAGCTTGCGATCAAATTAAGCCGGCGAGTTAAGGATAATGATGTGGCTCATCAATCCCTTGCTGCCGAGCAACAGGGACTGGGCAGCGCCAGTAAAGAAACGCTTGAAGAAACGAAACGGCTGCTTCAATCTGCAGTTCAGCATGCCGAAGCTTCTCGGAAAGTGCTGGATACAGCGGCGAGGGAAGCTGAACAATTAGGCAGAATTCGTGATTTGAGTCAGGAAAAACAAACGCGTATGGAAGAGCAGCAGAAGCTCCATTCGAAGACGATGCAGGTTGAGGCGGATGAAGAGCGCTTGAAGCTGTCGGGAGCAGCTGAAGCGATGATGCCTGTGCTTCAAACCTTGCGTGACGCTTCATCAGTCCGGAAGCAGCGGCAGATGGAGGCAGAAACGGCAGGGAAGCAGGCGGCAGAGCATGAACGTTTGGCTGCTCAGGAAGCCGAAAAGGCGGAAGAAGCCCGAAAACAGCTGACGGCAGAAGAACCGAAACTGCTGCTGCGTCTGGATCAGCTAGAACAAGCCAAGGAGCTGCAGCGGGAACGCGATAGTTTACAGGCGGATTGTTCACGCCTTGCACAGCTAATCGAGAAAGGACAGGCGGAACAGACAACGGCGCGGCAGCAGCTGGATAAAGAGCGGGAGCTTCAACTGCGTGGACGTAAACGGCGTGAGGAATTACAGGAGAGTCTCAAACCGAACGAAGTGAAGTCGGATGAACGCAGACAGCTGCAGGCTGCACTTGAACTGAAGCATCGGATCGATACGGCTTCTGAGCAGGTGAAGCAGCATAAAGCGGATGTGCAGACCTATCAGCAGTCTGCAGAACAAGGTGCCGCAAAGCTGGAAGCGGCGGCTGCGGAGGAAAGACGCCTGACCGAACAGCGTCAGCTGTTGGTGGAACAGGCGGCGGCGGGTTTAGAGGCCCTGCTTGCCTGTGAGCGGGATGTAAATCGTGAACAGCGCTTGCTGGCCCAGGCGGAGGAACAGCTGCGCGGCGCGATGCGTGAGCAGGAGCTGCACCGGCTGTCCACCGCCCTGCGCGCCGAGCTTCGCGACGGCGAGCCGTGCCCGGTGTGCGGCTCCGCACACCACCCGCTCCCGGCTGCACCGCCGGGAGAAGGTCCGCACGCAGACGATGCGGACCTCGAACTGCTGCGCAGCCTGCACGCGGAGCTGCAGGAGCTGCGCTTTGGGCTGCGCCAGCAGCTGCACGAACGCCGCAGCCTGCTGACGCAGCTCGGCGCCGCGGCCGGCAATGCCCCGGCCGCAGCCGAGGCCGCGCCTGCGGCAGCAGCGCCCGAGCCTGCCGAGTTGCCCGAGGACGGGCAATCTCCGGCGGACTGGGCAGCGCGTGCCGCTGCGCTGCGCGAAGCCGCGCAGGCGCTGGCTGGCGAAGCCGCGCCGCTGCAGGGCAAAGCCGCAGCGCTGCAGCAGGCGGCTTCGAGTGCGCAGCAGTGCCGTGTGGAAGCGGCGGCCGCACAGGAGGCCGGCCGTGCCGGGCTCGCTCAGGCGGAGCGCAAGCTGGCCGAGAGCGAAGCCGCTGCGGCAGCGCTGCAGAGCCGCTGGGCCGCGGAACTGCCTGACATCGCACAGGAACAGGCCGCCGGCCTCTATCAAGCGATGCAGGAGCGCGATGCACGCGCGGAAGACATCCAGGAACGTCTGGGCAAAAGCGTGACGTTCCTGGAGGAGAAAGAGCAGCTTGTCCAGACACTGCAGCAGAAGCTGGTGGATTTAGACAAGCAGCTGATTCAGTGGCAGACCGAATGGCAGGGAGGCAGCAGGCAGCTTGCCGAGAAAGAAGAACGTCTGCGTCAGTGGGTCGGTGAGCAGCGTGTAGAGGATCTGATTCGCGGTACACAGAAACGCCTGGAGGAACTTCGCAGCGCGGCCGAAGAATCTGCACAGCGCTTCAAACAAAGGGACGCGCAGAAGCAGGAATCCGTGAAGCGTGACGTTATGGCGCAGCAGGCTGCCTCTTCTGCGCTGGAGCATTTGGAACTGGCACAGAAGCGCTGGCAGCAGCTGCTGGAACAGTCTCCGTTTGAAACGGATGATGCTGTGATGCAGGCGGCAATAGCTGCAGAAGATGCGGAACGCCTGAGAATTGCAATTCAGCAGCACCGCGAACGTGAGCGTGAACTCGCTTCTCAACTGCGTGAGCTGGAGCAGAAATTGGGTGGTGCATCTGTTACCGAGGAAGATTGGACAGCCTGTACGGAACGGTTGAAACAGGCCAGAATCGAGGATGAGACAGCGCTGCAGGCGAAGGCACGTGCTGAACGGGATCTGGAGGATGTGCAGCAGCGCCATGTTCGCTGGACGGAACTGGAGACGAAACGGCTGGAGGTCAGCCATCAAGGGGAGCTTCTTGGCAAACTGCAGTCTGCTTTCCGGGGAAATGCATTTGTCGAGTACATTGCCGAAGAACAGCTGATGCAGGTGAGCCATGCAGCTTCTCAGCGTTTGCGTTTTCTGACCAAGCAGCGGTACTCGCTTGAGGTGGATTCAGGTGGCGGTTTTGTTATCTGTGACGATGCTAACGGGGGAGTGAAACGTCCGGTGTCGACTCTTTCAGGGGGAGAGACCTTCTTGACCTCATTGTCGCTGGCCTTGGCGTTATCAGCCCAGATTCAACTGCGCGGGCAGTATCCGCTGCAATTTTTCTTCCTGGATGAAGGATTCGGCACATTGGACCCTGAACTGCTGGATACGGTCATTACATCGCTGGAAAAACTGCATGACGACCGGTTGGCTGTAGGGATTATCAGTCACGTCCCTGAACTGCGTGCACGTTTGCCGCGCAAACTGGTTGTAATTCCGGCAGGAGATGCCGGTGCAGGCTCTAAAGTTGTTCTGGAAAGTTTGTAAGTACTGGAAGGTTGAAAATGATCGTTTTGTAAAAATATTTCTTTTTTTGATGCTCATATGATAACGAGTGAGTTTCATCACAGATACAGGTTCAACACGCTGTTATACTACAGTTAAGCCGACAAACTTGTTTTAAGCCCCCCGTCGGACATCTGTTCAGGAAGCTTCCTGTATGGATGTCCGCGCAGCGGACTTCTATAGGAAGCCGCTCACGAGGGGCTTCTTTTTATTGAGCGCTCTTAAGCGCGTTTCGTTTTTTTTATATCCTCCGCTGCTTGATCTGGAATCTAACTTCTCTGAATTAGTGTCAATCCGCCCAGATCTGAATACGATGAAGGGTGAAGAAGAGCTGAACTGGGAGGCGATCGGCGTGGATAAAACAGCCGCAAAGAAACTGTGCAAGGATCACATTCATCGTTATGTATGTATTCAGATGAATGATGGTTCCTATTATGACGGCATTGTTGAAAATGTAGATGATGAGATGATTTATTTGGCGGTACCTGTTGGAAATGAAGTCATGGCAGGTCATGCCAATATGGGCCCGAATATGATGCCTGTCGCTCATTACCCGGCAGCGCATGCCCGCGGATTTTATCCGGGCTACGGCTACCCTGCTCCTTATCCGTATTACGGATATGGGCGCAGGCGCTTTAACAGGCTGGTGCTGCCGTTATTTGCACTGACTGCACTAACTTTACTGCCTTATTATTAATCATAATGTAAGGCCGCATCAGACCAGCACTGATTCAAACCAAAATTCAAACAGGTCATACCCGGGCAGTGGAATACACTGCTTTAGGGTGTGGTTTTTTATTTAAAAACGACTTCCGCCTAAACGCGTTCCTGGTTCGTATAACATCAATTCAATATGGTTAACCGTCATTCGAAATAGACATGTCCGATCAGCATTGGACGTACGTTTTTACTTTTAGTATGATATAGGAGTATACATAATTTGAACTCAAAGGAAGGAGGGATTGTACGATGGACTGCTTATTTTGCAAAATTGTAGAGGGCACCATTCCCTCCAACAAAGTACTGGAGAACGATCATGTTATCGTTTTTCATGATATTCACCCTGCGGCACCGACACATGTGTTGATCATTCCAAAGAAACATATATCTTCCATGAATGAAATTACTACGGAAGACCTACCTCTCATCGGAGAAATTCATGCGGCTGCACTGGAAGCGGCCAAGCGGCTTGGTGTACAGGAATTGGGATACCGCCTTATCAACAACTGCGGCCGAGACGGTGAGCAGACGGTGCACCATTTGCACTACCATTTACTGGGTGGAACTAGACTGGGTGCACTCACAAGTTTGTCTGATTCGCACCGATAAAACTGCAGTCTGACGTCACTCAAGTCGAAAAATCATTTTTAGACTTGTAAAACAGATGCAACTCAGCTAATATTAAGGGATCACGTTAAGGTTGACACTTTTATTGCCTTTCGCCTATAATGAAAGATGATGAACCGTGTTATTGCTCTTGGACGGTCTGGTCGGAGGGAGGGAAAACTGGTGTCTGAAACTAAAGTTCGCAAAAACGAGACTATTGATGCTGCACTTCGTCGCTTTAAACGTTCCATCGCTAAAGATGGCGTATTGGCTGAGGTGAAGAAACGTAAGCATTATGAGAAGCCAAGCGTAAAGCGCAAGAAAAAGTCCGAGGCTGCTCGTAAGAGAAAGTTTTAGGAGGATTTTAACTACATGAATCTTAGCGAACGATTGAACGAAGATATGAAGCAAGCGATGAAGAGTAAGGACAAGTTCAGACTCTCCACCATTCGGTTGATTCGTTCGACGATCAAGAATCTTGAAATAGATTTGAAAAGAGATTTGGATGACAACGAAGTGCTTGATATCCTGAGTCGTGAAATCAAACAGCGCAAAGATGCCCTCCAAGAATTTGGCAAAGCAGGTCGCGAAGAACTCGCGGCAAATGCCGAAGCGGAAATTGAAATACTTATCCAGTATCTTCCTGAACAGCTTACCGAAGAAGAAATTAAAGTTATTGTACAGCAGACCATCCAGGAAACCGGTGCTTCTTCGAAAGCCGATATGGGGAAAGTGATGGCGGCCCTTATGCCGAAAGTTAAAGGCAAAGCGGACGGCAAACTGGTTAATCAAGCAGTTCAACAATTTCTGCAATAAAGCAAATTCAATAAACACCTCCTGACTTGTCAGGAGGTGTTTTTCTATCCAGGATTTCGCGTGGAGAAGCTGCCGAGAGAACAGAATCAGTCCTTTAACAGTCTATCGTGATAAGTCGTCCACAATCATTTTATGAAGTGTACGTGTGTCTTTTCACTGAATATACACAAAAATATATAAAATATGGGTTTAAAACATGATTTTGGATATGTATTTCTTGCATTTGCGGCAGTATTCAAATATAATTTTAAGTTTTTGAAACGTAATGCTGCATTGTACGTAATAAATACCATAAGCTGGACAGTATAACATTATTGGAAAAGGGGGGACTAATGTGAAGGGAAAGCGCCGGAAGAAGCTTACGGGGTCCATACTGCTCTTAATGCTGCTGACGCTTTTGCTTCCTCTCTGGATTGGAATACCGTCAGCACATGCAGCTGAGAAAAGCGGAGCCGTATATGTAATTCCGGTTGATAAACCAATCGAGCAGGGGTTAGGCAAATTCATGGAACGCGGTTTCAAGGAAGCGGAGAAAATGAATGCCGGCTTGATCATTCTTGACATCAATACACCAGGAGGCCGTGTCGATACTGCAGAAGTGCTTGGCACGTTGATTAAAGACAGTCCAATCGAGACGCTGGCATTTGTTCGTGGTGATGCTGCATCCGCGGGAAGTTTTCTTGCGCTGAATGCAGATAAGATCGTGATGTCACCAGGGAGCATGATTGGTGCTGCGGCCATGGTGGACAGCACAGGCAAACATGTTGACGATCCTAAGCTGGTTGCATTCTGGAAAAGCAAAATGCAGGGAGCTGCCGAGAAAAGCGGCCGGGATGGGCAAATCGCGGCTGGTATGACGGATGTTAATATGGTGGTGGAGATGCCGGAGATTAATAAAACCAAGCAAAAAGGTGAGATCATTGCTCTCTCCGCTGAGGAAGCGCTGAAAGTGGGTTATGCGGACCATATCAGCAGCTCACCTGAGGAAGCCGCAGCCTGGCTTGGTTACGGTCAAGGAGATGTGTTCAAATTGGAACGCACTGCTGCAGAGAATATCTCTACCTTTTTGACCAATCCGATAGTGATGACGGTACTGCTGTTCCTTGGTATTGCGGGTGTCATTATTGAACTGATTGTGCCTGGGTTTGGCGTTCCGGGAATCGTCGGGATTGTATGTTTTGTGCTTTATTTCTCTGGAAACTACATTGCGGGGTTTGCAGGGGCTGAGACATGGGTATTATTTACGGTCGGGCTTGTCATGATGATTCTGGAGATGTTTATCCCGAGCTTTGGTATACTGGGTATATTGGGTTCCATTGCATTGGTGGCCGGAGTTGTAAGGGCGGCTTATGACACGAGTGATGCATTTGTTTCTCTGGGGATTGCCTTTGGAGCTGCGCTGGTGGTCATTGCCATTATCGCTGTGGTCTTCAAAGATCGCGGAATATGGAATCGATTCATATTAAGCGAAAGGTTATCTGCTGATCGCGGATACTCCTCGGCTGAAGAGCGTAAAGAACTGATTGGCATGCAGGGCATCAGCATCACGCCGCTCCGTCCAGCGGGGACAGCCATGATTGATGGCGAACGAGTCGATGTCGTCACGGATGGTGCATTCATTCCTGTGGATACGCCAGTGATTGTCATCAAAGCGGAAGGTACCCGGATTGTTGTTCAGCAGGCTTTGCCGGTGTAATTTCGCGATTGCCGAAGTGATGATATCGCTTCGGCAAAGTACATAACATACTGCCGAGCTGCGGGCAGTATGGTGAAACAAGTTTCAGCAGCGGATTAACAGCGTCAGTTCTGATACTCTTTTTTTTAAAAAAACATATTGCAAACGGAGGAATTTAATCTATGGATCCAATGATTACGATTTTGCTCATCGCGGTGCTGGCTATTATCGTACTGAGCGTATTTTTCAGCTTTTTCCCGGTTATGCTCTGGATCTCAGCTATTGCATCCGGCGTACGTGTTGGCATCATTACACTGGTGGCGATGAGATTGAGACGTGTAACACCAAGCCGGATCGTTAACCCGTTGATCAAAGCAACTAAGGCAGGTCTGGGTTTGAATATTAACCAACTGGAAAGTCACTTCTTGGCTGGTGGTAACGTTGACCGTGTTGTTAATGCACTGATTGCAGCGCAGCGTGCCAATATTCCACTCGAATTTGAACGTGCTGCGGCGATTGACCTTGCAGGCCGTGACGTATTACAAGCCGTACAAATGAGTGTTAACCCGCGTGTTATTGAGACTCCAATCGTATCCGCGGTAGCTAAAGACGGTATCGAAGTTAAAGTTAGAGCGCGAGTTACGGTTCGTGCCAACATTGATCGCCTTGTCGGTGGTGCTGGTGAAGAAACAATCATTGCCCGTGTCGGCGAAGGTATTGTAAGTACGAACGGTTCCTCGAACTCTCACAAAGATGTCTTGGAGAACCCGGATTTGATCTCCCGTACCGTATTGTCCAAAGGTTTGGATGCTGGAACAGCGTTTGAAATCCTGTCTATTGATATCGCGGACGTAGATGTAGGTAAAAACATTGGTGCATTCCTGCAAACGGAGCAAGCAGAAGCGGATAAACGCATTGCACAGGCAAAAGCGGAAGAGCGTCGTGCCATGGCCGTAGCGCAAGAGCAGGAGATGAAAGCGCGCGTTGTTGAGATGAGAGCACGTGTTGTAGAGTCCGAGTCTCAAGTGCCGCTGGCAATGTCTGAAGCACTTCGCAGCGGTAAAATTGGTGTCATGGATTACATGAACCTGAAAAATATTGAAGCAGATACTCAGATGCGCAGCACTTTGGGAAAACCTGCTGAGGGTTCGAATTCCAGCGATCAAGGTGATTCCAAAAACGGAAGATAGGCGGTGAATGCATATGAGCCTATTCGAATGGATATTTAATAATCTGTATGTTGTAGCGATTGTGGCTTTTGCTCTTTTTTCTTTTCTTGGAAAGCTGGGCAAGGCGGGAAATCCTAACCAGAAGCGTCCTGGCAGCGGTATGCCGACCTTTGGTGGGGGTGAAGACACGAAGCGCCGAGCAGGAAATGCTGCTCCGCAGCAGTCCTCCAGTCCGCAAGAGCGTCGTTACGAAGAACAGTATGATGAACGTTATGAAGATGAGCGTTATGATGAAGAAAGATATGACGAACGTTATGACCAGCCGTACTCTGAACCAGCCGCGTCTTCTCGTACCGGGGATGACCTTCGGGGTGACCAATCCCTGAACAGCATGCGGAGCTCAGTGGATGAGCAGATGAGATTGATGGAAGAGCAGCAGCGTATGATACAGGATCGGCTGAACCGCATCTCCTCAGCGAGTTCTCCTTCGGTATCCAATTCAAGCTGGGAAGATACGGATACAGCGGCTTCAGCAGCCTCTAGTCTTCGTCGTGAAGATATTCGAACTGGAGTTCTCTGGGCAGAAGTGCTCGGTTCTCCTCGTTCGAAGCAGCCTTTTGGCACAAGAGGTAAGCTCTAGCTTGTGTTAAATAAACCTTTATATTGAAGATTGAACGAGCCTTTTCTGGTGAGCGTTATGCCTCCAGAGAAGGCTTTTTTCGTATGCCTGTTTTTTCACCAAAATATGTACGTAACCGCTCACCAATTCTTCATAATTTCCTGAATTTGCGCATAAGTTGAACTGTAGAGGAAGGGGGAAGACCTTCGAATGACCCGGATCAGCCGCAAGCTGCGCAGATGGACCAGTGAGGTGCTGGATCTGCCGCAGGATGTGCTTTATGATATGCCACGGTTAACCCTGATCGGCAGTAAGCAGCTGTATATAGAGAATCATCGCGGTGTCGTGCATTTCACACCGGATCGCATCGTACTCGCCCTGTCACAAGGGCAGTTGGAGATCAAAGGCAGTGCTTTGGTTATCCGAAACATTTTGCCGGACGAAGTAGCCATTGAAGGTACTATTCTGGATATTCATATGAATGGAGTGGAGGGGAACGGATGAAACAGCCCAGTCTGTATAAATTGCGGGGAGCCGTGCGAATCACGGTTACAGGCGGAGACATTGAGACGTTAATCAATATGATAACAGAGCAGAGGTTGAGTGTATGGGACCTGCGTGCGCAGAATGGACGCCAGGCGGAGATGAGCATTTTGCTTCCGCATTTTTTCAGGCTGCGTCCCATTGTAAAAGGGACAGGCTGCAGAGTGAAAATCACTCACCGTAGTGGTTTTCCTTTTTTCCTCGCTCGTTTGTTTCGAAGAAAGTTTTTTGTCTTGGGTATGCTGTTTTTTGTGACGGCCCTGTTCGCTCTATCGTCCATGGTCTGGAATGTAGAAGTCAAAGGTAACGTTACCATTCCGACAGACGAGGTGCTCGCTGCAGCCAAAAAGGAAGGCATTTATCCCTTTCAATGGAGTTTTCGAATGCAAAGTCAGGACAAGCTCTCCAGACAGCTGGCGCTCGCGCTGCCGGATGTAACCTGGATAGGTGTAACGAAGGAGGGAACAAAGGTTACGATTCAAGTCGTCGAGTCGGCACAGCCGAAGCGTGAGCCTCTCCTGAGTCCGAGACATCTCATCAGCAAGTCGGATGCGGTTGTTACCCAGATCTATGCAGAACAGGGGCGTCCCGTGGTTCAGAAGAATATGCGTGTCAAAAAAGGACAAGTGCTGATCTCGGGCATTCTCGGTGATGAGGAGAACACCCAGACGGTTGTTGCCAAAGGTGAGGTCCGAGGTATGGTCTGGCGGGAATATGAGATACAGGTTCCTCTGATTCAGAAACACCAAACGATGACTGGTGAGAGTAAAGAACGCTTTTATGTGGTGCTTGGGAAGTGGGCGGTACAATTATGGGGTTATGGGGATACGCCCTTCCGTTCATATGATACAGAGACTTATCATAAACCTCTAACCTGGCGCTCGTTTACTTTGCCGATGGGCTGGATGACGGAGAGGGATATGGAGACGAATTTCCACCAGGAAGAGCAGAGCGCAGCGTGGGCCAAAACGAAAGGTTTGGAAGGGGCTCGGAATGATATTTTAGCCAAGAACGGTAAAGGCACGAAAATTTTAAGTGAAAAAATTTTGCATGAGAAGAAAGAGAATGGTAAAGTTTATATGAAAGTACTATTTGAAGTGGAAGAAAGCATCGCGGAAGAACTTCCGTTAGTCCATAGTCAAGGAGAATGAGGATATTTGTCAGAACAAACACGCAGTATACAAATCTCGCTCCAAAGCGCGGGAGAGGGGCAATCTCTGTTTGGACCCCAAGATATTTTTCTAAAACTGATTGAATCCGAGATTCCTGCCCAGATCGCTTCACGTGAAGCAGAGATTAATATCTTTGGTACTGTGCAGCAGGTAGAATCACTTGAACAGCTATTTGATGTATTACTGCAATTGATACGCAATGGTTATGTGTTAACCGAAAGAGATGTTTTGTATGCGATAGAGCTTGCCAAGGATTTACGTGCAGATCAGCTTCTGGATCTGTTCAAAGGCGAAATTACGACGACCTACCGTGGGAAACCGATTCGTGTAAAAACGATTGGACAGAAACATTATGTGACCACGATTAAAAAACGGGATATTGTATTCGGAATTGGTCCTGCCGGAACGGGAAAAACGTACCTTGCTGTTGTGCTGGCTGTGGCAGCGCTTAAAGAGGGCAGTGTCAAACGCATCGTACTTACACGGCCTGCGGTTGAAGCGGGTGAAAGTCTGGGGTTCCTGCCAGGTGATCTGCAGGAGAAAGTAGACCCGTATCTGAGACCGCTGTATGACGCGCTATACGACGTTATGGGACAAGAACAGACGGCGAAGGCACTGGAACGAGGATTGATCGAAATCGCTCCTCTGGCTTACATGCGCGGGCGCACATTGGATGATTCCTTTATTATTCTGGATGAAGCTCAGAACACTACGCCAGAGCAGATGAAAATGTTTTTGACCCGTCTTGGTTTTGGCTCCAAAATGGTCATCACCGGAGATGTAACACAGATTGATTTACCGCGCGGCAAAAAATCAGGACTAGTGGAAGCGAGTACGATTCTGAGCGAAGTGCAAGAAATCGGGTTTGTACATTTCGCCGAGCAGGATGTTGTACGTCATTCCCTCGTTCAGAAAATTATTGTGGCTTACAACCACGCCGCAGAAAATCAAGCATAGAAAGGGATTGTCTAAAGTGACCTCGAAAGAAATGTCAAAAGGCAAATCTTTTCAGAATAGAGCGACAGGATGGAAGTATAGCGTGTGGGCACGCTATCTTCTCTTTTTGTTTTTAGTGATCCTCTTTTACGTGAGTCTTTCTTCCAAGCTCTTACCTGAGCGGTACGACATACAGGAAGGCACACGAAGCGAGGTGGATATCGCTGCCCCTATGCAGATCCCGAATAACAAGGCTACACTCAAGGCTCAGGAAGAAGCAGCTGAGCGTGTGCAGCCAATATATCAGATCGTGCAGATGCGCAACGAGAACTTGATGACAACGCTGCTGGACCGCATTGATCGTTTAAATCAGGATGATCAGATCTCGAGTCAGGATAAAATCGATATTTACCGGGATGAAATTCCGCAGCGTCAGAAGGATTTTGTATCCAATTATATCAATAACAATCGAAAAACCGGTACATACTCCGACACACTACTTGAAGAAATTCGAAATGTAGTGCAGGAACAAAGCTACCGCATTCCTGAAGAAACGTACATCAAAATCTCACGTCTGACTTCAGACGATATTCAGGAGATGAAACCAGTTGCACGAGACATCGTTGCGAGGTTGATGACGGATCAGGTCAGCGAGGCGACAGCAGCGCGGGCAAAAGTGGCGGAGATGGTTAGTGCAAGCTCGCTCAGTAAACGAACGCAGCGTGAAGTTGTACAGGAGCTTACAAGGTTGGTCGTAACTGCTAACCGTTTTTACGATGAAGAGGGAACCAAAGAAGCCAAAGTGCAGGCGCGTGAAAATACACCGACGGTGTTTATCAAGCAGGGGGATACCCTTGTTTCCAAAGGGGAGATTATCACCCCGGAGATGTACGCACTGCTTAATGAGAATGATTTGCTGAAAAACGAAGTCAACTACTGGCCGCAGCTGGGATTGCTTTTGTTCTCATGTATGCTGTCGGCAGCGATTTTAATGTTTATCCAGCAGGGAAGCGGCACACATTTCAAATACAATAATGCCCAGCTGCTCATGCTTGTTCTCATTTTTATTATTTCCATTGTTGTGATGCATGTGACAGCCTTGATTCAAACGAATGAACGTCCGTTTATCGGATTTCTTGCACCGGTGGCTGTAGGGGCGATGCTGATTGCTCTGCTGCTGGATACATCACTCGCTTTTGTTTGTTCGATACTGGTCGGCATCTTGTCCAGCATTATTTTGAATACGCATCAGGGACAGCTTTTTGATTTTGAGCTTGGTTTCTTTGCGGTTGTCGTTTCGTTTGTAGCCATTTTTGCTACGCATCGGGCAAGTCAGCGCTCAACCATCTTGAAAGGGGCCATTATGGTCTGTCTGTTTGGGTCATTGGCTGTCTTCACACTGGCTTTAATCGACACAGGGGACTGGAACCGCACGACAACGCTGTATGGTATCGGCTACGCGTTTGCAGGCGGGGTACTGACCGCGATTCTGGTCATCGGACTGATGCCGTTTTTTGAAACGTCATTTGGTATCTTATCTGCACTTAAATTGGTGGAGCTTTCAAATCCGAATCATCCGCTGCTTCGCAAACTGCTCACGGAGACACCGGGTACGTATCACCACAGCGTGATGGTTGGCAACTTGTCTGAAGCGGCGGCTGAGGCGATCGGTGCGAACGGGCTGCTCTGTCGTGTCGGCTCCTATTATCATGATATCGGGAAGACCAAACGCCCGATCTATTTTATCGAGAATCAGAACAATATGGAGAATCCGCATGATTCGATTGACCCTAAGCTCAGCAAGTCAATCATCGTAGCACATGCAAGAGATGGTGTAGAGATGCAGAAGGACTACAAGCTTCCTAAGCCGATTCGTGACATTGCCGAGCAGCACCATGGTACAACGTTCCTCCACTACTTCTACCACAAGGCGCTGCGTCAGGCGGAAGAAGCTGGGGTTGAACCGGATTTCACGGAAGAGGATTTCCGTTATCCGGGGCCGAAGGCTCAATCCAAGGAATCTGCTATAGTGGGAATTGCGGATAGTGTAGAAGCGGCTGTGCGCTCACTGCGCAAGCCGACCGTAGAGCAGGTAGAGTCCATGATCGAAAAAATTATTAAAGGTCGTCTGGACGATCATCAGTTTAATGATTGTGATCTGACAATGCGCGAACTAGATGTCGTTGCCAGAACGCTGAAGGAAACGGTGATGGGGATTTTCCATTCCAGAATCGAGTATCCGGAAGAAATCAAGAAACCAAAGCCGACGTCGCCTGAAGCCGGCTGACCATATTATGAGCAGACAGGAGTTATGGAAGAATGAGTCTTAACCTCGCATGGAATAATGAACAACAGGATAAAGAAATTACCGAACCGATGATCGCAATGCTGGAGCAGTTGCTGGCCCTTGCTGGTGAGGCTGAGGGAGTCACTGAAGGAGAGGTAGCACTTACGTTTGTAAATGATGAGCAGATTCATGAACTTAACCGTGATTATCGGGGGATCGATCGTCCGACGGACGTGCTTTCCTTTGCGATGAACGAAACCGTAGATGAAGAATTGGACATCATCTATGAACTGGACGAAGATGAGGAAATGGAAGAGATGCCTGATGTTCTTGGAGACATCATTATTTCAGTTCCGCGAACCATCCTGCAAAGTGAGGAGTATGGACATTCATTCGAACGTGAGCTTGGATTTCTGTTTGTTCACGGCTTCCTACATTTGCTTGGCTATGACCACCAGGATGAGGCAAGTGAGGCAGAAATGATGGGCAAACAGGAAGCTGTTCTTGCCCGGGCCGGGTTGACACGATAATGAAAAGGCGCTCCTGGGGTCTGGTATTCTTCAATGCTCTCGAAGGTATTGCATACGGCTTGCGGACGCAGCGCAATGTTAGAGTTCACACAGGAGCTGCCATATTGATGTGTGCAGCCGGATTTTTTTTCCACATCTCGAAAACGGACTGGATGTTTGTGCTGACAGCTGTTTTTATGGTTCTTGTCACCGAATTGATGAACACAGCTGTGGAAGCCGCTGTGGACTTAGCACAGCCCAACATACATCCGCTCGCAAAAGCGGCAAAAGACACCGCGGCTGGAGCAGTTTTGCTGGCTGCGGTGTTCGCCGTCATCATCGGATGCATTGTTTTCCTCAAACCAGTGCTTAACTGGTTGAGGATTTTACTGGGATAACAGTAATCGAAAGGTTATTCTGTCATCGGAGTGCCCAGTGTAATTAAAGGTTCTAAGATTTTATTGTTTTAATTGCACACCACCAAATAAAGTGTGTCTCTGTTTTTAAGTTGATTTTCCTGAGATTACACGATAACGGAGAGGACAGAAATAACCAGGAGAAGCGAAGCGTTCGCCTGAAAGCTTTCCAAGGGAAAGCTGCATCGAAAGCATAAGCTATCACTGGATTTTCACTTTGGAAAAAGTGATTGAAAAAATCCGGGGATAACAGCGATCGGAAGGTTATTCTGTCATCGGAGTGCCCCAGTGTAATCCCCGAAGGTTCGAATCAACTTAACTCAAAGAGCACACCTTTATACCCACCCTAAGGGAGAGAAGATAAATGGATAATGGCTTGTTAATGCAGGAAGCAATAAAGGCACGTACGAAGGCGTATACGCCATATTCCCATTTCGGGGTAGGCGCAGCATTATTGGATAGCGAAGGTCAGGTGCATCATGGATGCAACATTGAAAATGCAGCCTACACACCGGGAAACTGTGCCGAGCGTACGGCGATGTTCAGTGCCATTGCTGGAGGGCATAAGCCGCGCAGTTTCAAAGCGATGGCGATTGTAGGAGATACCGAAGGACCGATCGCACCTTGTGGTGTATGCCGCCAGGTGATGTTTGAGCTGTGTGAGCCCGACATGAAGGTTATATTGGGTAATTTAAAGGGTGACTTGTTGGAAACAACCGTTGCTGAACTGCTGCCATGGGCTTTCGGGCCTTCAGATTTGAATTCTACCAAAAAATAAATTTCAGGCCTAGGCGCCTGATGGAGGAACATATGAAAAAACAAGCATTTAAATCCGGATTTGTCGCGATTATTGGACGTCCTAACGTGGGTAAGTCTACTTTAATGAATCAGGTTATTGGACAAAAAATAGCAATTATGTCGGACAAGCCGCAAACGACACGGAACAAAATTCATGGGGTGTACACATCAAATGAGGAACAGATTGTTTTTCTGGATACGCCTGGTATTCATAAACGTCAATCCAAGCTTGGGGACTACATGAATGAAACGGCATTGAACACGCTTGGAGAGGTTGAGGCAGCCTTGTTCCTCATTGATGCATCGGAAGGTATGGGAGGCGGGGACCGCTACATCGCCGAGCAGTTAAAAAGTGTACGCACACCGGTCATTCTGGTTATGAATAAAATTGACAAAATTGCGCCGGAAGCACTGCTGCCGCTGATTGAGGAATATCGCAAACTGCATGATTTTGCTGAAATCATACCCGTGTCGGCGATGCTTGGCAGTAATGTAAGCACACTGCTGGAGCAAATTGGCAAGTATTTACCGGAAGGACCGCAGTATTATCCGGAAGACCAAGTGACGGATCATCCCGAGCAGTTTGTATGTGCAGAGCTGATCCGTGAGAAAATTCTGCAGATGACACGTGAGGAAGTGCCTCACTCCATCGCCGTGACAATTGAAGACATGAAAGTGCAGGATAACGGTGTAGTGTATATCTCCGCTGTTATCTTTGTAGAGCGTGATTCACAAAAAGGGATTATTATCGGTAAGCAGGGAGCGCTGCTGAAAGAAGTCGGCAAACGAGCTCGTCAGGACATCCAAAACCTGCTTGGTTCCAGAATTTTCATGGATCTATGGGTGAAGGTGAAAAAGGACTGGAGAAATCAGGACCGTGTTCTGCGTGACCTAGGTTTTGGACGCGAGTAAACTTGGCATAACCATGTGATCGCTGTGATTTTCTTAAAAAGTTTATTTCATATCCATTAATTGCAACACATAGTTTTCCTTGCAGGACTCCATCCTATCGGGTAGAACCAAACGTCATTTCCGAAGAGAGAGGATGAATTTCCGATGCGGGATTTTTCATGGAAGGTATTTGCAATGACAGGGGATGTCGAATCCTATTTGTTATATACCGAGACGTGTAACTCGTCAGGACAGGAGTCAGACACTGCAGGGGAAGTGAGTGAAGATGAAGAAGCTGAAGTATAATGGGCCGATTCAGGAATGGTCAGGTGACGAGGCATGTTATATCGGGTGGAAGGCATTGTCATCCGCAGTATGGACTACGGTGAAGGGAATAAAATTGTAACGCTTTGCACCGAAAGCGGCGGAAAAGCAGGTGTACTCGTCCGCGGTGCCAAAAAGCCCAAAAGCCGTCATGCTGCACTGGTGCAGCCATTTACTTATGGTCAATATGTTTATTTTCGCAATACGGGTCTCGGAACTTTGAACGCTGGTGAGATTATTGAATCCAATCATGAGCTTCGTGAGGATTTGGTGAAAGCAGCGTATGCATCCTATGCATGTGAACTGCTCGATCGAGTGCTTCAGGATGAAGAGACGGGTGCGTTTTGGTTCAAGCAGTTAAAAGCCTGTTTACAAGCTTTAAAAGAAGATAAAGATCCTGCGGTAATCATCAGTCTTTATGAGATGAAAATATTACAGGCTGCTGGTTACGGCCCGCAGCTGGATGAATGTATCTCCTGTAATCACGAACGGCCGGACGAGCAGTTATTGATTAGTCCCAGACTTGGCGGGGTGCTGTGCAGGGCTTGTAAGCATTTTGACCCGCCTGCAATGTCAGTTAGTCCAAAGACGCTAAAGCTGCTGCGTCTGTTTGTGCAGCTGGACCTGCAGCGCTTGGGAAATATATCGGTTAGCGATGCAACTCGCAATGAAATAAAAAAAATAATGCGAGCTTTTATGGACCATCAACTAGGTCTTCATCTTAAATCCCGTTCTTTCCTAGACCAGATGGAGAAGTACGGGATTTGAACTGTAATCTGTTTTGAAAATAGTTATTGACTTCATACTTGATTTTATATATTATGAAATATAAATTCTCTTTTTGGAGACATGCATTGAACGAGAAAGTAGGAAACTGGATTCAAAATAGGATGGATATATAAGCTGTTGTTATAGCGGTTTATATTTCATAGTTAAGCGAGTCAGGGACGGTGGGAGCCTGATTGAATCGGTTTGTGAACAGGGCACTCGGGAGCATGAATGGACACGGAAAAGTGGGCCGGATCAGACATGAACATGTTTGAATTAGGCCAAGTAGGGTGGAACCGCGGGAACAGCTCTCGTCCCTACGTCTGTACATCAGGCGTAGGGCGAGGGCTATTTATGATTTGCTGTACTTCTCCTATGCTTGCTATCAAACCAACCGAAAAGGAGCATGTTTATGAATTTTCAGCAGATGATCTTAACGCTCGAGCAATTCTGGGCCGAGCATAACTGTATTATCGTTCAGCCATATGACACGGAAAAGGGGGCAGGTACAATGAACCCAATGACCTTTTTGCGTTCACTTGGACCAGAGCCTTGGAAAGTGGCTTATGTTGAGCCTTCCCGCCGTCCGTCCGATGGCCGTTATGGCGAGAACCCTAACCGGTTGTATCAACATCATCAGTTCCAGGTAATTATCAAGCCTTCTCCAGACAACATCCAGGAAATCTATCTGGAAAGTTTGAATCGTTTGGGTATTGATCCTCTTAAACATGATATCCGGTTTGTTGAAGACAACTGGGAAAACCCTTCCCTTGGCTGCGCAGGCCTTGGCTGGGAAGTTTGGCTGGACGGGATGGAGATTACGCAGTTCACGTATTTCCAGCAGGTCGGTGGAATCGAAACCAATCCGGTAGCCGTGGAGATTACGTATGGTATGGAGCGCCTTGCTTCCTACATACAGGATAAAGAGAATGTATTCGATCTGGAATGGGTTGAAGGTATTGCCTATGGCGATGTATTCCGTCAGCCTGAATTTGAACATTCCAAATATACGTTTGAAGTCTCTGACGTTAAGATGCTGTTTACCCTTTTTAATATGTACGAAGAAGAAGCAAACAAAGCGATGGCACAGCATCTGGTATTCCCGGCTTATGACTATGTGCTGAAATGCTCTCATACGTTCAACTTGCTGGATGCACGCGGGGCAATCAGTGTGACAGAACGTACCGGTTACATTACCCGGGTTCGCAACCTTGCACGTCAAGTCGCAGCAACATATGTAGAAGAGCGCGAGAAGCTGGGCTTCCCGCTGATCAAGAAAGGGGGGGCCGAGAATGTCTAAAGATCTATTATTTGAGATTGGTCTGGAAGAAGTGCCTGCACGTTTTATCCGGGCTGCAATTGCACAGCTTCAGGAACGCATCGTGAAATGGCTTGATGCATCCCGTATTGCGTATGGTGAAGTACAGGCTTATGCCACACCCCGCCGTCTAGCCATTCTTATTCAGAACGTAGCGGAAAAGCAGGAAGATGTAGAGGAAGATGTAAAGGGACCTTCCCGCAAAATTGCGCTGGATGACAGCGGAAGCTGGAGCAAAGCAGCTCTTGGATTTGCACGCAGTCAAGGCGTGGAGCCCGATCAGTTTACATTTAAAGAGCTGAACGGTGTTGAATACATCTATGCCGTGAAAAGCAGTAAAGGTGTCGATACAGCATCTGTTATAGGTGAAGGTCTGCTTTCCGTTCTGCATGCTATGACTTTCCCGAAATTTATGCGCTGGGCATCATATGATTTCAAGTTCGTTCGTCCAATTCGCTGGATTACTGCACTGTATGGCACGGAAGTGATCGACCTTGAAGTAACGGGTGTCAAAGCAGGCAATGTAACGCGCGGCCATCGTTTCTTGGGTAATGAAACGGTTGTGTCCGAGCCTGCAGCCTATGTGGAGGCACTTCGTGCGCAGCATGTCATTGCGGATATTTCGGAACGCGAACAGATGATTGTATCCCAGATTCAGGCGCTGGCTGCTGAGAAGAACTGGAATATCGCGATCAAGGAAGATCTGCTGGAAGAGGTATTGTTCTTGGTGGAAACACCGACGGTACTGTTCGGCACCTTTGATTCTGCTTTCCTCAATATTCCTCAAGAGGTTCTGATCACATCCATGCGTGAGCATCAACGCTACTTCCCTGTGTTGAATCAGGAAGGTCAGCTGCTGCCTTACTTTGTTACCGTCCGTAACGGTGGCAGTGATTCCCTTGATATCATCGCCAAAGGGAATGAAAAAGTACTCCGCGCCCGCCTGTCAGATGCAAAATTCTTCTACGAGGAAGATCAGAAACTGGAGATCAAGGATGCCCTGTCCAAGCTCGAAAGCATTGTATTCCAAGAAGAGCTTGGTACGGTTGGAGATAAAGTTCGCCGCATTCGGAAAATCGCTGACAGTCTGGCGGCGAAGCTGCAGGTATCTGGCGATGTGGCTGAATCCGTCAGCCGGTCTGCAGATATCTGCAAGTTTGACCTTGTTACATTGATGGTTGGAGAATTCCCTGAACTTCAAGGAGTGATGGGGGAAGATTACGCTCGAAAAGCAGGAGAAAAAGAACAGGTTGCCAAAGCTGTGTTTGAACATTACCAGCCTCGTTTTGCTGGAGACCAGTCACCCGCATCACTGGTTGGAGCGATCGTCAGCGCGGCAGACAAAATCGATACAATCGTTGGCTGCTTCTCCATCAATATTATCCCTACAGGATCTCAAGACCCTTATGCACTTCGTCGTCAAGCTGCGGGTATTGTACAAATTTTGCTGGATCATCAGCTTCCGCTGACCTTGTCCGATGTATTCGGCGCAGCGCTTGAAGTTCACGCACAGATGAATCTGTTGAAACGTGCTGATACAGAGATTCGTAAAGACCTGCAGGACTTCTTCGCACTTCGTGTGAAAAAATTACTCTCTGAAACGGTCCGATATGATGTTGTTGATGCGGTGATTGCTTCCGGATTTGATGATATCAGTGCAATCGTTCCAAAAGGTGAGGCATTGATGAGAGCTGTGCTGGCAGGGGATGAATTCAAAACAACAGTGGAATCCTTCAACCGTGTAGGAAACCTAGCAGCCAAAGCCTCTAATGCTGCCGTACATCCTGAACTGTTTACAGAAGACGGAGAGCGTCAGCTGTTTGATGCCTGGAATCAAACCCGTGGAACCTATCGTGATGCACTGTCTAAGCATAACGCTGAAGAAGCTTTGGCCATCGCATCCGGATGGAAGGGTGCCATTACTGTTTTCTTTGATTCTGTTATGGTTATGGCTGAAGATGAAGCGGTTCGGGCGAATCGACTTGCGCTGCTTGCATCCATTGATCAGGATCTGAAAGGATTCGCTGATTTCTCCAAATTGGTTGGATAGTGCTGCTGTAATCTGTGATTCGTTTCATAAGTTCGGCAGAACACAAATGCAGTATTAAAGAACGTTATATGAGGGTATAAATATACGGAACGGGTTGTTTTGTTTGTAGAAAACAGCCGCTCCGTATTTTAGCCTTTGTTTTCTCCAATGGGGACAGAAGGATTTTCAGTGACTGAGGTCGTATATTACAATATGCAGATATTTTATGAAACCGGGTGGTTTGGGTTTGAGTGAATTGAATGTACGTCATATCGTTGTTGATGGAGATGCTTGCCCGGTGAAGACGGAGATTGCCAATACGGCGCGCCTCTTTCAAATTCCTGTACTGCTGGTATCGTCTTTTGATCATTTGCTGCAGGGAGGAGAAGGCATACGAACCGTGCAGGTGGATCGCAGTGATCAGAGTGCAGACCTGTACATTGCGAATCATATCAAGCCGTATGATGTCGTCATTACACAGGATTACGGACTTGCTGCGCTTGCGCTTGGCAAACGTTGTTATGTTTTATCGTTCAGAGGTAGAGAATTCAACGATCGGGATATTGATTTTATGCTCGATTCCCGCCACACTGCGGCCAAAGCTCGGCGTAGAGGGCATTATGGGAAAGGCCCAAAACCCTTTACAGAGCAGGATCGAGAAATTTTTCAACATAAACTGACAAAACTTTTGAAAGATTTGCAGGAGAATGTGTAAGTTTATCGAATTATATTTACGTGTTAGAAGAGATGAAGGTGGCCGAGATGAGTAGCGGACAAGGCGGTATACCCGAAAGTATTATTGAATCGGTATTGCAGCAGCATGATATCGTCGATACGGTGAGCCGATTTGTGCATCTGACCAAGCAGGGGAAGTATATGAAAGGCCTCTGCCCTTTTCATTCCGAGAAGACGCCTTCGTTCACTGTTACACCTGAGAAACAGATTTTCTACTGCTACGGTTGCGGCACGGGCGGAAACGCCATCAAATTTAGGATGGAAATCGAAGGATTATCCTTTCCCGAGGCTGTCAAAACGATGGCAGAAGAAAGTCATATCTCCATGGGTGACTGGCAGGGGCGTGAAACAGCTCATGTTAATCCGGAGACGGCACGTCTTCTGGAGGCTTATGAGCTTACCGCGAAGCTGTATCATTTTTTGTTGAAAAATACAGAGCATGGCAGGGTTGCCATGGAATATTTACGTTCACGCGGTATTGGGGACAAATTAATTGATCAGTTCCAGATTGGTTATGCACCAAATCGTTGGGACACGCTCGTACAATTTTTGGAGAAGCGCAGCTATCCCCTTGAAGAGATGGAACGGGGAGGGCTTCTATCAGAACGAAGCGAAGGTCACGGATATGTGGATAAGTTCAGAGACCGAATCATGTTTCCAATCCATGGCCGAAGCGGCAAGCCGATAGCATTTGCCGGACGTATATTGGGAGACGGGCAGCCAAAGTATTTGAATTCGCCGGAAACCCGGTTGTTCAATAAAGGCCGTGTTCTTTACAATCTGCACCAGGCTAAAAATGCAATACGCAAACAGAGACAAGTTATTTTGTTTGAAGGATACGGTGATGTGATCTCTGCATGGGATCAGGATGTTCAGAATGGTGTTGCAGCCATGGGAACGGCATTAACGGAGAATCAGGCATTGATGATCAAGGGCATGTGTGATGAGGTCATCCTATGTTATGATGGCGACCGGGCCGGACAAGCTGCAGCAATGAAAAACTTTCCCATTTTGGAGGAAGCCGGATTGCAGGTTAAGGTAGCACTCATTCCAGAGGGACTTGACCCGGATGATTTTATCCGAAAGCACGGTGGCGAACGATTCCGCAACCAAATTGTAGACGGTGCCGTGACAACTACAAAATTTAAGCTTATAAACCTCAAAAAAAACCATATACTGCTAGAAGGCGGCGGACAAATCGCTTATTCCAAAGAAGCCGTGAAATTAATTGCTCCACTGTCTTCACCAACGGAACGCGAAGTATATCTTCGTGAACTTGCGGCGGAAGTCGACGTATCCTTTGAAACATTGAAGCAGGAATGTAATGAGGAACGGGAAGCGATGAAAAATAACCAGGATTATGGGGATAATAACACGAAAAGGTGGAATAATGGTAGGCAACAAAATAGGCAGGTGCCTACACCTAATCTGCTGCCGGCTTACCATGCTGCTGAGCGCAAGCTGATCGCCTGGATGTTACAGGATGATGAAGCAGCCCAGTATGTGAATGAACATCTTGGCGAAGCTTTTAACTTGGATGATCATGCAGCTATTGCTGCTTATCTATATGCCTATTATGCGCAGGGCAAACCGCCGGATACAAGCCGTTTTATGTCTTCCCTGCATGATGACCGTCTTGAAAAGACAGTCAGTTCGATCTCAATGATGGATGGTCCAGGTGAATGGAGTGTCCAGGTACTTGACGATTGCATCAGAGAAGTTTTAAAGTATCCGCGCAAAAAAGAGTATGATTTAAAAAAGGAAGAAATGATTGCTGCAGAGCGGGCAGGTGATTCTGTACGCGCGGCACAAATTGCACTTGAGATGATTGCCCTAGAGAGACAGTGAACGTCTGGCTTATTGGATGTTTCTAGGGAGGAGGGAGTCGAGTTATGGCGAATGATCAGCATACTGAACTAGAAACAGAATTAACACTGGATCAGGTTAAAGATCAATTGATTGAATCAGGTAAGAAAAGGGCTTCATTGAACTACAAGGAAATTATTGAGAAACTCTCACCGTTTGAGCAGGATGCAGAGCAGATGGATGAGTTTTACGAACAGCTTAGCGACCTCGGGATCGATGTTGTTAATGAAAATGATGAAGAGGTAACCCTTCGTCCTAGCGAGGATTCCGAGAACAATGGTCGAGAGGGAGACGACGAGTTCCACTTCGATGATGATCTAAGCTTGCCTCCTGGTATCAAAATCAATGACCCTGTGCGAATGTACCTCAAGGAGATTGGACGTGTACCTTTGTTATCAGCCGATGACGAAGTGCAGCTCGCCAAACGGATTGAGAACGGGGATGAGGAAGCGAAGCGCCGTCTGGCCGAGGCCAACCTTCGTCTCGTGGTCAGTATTGCGAAGCGTTATGTTGGACGCGGAATGCTGTTCCTTGATCTGATTCAGGAAGGTAATATGGGTCTGATTAAAGCGGTAGAAAAGTTTGACCATAAAAAAGGTTACAAGTTCAGTACGTATGCAACATGGTGGATTCGTCAGGCAATTACACGTGCGATTGCCGACCAGGCACGTACCATTCGTATTCCTGTACACATGGTAGAAACCATTAATAAGCTGATCCGGGTATCCCGTCAGCTGCTGCAGGAACTTGGACGCGAACCAACTCCTGAAGAAATTGCT
This sequence comes from Paenibacillus sp. AN1007, assembly GCF_040702995.1. NCBI lineage: Bacteria > Bacillati > Bacillota > Bacilli > Caryophanales > Paenibacillaceae > Paenibacillus > Paenibacillus sp. AN1007. The sequence continues at coordinate 1,285,825 of NZ_CP159992.1, forward strand.
GCAGAGATGGATCTGAGCGTAGAAAAGGTACGTGAGATTACAAAGATTGCACAGGAACCGGTCTCCTTGGAAACACCAATTGGCGAAGAAGATGATTCCCATCTGGGTGATTTCATCGAGGATCAGGAAGCGCTGGCTCCAGCAGATGCTGCTGCCTATGAACTCTTAAAGGAACAACTCGAAGATGTTCTGGACACCTTGACTGAACGCGAAGAGAATGTACTTCGTTTGCGTTTTGGTCTGGATGACGGACGTACAAGAACACTTGAAGAAGTAGGTAAAGTATTCGGCGTTACGCGTGAACGTATTCGTCAGATCGAAGCCAAAGCTCTTCGTAAATTGCGTCACCCGAGTCGAAGCAAACGACTCAAAGATTTCCTCGAATAATCAAACTGTGGGAGACTTTCCGCGAGACGCTTTGGCGGCAGCGGGGTCTCCTTTAGTTTTAATTTGAATGTATAGATTTCTTTCTTTTGGAAATTCATCCTTGAAATGTTTGATTGGATTTTATTTTATCGCTTTTCCTCGCTCAATGCAAATCAATAAATTAAATGAATGGTGTAGGTGTTCCATGAAACTTTCGAATCGATTACAACGAATACATGATCAAATTCCTGAAGGGAGCCGGATGGCGGATATCGGATCGGATCATGCGTTACTGCCTGTCGCTGCCATCCGAAGCGGAAAAGCCGTGAGTGCCATAGCGGGAGAAGTGAACCCGGGTCCATATGATGCAGCTTGCAAACAAGTCAGTGATGCCGGGCTGAAAACGGAAATTACGGTACGTCGTGGGGACGGTCTGGATGTCATCTCCCCGGATGAAGTGGATGTCATTACGATCGCAGGTATGGGCGGTGCGCTGATCGCTTCCATTCTCGACCGGGGAATATCCAAACTTAAAGGGGTGCAGCTGTTGATTCTGCAGCCTAATGTAGGTGAAGATATCCTGAGACGCTGGCTGCTGGAACATCAATGGGTTGTTGTGGCTGAACAGCTTCTGGAAGAAGACGGAAAAATTTATGAGATTATTACCGCGATGCCGCAGGCCAGCAGTCCGATTGCGAACGAAGAGGTATACCGTGCTCGCCCTCTGCAGGGTGACGTAGAATTAACTCAAGATTTACTGCTGCGCATGGGACCGTATTTGACGGACCGTCCAACGGAAGTGTTTTTTGCCAAGTGGAAGAGCGAGATTGTGAAGCTGCAGGGTGTGGTGCAGGCCATCTCCAGATCCGATCAGGATTCTTCCAAAGACAAGGCGGCCGAGGTGGAGCGGCTCATTACAAGTTTGAAGGAGGTTTTGGCATGTTTGCCAAAGGTCAAACAGTAATTCAACTGATGGAGCGTCTTGCTCCAAAACATATCGCTGTACCAGACGATCGCATTGGTCTGCAGCTGGGAAGTCTGCAAAAGGAGATTACTCATGTTCTTGTGGCACTCGATGTCACGGATGAGGTTGTGGATGAAGCAATTCGAATCGGAGCCAATCTGATCATTGCCCATCATGCTATTATTTTCCGTCCTGTTAAATCACTCAGCACCGATACGCCTGTGGGCAAATTGTATGAGAAGCTGATCAAACATGATATTGCGGTTTACATCAGCCATACCAATCTCGACGCAGCCGAGGGCGGCATCAATGACTGGATGGCTGAGGCACTCGGTATTGAGAGCAGGGAATCACTGGAAGAAGTGTACACAGATCAACTGTACAAGCTGGCGGTATTTGTGCCAAGAACTCACCATGAGCAGGTCCAGCAGGCGATTCTGGATGCTGGAGCAGGAAGTATCGGTCAGTATAACAAATGCAGCTTCAACATAGAAGGAACAGGCACATTTGTACCAGGCGAGGGTACACAGCCTTTTATTGGATCACAGGGTCAAATGGAACGTGTGGAAGAGGTGCGTATTGAAACGGTCGTACCTCAAAGTTTACGGAGCAGGGTCATCCAGTCCATGCTAAAGGCGCATCCCTATGAAGAAGTGGCATATGATCTTTACGCAATGGACATAAAAGGGCGCACATTTGGCCTGGGACGGCTCGGCCCTCTTCGGGAGACCAAAACCCTTGGGGAGCTGGTGGAGGTCGTGAAGGCCCAATTTAATGTGCCTCATGTGCGAGTAGTCGGTGATCTGAATAAAAAGATCAAAAAAGCAGCCGTGCTGGGCGGTTCAGGCAGCCGATATGTGCTCACTGCACGTTTCAAGGGAGCGGATGTCATTGTAACTGGTGATATTGATTATCACACAGCGCATGATGCCTTAATGGCAGGTATGTGTATTATCGATCCGGGCCATAACACAGAGAAAATCATGAAACCAAAAACAGCAGAGTGGCTGCGTGCCCAGCTTGCGGAACAGCGATATGAGACTCAGGTGACTGCATCCGACGTAGACACTGAAGTGTTCCGTTTTTTGTAAAAGACAGGATGCAGTCGGATTTCCATTAATATTTAGCTTGTATGGGACTGCAAATCCCTGTATACTATGTAATGTTGTTCGGAAAGCTTGACAGACAATCGCTGGTGGCCTTTGTTGCCACGAGAGGAAAGTCCGGGCTCCACAGGGCAGGATGCTGGATAACGTCCAGTCAGCGCGAGTTGAAGGATAGTGCCACAGAAATGGACCGCCGATGGCCGGGTTTCCCGGCACAGGCAAGGATGGAACCGAGGTGTAAGAGACCCCGAGGAACGCTGGTGACTTCGTTCCTGGTAAACCCCATCTGGAGCAAGACCTAATGGGACACAGTCGCCTCACTGGAGGAGACAGCCTTAGCCCGAGGTGTGTCTAGGTTGGTCGCTTGAGCTGTGCAGCAATGTACGGCCTAGATAGATGATTGTCGCTTCTGGTGGGAGGGTAGTTCCCGTTTGAACCACGAAGAGCACAGAACCCGGCTTACGGTAAGCTTTCCTAACTGCAACAACGATACAGCATCAGACATTGGATGTTTGAAGTTCAATCCATGAACATCCCAATTACATTTTCTATGGAATCCTGTGTATTTGTATGGCAGGATGGATGATATACAAGAAGGCGGCAGGTTTGGAATATTCCGAACCTGCCGCCTTCTTGTATAAAAACAAAAAAGAAAACCGCTTATCCTGTTGTGCAGCATAAGCGGTTAACTGTTATGTTAATCAATTACGTTTAAGGGGTACAGCTGCGATTATTTTACAGCGTAACGACAGGGTCTGAATGATTTGAAGCATGCCAGCGCTGAATGGCACGATCCATGCGCTCTACGGCTTCAGGGAGAAGTTCAGGGTCGGTATGAGTAAAATTAATACGCATGCGGTTAAGCTCCGGCGTGCCTGCGTAGAAGGAATCTCCAGGTACAATACATACTTTCTCCTGAATGCCATATGTGAACAAATTGCTCGCGAGCATGCCTTCAGGCAGCTGCAGCCACAGGAACATACCACCTTGCGGAGAATTCCATGTGATGCCATCCCAGGACTTGGCAGCCATTAGCGAAGTCAACTTTTTCATGCGCTGCTCATAGTCTTGGGAGATGTGCCGAATATGGGCATCCAGTTCAAAAGTTTCAAGCAGAGCGTGCAGTGCCCGCTGATCAATGCTGCTGGAATGCAGGTCTGCGCCTTGTTTGGCACGGGCAGCAATTTTGATAATGTCGGGAGCAGCCAAAATCCAGCCTGTACGAAGGCCTGGAGCTACCGTTTTGGAAAAAGTACTGGTGTAAATTACATTAGATGGTCCTTCATAAGACGCCGCATCAAGTGCTGCAAGGGCAGGGGCATCCAATTGTTCCGGGTTAAAACGGATTTCACCATAAGGATCATCCTCCAGAATAAGTACACCGTACTTACGGCATAAGTCTACAGCCTGCTGCCTTCTTTCCCGTGACCATACTTTTCCCGTCGGATTGGAGAATGTAGGGTTAATGTAAACCAGTTTGGGACGGTGGAGCTTGAGCTGCTCTTCCAGCGATTCAGGCAGCATGCCATGATCATCACAAGCTACGCCGTGAGAGATGCCTTGGTAAGATTGAATGACTTGGAGAGCGGCCAGATAAGTAGGTGATTCAACTAGCACACAATCGCCCGGGTCCACCAGAATACGGCAGACCAAGTCGATAGATTGCTGTGAGCCTGTAGTTAAGAGCATATGATCCGGTGAAGCAGGAAGTCCTTTCGATTCCAAACGCTCGGCAATTTTAACGCGCAGCGGGCGATAGCCTTCCGTTTCTGCATATTGAAGAGCGGCTGAACCACCCATGAATACTTTTTCGTAAGCTGCCCGAATGGCTTCGAGCGGGAACGATGATTGTGCCGGAAGACCACCTGCAAGTGAAATCATTCCAGGTGCCTGCGCGGCCTGTAACATGTCGCGAACGACAGAGGACGGGGTGTTTTGTGCCATTTTAGACCAAGGTGTACTCATATTATTCTCATCTCCTGTTATTCACTGTTATACTGATATTATAAACTATAATAGACAGAGTGCACTATAACAGTAAAACGATCATCATAACAGTTGGGAGCGATTAGTTAAGATGCATATTGAGCTCAAAAGAGGAAGCAGTACCAAATTGTATGTGCAGATTGCTCTGACGATTGCCGACCGCATCCGCTCAGGCTTAATTGAACCGGGGACTCGTCTGCCATCTGTTCGCAAGATGACTGCCAATTTAGGGGTTAGTCTGGTCACCGTGACCAAAGCCTACGCGGAATTGGAGGCTGTTCAGCTTATCCGCTGTTCTCAGGGCAAAGGTTGTTATGTGACCGGAAAGGAGCCTTCTGCCTTGACCAATCCTATGGGGGATGAAGGGGGTGTACACAGGAAAGCCAGCGGCGATTCAGGTGCTGCGCTCAACTGGCAGATGACGCTGGTTGACTACTTGCCCAGAGCACAGCTGTGGCGGCACTTTGACGCTTCCCCTCAAGTGCGTTATGAACTGCATATGTCTGCGATTCAGCCTGAATTACTGCCTACCCGTGATATTATTGACAGCGCCTACCACCTTTCCTCAGATCACACAGAGCGGATGGCAGCTTATGGATCATTCCAAGGCGATTGGGAACTAAGGCAGGCCTTTGCTTCACATTTTGCTGCACGTGGGCTCCAGGTGACACCTGAACGAATGTTAATTACGAGCGGTGCCCAGCAGGGCATTGATCTCGTGGCCCGGACATTTGTTGGTCCTGGTGATGTTGTTTATATGGAGGCTCCAACGTACACGGGGGCTATTGATGTGTTTACGAGCCGCGGGGCCAAAATTATTACTGTGCCTATGGATGACGAAGGGATGCGTATTGATCTGCTCACCCGTCTATGTGATACTTATCCGCCCAAGCTGATCTATACGATCCCTACATATCATAATCCGACAGGTGTAACGATGAGCGCAAGAAGACGGGCCCAACTGCTTAACATCGCACAAAGTTATCACTGTCTCATTCTTGAGGATGATCCATTTGCGGACCTGTACTTTCGGGAGCCGCCGCCAGCTTCCATTAAATCTATGGATCATGCGGGACATGTCGTATACATTAAAAGTTTCAGCAAAGTGCTGTCTCCAGGCTGCCGCGTAGCGTGTGCCGCCGCTGACGGAAGTGTGTTGACGCGGCTTGTGGCCGCTAAATCAACGGCTGACCTCGGAAGCCCGTTATTAACACAGAAGGCGCTGCAGACGTACATTCAGCATCAATATGAACCATATGTGAATGAGCTTCGGGAAAAATTGTATGCGCGGCTGTGTGCTGCTTCCGAGGTTCTGGAAAAGCATGCAGCGAAGGAGATGCACTGGCGTCTTCCAGAAGGGGGACTCAACCTGTGGCTTGAGCTGCAGGGAAACTTCGATATGCACGAGCTTCATCGGCAGTCTCTTGCTGCAGGGGTATCTTTTCTACCTGGTTCAGCCTGTTTTGTGGGAGAGAGTGACACTTCAAGCTTACGAATATGTTTCACCGTGACCAGCGAAGAGTCGTTAAGGCAGGGACTAATCACATTGTGCAGTGTTTTTGAAAAATTTAACTCACATCAGGCAGGGGCAGCGGCGGACAGGCTTCCGCTCATTTAATTTTTTGCACTATGGACATCCATCCATACCACTTCGGGCCCACTGCAATAGGTTATAGTATCACTTGAAAGGGAGTTGGTTTTGAATGAATCACTGCTGTCCACCGGTTTGCCCGATTGTATGTGACCCGATCCAGGTTGTTCAAGATTATTATATTCCTCAGATTGTACCTGTTATCCACCCGATCGAAATTGTGAAACAGCATCACTGTGTCCCGATTCCTCACCATATGTATCCTGTTGTTGTAAAAGAAGAAGGACCGCTGTACGTATCCAGCCATAAGAAAAAATCCGTGAAAAAAACAAGTAAAGCCCGCACAACTTCTCGCAAGCGCTAGTCGCAGCGGGTGCCCCGGGGAAAAAAGAAACGCAATTCAAAGAGAGCAGCATACGCCCCGGGGCGCAGCTGCTTTTGTTATTGAATATATTTTTTCATCGTATTATCCATCTGCTGTCTGACATGCTGCGGCCAAAACTGAAGCGGAGCACTGCTGCCCGAGGCAGCCTGCAGTGCTTTGAATACATCAATCTGTCCATAGCCGTAATATTTATCGTGTCCCGGTTCACCCAGATCAATTACACTTTGCCGCATCAGGTCCATAACTTCGGTATTGGTCAAATCCGGATTCAGCGAGCGAATCAGCCCTGCCAGTGCGGCAACGTGTGGACTTGCCATGGATGTTCCTGAAAGGGCAGCATACTGATTGCCCGGATAGGTGCTGGCGATACTTGATCCGGGAGCCATCACATCCACATAATCCCCGTAATTGGAGTAGGAGGCTTTGTTCATATCCGGGTCTGTGGCAGAGACAGCAAATACTTCGGGATAAGCAGCAGGGTAGCCTGGACGCTCCGTATTATCATTGCCAGTTGCGGCAATCAGCACGATATCCCGGTCGAACGCGTATTTGATGGCATCATGAAGAAATTGAGCATCCGCATAATTGCCCAGACTCATATTTATCACTTTAGCGCCGTGATCGGCTGCCCAGATGATTCCTTCAGCAACCGCATACGTTGTACCTGATCCCGAATTGTCCAGCACTTTGACCGGAAGAACTTTATTGTACCAGCTCATGCCGGCTACGCCTTCGTTATTGTTCACGATAGCTCCAATAATGCCGGCAACGTGTGTGCCGTGACCAACATCGTCCAGAGGTTTACTTCCCGGATTAACGACGTTGTATCCTTCAAGCAATTTTCCTTTGAGATCCGGGTGGTCTACATCCACGCCTGTGTCTACTACCGCAACGATGACATCTTTGTTCCCTTTCGTAATATTCCATCCGCGGTTTGTCTCGATTGCAGGCAGGTTCCACTGATAATCCGAGAATAGAACATCATTGGGAATGGGGACATCTGTTTGTTCAGCAGCCGTTTCGTTGGTTAAGTACATATAGTGAGGTTCCATGTAGAGTGGATTCCATTTGCTTCCGAAATAGTCACGTAATTGTTTATAGTTCATCGTCTCAGTCCGAAAAACATACGTATACCCAAGTTTGCGAACAGACGGCGTTTTCAAGTCTGAGCGAATGATGCGCATGTCCCGTTCACCAGGGTCCTGCCGGAAACGAATTACAATTTCATTTTCGTAAAAATGGCTCGCATTAGCGTTGTCATGCCCTGTCTTTACCGTAATTTCATTTAAGGTATCAGGGTGAACCGATTCAATTTTGAATTTCCCTTCACGTGGATACGGGATCATACGCAGGTTTTTGCGCTGATGTTCCTCGACGGCGTTTAATACGCTTTGACTAAAAAGAGCGATGATGGCCCGTTTGCTATCCTTGGAGGGCTGTCCCATCACAAAATATTTTTCTTTACCGAGCGGAAAGGAAGAGGATTCGAAGCTTTGGCCTTTACGGACTGCTTTTTTGGCCAGATTCAGGGCATGATTTAATTTCTGCTGCTCCAGCGTGCTGCCTTTTTTAAGTGCACGATCAAATCGTTTAGTCGATGAGCCTGGAATGTTCATAAGCTGAATGGATCGGATATGCCCGTGGGAATCTTGAAGTTCTTTCATATACCGTTTTAACTGTGTATCCGTCATTACAGCACTTTTATCCAATATGATACGGAGATGCTGTTTGGCATCGACACGGGTAAGAAGATCGGTAGCCTTGATATCCTGAACCTTCAAACGCTGTTTGCTTGCATGCTCTTTCTGTGGATTTTCCTGCACGGCACTCGGTTTTGGGACGGTACGGTTGGATGTGGGAAGCAGAATAGTAAGTGCGAGTACGCCTGCACCTGCTGCAAGAGCCCAATTCACCCATCGCGGTCTGGACATTGAACAGAACCTCCTTCGTTCATTTTGCACAATTTGGTATGGCAGGCCTTGATGCATCGTCATCGCCATGGTTGTAGTTATCGTTAGGAGAAGCTTATATTTTTATGCAAAAGAGTTCTGGAGTATTTAGCCGAAACCCGGCCAATTCACGACAGGAAGCGAAAGCGCGATTAAGGGATACCGCTCGTCAACTTTTTATGGTAGGATTATATCTGAGTATTCAAAAGGTCAGAGCACAAGTACGGTTTGGCCGACCTATACGTAAATATGTAAGGACTTATTTAAGGGGGAGCTACCTTTATGTCAGCAGCCAATGTACAAAAAACATGTGAGTCAACCAGGGAAAAGTTAAAACCGGCGATCGATCGGATCGAAAAGTTTTTGAATGAAAATGCTTTGCCTGAACTGGATCAAAACCAGACGGAGGAATCAACTGCCTTCTACAAAGGATTTCTTTCAGATCTCCGTCATTTGCTCGTTTTTTCTGAAGTTTCTTACGAAAAACTTGGCGTTGTGCTGCGTCGTGCCAACTTTGATGTTGAATTTGCCGAAAAGGCTCTTTATAATACGTATCACCAAAGTGTAAACAGCTTTTTCTATCCAAAGAACGAATGTTACTCTGAGGACGGAAGATATGCTTACACTGGTCAGGATGCTATTCGTTTCCGTGACAAACCGATTCGAGCAGTGCGCGACGTTATTCTTGAAATTTCCAAAACGTATGAAGAGTTACGCGACGATCTGGCATACTACGAGAGTGACTACCTGACTCAGCGCCGTATGCAAAAAGAGCGGAATCACGCTTAGTTTTGCTTTGAACCGATAAGCTGAACTGTTTGATCATTCTTGGCTTATGAAATGAACTTAAATTTTCATTTAAATGATTACCAATTACCATAACTGTAAGATGAAACCGCCCTCGTGGCGGTTTTTTTGTGCGGGTTTGAATAAACAGACCACGAGTGACTGTGCTTTCCTGCATGTTATCATCTGGCATTTAACCGAAGAATATCGGATTTATCAAGGGGAAACAATAGATGTCGAGGTGATAAAAAATGAGCCATGACAAACCAATTGTCAAATGCAGCGTCTCCAACTGTCATTTTTGGGGAGAAAATAACTTTTGCCAGGCCGATGCCATCATGATTGACATTGACCAGCATGCTACCCGTCGTCTGCATGAAGAATTTGCCGGAGAGACATTTGATTCCGATCATCACGATCATGCACGTACCTCTTCAGCCACTTGCTGCCACACATTCAAACCCAAGTAAGCAGTCATCCACTTAATAACGGAGGTGCTTTCACGTGAAGAATGATGATCTTAAAGACAATGGTCTGGACCGTTATAACACGGAAGCGAAGGATACCCATCAACGTCAACGTGTGGATTATCCAAGAAAAGCGTATCGCGAGGAATACGGGGCAGAGATGGCACCACCATCTGCAGTGCGGACCGGGGACAGAGAACGTGTACGTACCGAGAAGGCACCTGTGAAACATGAGGCAGATCGTGTGATGGAGTCAACAGGCCGTGCTGCAGGTTATATGGGACTTGCTTTTGGGATCGCATCCTTGTTTATGTGGTCCATCGTGCTTGGCCCGGCTGCGGCCGTGCTTGGTTATTATGCTTATGTTAACGGTCGTAAAACGGCAGGAGCGTGGTCCATCGGACTAGGGATCGTCGCTACTCTGAGCTACTTTTTTATGATTCCTTTTGCACGTTAAAAAGCGAAATATCTCCTTTGGGTCTACCGATGTTCTCTTCGATCCTGAGAAAATCAGGCCTTCCGCATTCACCCACGTGGTGAATGCGGAAGGTTTTTTCGCATTGACGCATAATTAAACATCTAATCTGCTATTTTTTATGAAAATGATGGAACCTGCTTGTAAAACATTGTAGAATAAAGTCATCAAGTTTGAATGAAACGGGAGTGAATACAGCACATGCAGATTGATCCACGCAGTTCACGGCAGTTACTGGAGCTGCAGTTGTCCAATATCAATAACCAATCGAGCGGATCAGCTGTACAAGCTGGCTCGACGACTGATTTTTCAGATGTAATGGATGGGCTGCTGGAGACAGATTCTCATGATCAGAACCATGCACAGAATCAGGCTCCGATCTCCAAAAGATCGAATGACGGGTTGCTGTGGCTTCAGCTCGGAAGTACTTACAGTCCAGATGCGAACACGATTAGCTCATCCAGAGCAGACAGTCTGGAATCTCTGCCAGCTCTGTCCGGAACAGGACAGGCTGATTCCGGTAAATCCGTACCTACGGATTTCGAAACGCTGATCTCACAGGCCAGTATTAAATATGGAGTTCCCGAGTCGCTGATCAAGGCGGTCATCGATACGGAATCAGGCTTTAACCCGAGTGTAGTCTCTTCGGCAGGTGCCAAGGGCCTTATGCAGTTAATGGATGGTACGGCAGCTGGACTTGGAGTAAGCGACTCTTTCGATCCGGGTCAAAATATTGATGCAGGAACCAAATATTTATCGCTGCAGCTCCAGCGTTTTGGAGGACAGGAAAAAATGGCTTTGGCAGCTTATAATGCCGGACCAGGACGGGTAAACAGACTTGGTGTTACGGACGATGATGAACTGATGAGCAAGCTTCACCTGTTACCCGTTGAAACACAGAACTATATTACCAAAGTGGAGCGGGCCCGTTCCAAATATATGATTTAAAGTAAGCAGCACTGACTCTTCAGGCTGTCTTGTCATCGGGTGAGTATACAGATTATGTACAGCTTAACCGATCAAGTCGGGCAGAAAGGATCCAATGCAGGAAGGCAGGTCTTCTATACGATCTGCTCCTGGTTGGTCTTTTTGTGTTGTACAGAGATCGTGGTACAATGCTCACTGTAGATGTTAATGAACGAAATGATAAGGAAGGTGTACCCCCTTGTGAAATATTTTGATTATGCGGCAGCGACACCTCCGTATCCGGACGTGATTCGCACAATGTCAGAGATTATGGAAACCCAGTTCGGCAATGCTTCGTCCATTCATGGATATGGTGAACGTGCGGATCAGCTGCTTCGCCGGGCACGTGCGGCCTGCGCTGCTGCAGTAGGTGTCAAGGCAGATGAGATCATATTTACTTCCGGGGCAACGGAGAGCAATAATCTTGCCATTAAGGGGGCGGCTCTCCGGTACTGCTCACGAGGAAAACATATTATAACTACGGCAGCTGAGCATGCATCAGTCTATGAGAGTGTACTTCAGCTGCAGCAGTGGGGGTGGGATGTCACTTTTCTCCCAGTTGATTCGAGAGGTGTTGTTACTGCTGACCAAGTCATGAGTGCCGTCCGTTCGGATACTGTGCTTGTCAGCCTGATGCATGTGAACAACGAGACAGGAGCGATTCATCCGCTGGAGGAGATTGGCAGCATCCTCAAAAAAAATGCGCCGCGTATCCTTTTTCATGTGGATGGTGTGCAGGGATTCGGAAAATTGCAGGCCGCACCGACTCAGTGGAAAGCAGATCTGTACAGCTTGTCTGCGCATAAGATTCGGGGACCGAAAGGTGCCGGACTTCTGTATGTCAGAAGCGGTATAGAGCTTACTCCGCTTCTGTCAGGGGGGGCGCAGGAACATGGGCTCAGAGCAGGGACAGAAAATATGGCTCTGATTGTCGGCATGGCCAAGGCTATGCGAATCGCAGCGGAGGGGCAGGTCGAGTTTTCAAAACGCATAAGCGTGCTCCGAGACCGTGTTATGGATGCGATCGCTGCCATTCCAGAGCTCCAGCTTAACAGTACGAAAGAAGGGGCACCGCATATTGTACATTTCTCCTATCCTGGTATGAAGGCCGAAGCAGCACTGCATACACTGGAACAGCTTGGATGCACGGTGTCGACCCAGTCCGCATGCTCCTCGCGTTCGGCAGAGCCAAGTCGGGTGCTGCTTGCCATGGGAAGAGATGCAGCCTGCGCTGCTGGAGGACTGCGCATTAGTTTCGGTGATGAACATACTGAAGAGGATGCAGCTGTGCTGGAAAAGGCGCTGCATCAGATGGTGGCTCAGCTGCGGCCACTCGAAAGGCGGATGTAAATTAAATGTTGAATTATGATATGCTGCTTCTCCGTTTTGGAGAGTTTATGTTAAAAGGGAAAAACCGTTCACGTTTTGAAAAAACGATAATCACTCAAGTAAAAGCGCTGCTTAAACCTTTTCCAGGAGCAAGCCTGCGTAAAGAATATGGCCGGGTATATGTGGATCTGGGCGGCGAATCTCATACCAAGCTCATTCCCGTGTTAAAGCGTGTATTTGGTGTGATGTCAATTAGTCCCGTTAAAGTCACGCCGTCCGAAATAGACGAGATTGTACAAACGGCGGTTGCGTTCATGGATGAACGTGCTGAAGAATTCGGGGAAGTCACAACCTTTAAGGTGAATGCACGGCGGGTATGGAAGGCATTCCCCCATTCTTCTCATGAAACCAATCATATGGTCGGTTCACCCATCCTGCGCAAGTTTCAGCAGCTGAAGGTGGATGTACGTAATCCGGATATCGAACTGCGCGTAGAAATCCGCGAACAGGGCACGTATATTTTCAGTGAAGTTATTCCTGCCGCAGGCGGATTCCCGCTCGGAACGAATGGCAAAGCTATGGTTCTTCTTTCTGGCGGCATAGACAGTCCTGTAGCGGCCTGGTCCTCTATGCGCCGTGGACTGGAAGTAGAGTGTGTGCATTTCTACAGTTATCCATTTACAAGCCAGCGGGCGAAGGAAAAGGTGATTGATTTGGCTCGTGCTCTTGCAGATCATGCGGGTACAATCAAATTACATCTTGTTCCGTTTACGGAGATTCAGACAGCATTCACGCAGCTCGGGCAGGATAATCTCATCATTACTCTAATGAGGCGTTCCATGCTGCGAATTGCGACCCTATTGGCAGAACGCGAACGTGCTCTTGCGCTGATCACCGGAGATAGTCTGGGCCAGGTCGCGAGCCAGACCCTTCCAAGCATGAACGTCATCGGAAGGGCCACGGACCTGCCGATCCTCAGACCACTGGTCATGATGGACAAGCAGGAAATTATCTCACTTTCCAAACAAATTGGTACGTATGATATTTCCATTCTGCCTTATGAAGATTGCTGTACATTGTTTGTTCCCAAATCCCCATCGACCAATCCGAATCTTCGGATCGTGGACAAAATTGAAGCGACGATGAGTCAGCTGCCGGAATGGCTGAAGAAGGCGGTAGAACAGACCGAAACAATCACCCTGCATGCTGGAGAGACTTCCATACTGGCGGGACAATCGGAGGAAAGTGGGATCAAGGACGACTGGTTCTAAACTGCGGTATCGCAGGTAGACATAACAAATGAAATGTTAATAAAACACAAAAACAGGACGGACCGATGAAATCATCGGTCCGTCCTGTTTTGTTTTGTCTGGATATTTCAAATGTTTAGATAAGCTGCATCCCAAGCTTGTCTTAGGAATAGGAGCGCTGTCGTTCATGTCGAGCTTTACTGCTTGAAGTACGTTTGCGGTAACCGGCAAACACTACGCCGCCAATAACCAAAACGATAAACAGGATGCGCAGTACAGGATGCTCGGTGAAAAACGGCATGATTCGTTTCTCTTCCGTAATCATATTTGAGGCGGTATAACCTAGTACGATCGCGCCAACATAGATGATCCAGGGAAAGCGATTAATCAATTTGATAAACAAGGTGCTGCCCCAAACGATAATGGGAACACTGATCAACAATCCGAGGATGACAAGAACCAGATGCTGCTGGGCAGCCCCAGCAACGGCAATCACGTTATCGAGCCCCATGGCCGCATCCGCGATGATAATCGTACGGACAGCGGTCCAGAGTGAGGTTCCTGCCTGAATGTCGTCGTGCTCATCCCCCTGATCCGCCAGCAGTTTGTAGGCAATCCAGATGAGAAGCAGCCCCCCACGAGCAGAAGCCAAGGTACTTTGAGCAGCCATAATACAACGACGGTAGCCGCAATTCGAATGAGAAGGGCACCGCCCGTGCCGTACAGAATGGCTTTTTTTTGTACGGAAGGGTGCAAATTTCTGGCTGCAAGACCAATAACGATCGCATTGTCGCCAGCCAGGATGAGATCAATAAAGACAACGTTCAACAAAGCCAGCCAGAATGCAGGACTAAACAGCTCCATGGCGATATGTCACTCCCTATATATTCTTCGATCACTAAGAATAGCATGTACATCTCTTACATACAAGTTAGAGTGGGGGGATGAGAACATGGATACACTGTGGCTGTTAACACAAATTTTAATGATTAATCTGGTGCTGAGTGGAGATAACGCGGTTGTCATTGCACTGGCGAGTAAAGATTTACCTCCGGCGCAGCGTAAAAAGGCCGTATGGTGGGGCGCATTCGGCGCCGTGCTGTTACGCTGTGTACTTACTTTTGCAGCTGTATTACTGCTGGGCATTCCATTCATTCAGGCAGCCGGCGGACTTTTATTGTTCTGGATTGCGCTGAAACTGCTGCTTCAAAACGATGATGAAGTACATATTCGCAATGCGTCGACAACATGGAAAGCGGTCCAAACGATTCTGGTTGCCGATTTTGTAATGAGTCTGGATAATGTATTGGCTATAGCGGCTTTAGCGGATGGCGATCTGGCTTTGATTGTCATTGGCATTGCGATCAGCATTCCTATCGTTGTATGGGGAAGTGGAATCATTGTCGATCTGCTGAAACGGTTTCCTGTTCTGGTGTATGCTGGATCAGGTATACTGGCCTTCACCGCCGGTGAGATGTTGATGAAGGACCCCAAGCTTGGAGAATGGTTGGGAGGCATGGCAGCGGAAGCACATGCGATGCTGCCTGCGGCTATGGCCTGTCTGGTTATGGCAGCAGGGGGAGCCCACAGATTTGTTCGCCGCAATACGTAGGCACTACTCGTGAAGAAAAAGGCAGTATTAAAAATAATCCCTAGGTGACATTTAACAAAGGTTCCTGAGGGGCTAAAGTGAACGTTCAAACCAATAGGTGGGGACGTTTATTTTTTTGTATGTAAAAGGATTTTTTGAGTAATGCTGCTGCATAAAATTATATCTGGTGACACTTAGGGGAATACAAAATATTGTCGAGAATTGCGTTCATTCTAGTACCGTTTAGATCCTTTCATTTTCGACATCAAGTATAGTTTTTTGTGGAAACATCAGATACACTAGAAACATAAGATGAAGCTTGTTTGGCAGTTAAAAGATGTCTTTAGTCTGGAGTGCAGCAGAGCTTGAAAATTACATAGTTTAATCAAAACAAGGGGGGAAACAGATGAAAAATGAAAAAGCAATCGGATTGTTTATTATAGCAGCCGGCTTGGTTATTTTACTTGGTAAATTAGGGGTGTTTGGATTCATTGGCCGAAATTTCTGGCCGCTGCTGCTCCTGCTGCCGGGGATTGCCCTTTATGTGCTGTTCTATGCACGATTGACACCGTCCTGGTCTTTAGTACCTGCTGGAATACTTACGGTGTATGGTGTGCTGTTCAGCATAACGAACATAGGGGGGGCTGGACTGATGAGCAATCTGTGGCCCGTTCTTTTACTCGGTATTGCTGCCGGGCTGATTGGGTACAGCATGGTTGAACGGCACAAACCTGAATACGTTTATCCTGCGGCACTCATCTTCGGGGCAGGATCCATCGTATTATTAGCTTTTACGCTGCTCCAAACAGGTATCATCTATGTGCTTGCAGTCCTGCTTATTCTGGGGGGAATCTGGTTACTCATTGGCCGAGGACGTACAGGCCGGGGCAGGGGATGGTAAACATCTCCGCTCCTAAAATGTGCAGTTGCGAGCGAAATATCTTGATTTTTACCTATGATAAACTATAATATAATGGATATAGACATGCGTCGGGTTATCACCGACGCTTATTTTGGTGAGTTAACCTGCGATTTTGTGGGAAGTTTAGTAGATAAGAATTGAAATTGGAAAGGATATGGATACAAACCATGCATTCAAGAGAACACATTCGCAATATTGCGATTATTGCCCACGTCGACCACGGGAAAACTACACTCGTCGACAAGCTGCTCCAACAATCCGGTACATTCCGTGATCACGAAACGGTACAGGAGCGTGCAATGGACTCCAACGATCTGGAGCGTGAACGCGGTATTACGATTTTGGCTAAAAACACAGCTATAACTTATAAAGACTACCTGATTAACATTGTGGATACACCAGGACACGCCGACTTCGGTGGAGAAGTGGAACGGATCATGAAAATGGTTGATGGCGTGCTGCTCGTCGTTGATGCTTATGAAGGCTGTATGCCGCAAACCAAGTTTGTACTTCGTAAAGCATTGGAGCACAACCTGACTCCGATCGTTGTTGTAAACAAAATTGACCGTCCAGCAGCTCGTCCTGCTGAGGTTATCGATGAAGTACTTGACCTGTTTATTGAACTAGGTGCCAACGATCAACAACTTGAATTCCCAGTTGTATATGCTTCTGCATTGAACGGAACGTCCAGCATGGAAGATGATCCTGCCAAACAGGATGACAACATGATGGCGATCTATGATACCATTATAAGTCACATTCCTCACCCAACAGAAAATGTTGAAGAGCCGCTCCAATTCCTCGTTACCCTGATGGACTATAACGAATACCTCGGTCGTATCGCAATCGGTCGTGTAAATCGTGGTGTAATTCGTCAAGGCCAATCCGTTACCGTCATTATGCGTGATGGCAAAAGCAAAACCGCACGTATTGAGAAGCTGTTTGGTTTCCAAGGTCTGAAACGTGTCGAGACCGAACAAGCCGGAGCTGGCGATATCGTTGCAATTGCTGGTATTAAAGACATCAATATCGGTGAAACGATCGCTGATCCTAATAATCCTGAAGCTCTGCCAGTCCTGAAAATTGATGAGCCAACACTGCAGATGACATTCCTCGTAAACAACAGTCCATTCGCGGGCCGCGAAGGTAAATGGGTAACATCCCGTAAACTGCGCGAGCGTTTGTTGAAAGAATTGGAAACTGACGTATCCCTTCGTGTTGAAGAAACAGAGAGCCCTGACGCATTTATCGTTTCCGGACGTGGTGAGCTTCACCTCGGTATCCTGATTGAAAATATGCGTCGTGAAGGATATGAGCTTCAAGTATCCAAACCAGAAGTTATCATCAAAGAAATTGATGGTAAGAAAATGGAGCCAGTTGAGCGCTTGTTGATTGATATCCCTGAAGAAAGCATGGGTTCCGTAATGGAGAGCCTGGGCGCACGTAAAGCAGAGATGGTTAACATGGTCAACAATGGCAGCGGTCAAGTCCGTCTGGAATTCCTGATTCCTGCACGTGGTCTGATTGGATACAGCACCAACTTCCTGACGTTGACTCGTGGTTATGGGGTAATGAACCATGCATTTGACAGCTACGCTCCAGTCGTATCCGGTCAAGTGGGTGGACGTCACCAAGGTGTACTGATCTCAACTGAAACAGGTACATCTACATTCTACGGAATGATGGGTGTTGAAGATCGTGGTACGCTCTTCCTTGAGCCAGGAACAGAAATTTACGAAGGTATGATTGTTGGTGAGCATACACGTGACAATGATATCGTTGTTAACATCTGCAAAGAAAAACAACTGACTAACGTCCGTTCTTCAGGTAAAGATGATACGGTTAAAATTAAAACTCCGATTATCTTTTCTTTGGAACAGGCGCTTGAATATTTGAATGATGATGAGTACTGCGAAATCACGCCGAAATCCATTCGTCTTCGTAAGAAGATCCTGAACAAATCCGAGCGTGAGCGTGCAGAAAAACAACGCAAAATGGCTCAAAATAACGCGTAATACCCACTACCCTAAGAGGTACAAAAGTCAATGTTTGAGGGGACATCATTGTACGATTGAATGATTCCTGCCTTTCGCCACAGGTAGTGGAGGGAGCGGAATCGATTCTGAAGAAGCGAAGCGCTCGCCTTTGTCACCTAATTTCAACACTTGATAGAGTGTTCAAAGAAATTCGGGGACAACAGCGATCGAAAGAACGATCCGAACCCGGAACGGTCGAACGAGCGACGAAGAATCTCATGGCGCAGCAGTGAGGTCCAATCAATGAATTGATTTTTGTACAGCATGATCATGAAAGGAGATGCCTTAACATGCAAGCATGGTTTGCATCACACCCGATCATCGCCTATATCGTCATCTTTGTGCTGATTACTTACGTGTATAATAAGGTCTTTCGGGTTCGTCAGAAACTGCCCCTTGGTAAGGAAATTGTGCTGTATATATTGATGGCGATGGGCACGTTCATGCTTCTTATTTTTCAGATCGACAAGCTGCCTATCATTCAATGTCTGCTGGTAGCTGTAGGACTGATGCTGTTAGTGCGCGTGCGTTATTTCGTTGAAGGTCGTCAGAAGAAAAAAGCGGAAGCTGCCGCTCGAAATTCATAAATGCTGTCTATGCATGAACACATCCGTTTTCCCTAGGGAAAGCGGTTGTGTTTTATATAGACCAAAACAGATGTGATAAAGGTGTTGAGCTTATGAACGCAAATTCAAACGGACTTCCTCCACGGAGACAAGCTCCGAATTCATCCGGCACTTCAGGGAAGAAAAGCAGTAATGGGAAGCCGCCGAAGAAGAAGAAGCGTATGCGTGGATTCGTCAGGGTGTTTCTCAGTTTAATGGTAATTGGCATTTTGACGGGTGCGGGGTACTTGTACTGGATTTATAATCAGGTCGCAAACACGGGAATCGATAAACCGGTTCCTCCAGGGATGTCAGCGACGACAAAACCACTTACGATGCTGCTGCTGGGCACCGATAATCGTCCGGAAACAGGTACGTTTCTATCAGATGTTGTGATGGTGGCTGCACTGAACCCAAATACGAAGACAGCAACGGTAGTATCATTGCCGCGCGACACACGTATTCAGCTTGATGGTTACAAGTCCAACAAACTCAATGCGTATTATCCAAGATTTAAAACGCAGGAGAAGACCTCTGGCAAAAAGGCAGAGGACCAGATGAAGGACATGATGGGCAAATACTTGGGCGTGGATATTAACTATACAACTGTACTGAATTTTCAGGCTTTTCGTGATGCGGTGAATGCCGTGGGCGGAGTGGATGTCACGGTGGATAAAAATATGTGTTACCGCGATACAGCCGACAACACGGACATCAATCTGAAAGCAGGACCGCAGCGGCTGGATGGGAAAGAGGCACTTGATTTTGTTCGCTATCGGAAGTCCAATTGTAAACCGAAAACGGCGGAGTCGAATGATTTTGATCGAAACAAGCGGCAGAATCAGGTGATGAATGCCATGCTGGATCAGATGAAATCGCTTGGGGGAATAACCAAGATCGGGAAAGTGATCAGCGCGGTAGATAAAAACATGACAACAGATGTGGAATCCGAGCAGATGAAAAACTTTATATCTACCTATTGGAACATCTCAACATCGGATGTACACTTTACTCCCGTTACTGGCGAGTGGAGAAGTCCTTATGTATATATTAATGAGACCGAACTTGCAAATGCCAAGCAGGCACTCCAAGACACGCTTGCAGGCAAAGTGCCTGCCGCGTCACCAGCACAATAGAAGCATCTTTGGGGGATTGGAAGCGCAGATCACAGTATGTTATAATGGCATCAATCAAGAACAGAATGGCATAAAGAAGGTCAGGGGGCTGGTTGAATGTCCGAAGCCGTCACACAATTAACAGAAACTCTTTTACAGCAGTTCAAAGACGAGACCTTTGTGCTTCTGAACACCATTGATGCAGAATCTGGAGGGCCAACTTCAACAGCGATCTCCTGGATCTATGCTGAAAATGCGTCTACTTTCCGTTTGGCGATTGATCATCGATCCCGTCTCGTCAGTAACATGATGCACAATCCGCTCATTACGATTACCGTATTTGGCGAAGAAATGGTGTATGCAGTCAATGGACGTGCTTCGGTACGGCAGGATCCGCTGCAGGGTGTGCCTTTTAATATGTGCTGTTTCGACATTACGATTGAAGCGGTGAGGAATGCCCTTTTTTATGGGGCTCAGCTGTCCTCTGTGCCTCAATTTGTCAAAATATATGATCAGCGTGCTGCGGAGAAGCTTGATGAGCAGGTCTTTGCAGCCATGAAAAAAGCCTAGTGAGAGATCACTGGGCTTTTTGTTGTCTTTTTTCTGATGTGTGCTGCTGCATGTATTGGTCCTGTGCAGGTTCATCGGGGTTTTGACGAACTTTGACGTCTTTTGGAAGCTGCGGAATGATTCTGCCTACCATATCGGCCAGTTCTGAAGCGAAACCTGAAATCGGATGTCCTTTGCGGATATGTTCACCAATCTCTTTAATTCGTTCGGAGACATCCGCATCAGCGGTTACGATAGAATCTACACCTTCAGGGTCTTTACGCAGCGCTTCTGCAACTGCATATTTAATCGTGCCAACACGTGCTCGTTCGAGATCACCATCAACATCGATGCCTACGACAGCTGTATTTCCGAGTATGACACAATTGGCATCCTGTACTCCTTCAACTTGCTTGGCTAGGGCTTTAAGATGACTCACTCGTTTTTCATTGCTCATTGGGCCTGTTCCGGAATCCTCGGCGACATTAAGATCGTGAACTTCACCTGTATTTTCATTAAAGCTGTCCAGACGAGAAGGATTTATTTGATCTTCCTGCTGTGTTGTTATATTTCCTCCGTAACTTCTTGGATGCATTTGATGCGGCTCCTGTGAGGCATTACGTGTAGAAGTATTACAGCCTGTAAGTACACAGATTAGAAGCAGCGTGCATATCCCCATTTTCATAAATGTTCATCCTTTCTTGGAGTTTTTCAGAATGGTTGACAATTATTTTGCCCTAGTCGAATACATTTATGTATGGGAGCATGATTGTCCATGCCGCTGCTGAAGTTCACACGATCAAGATGAACTCGGGATTGAAGGGAAACGGAAGGCTCGCACGGAGCACCTTCTTCCATCCCGAGAACACGTTCCAGCCCATGCCTTTAACGACGCCGCTTTGGAGGGGATTGAATGAAAAAGATTTTTGTATTGGATACCAACGTGCTTCTGCATGACCCCAATGCCATATTTGCCTTTGAAGAACATGAGGTAATCATTCCCGCGGTTGTACTGGAGGAGATTGACTCCAAAAAAAGAAATGCCGATGAGATCGGCCGTAATGCACGCAATGTGTCCAGGCTGCTGGATGGACTTAGAGAACTAGGCCATCTGCACAGCGGTGTACCTCTTGCGAATGGAGGCAATCTAAAAGTTGAGCTTAATCACCGCAGCTTTGTGAAAGTTCAGGAAATGTTCGGGGAAGTGTCCAATGACAATCGAATCTTGGCCGTCGCGCTGAATTATCAGATTGAAGAGAATGAAAAAGAAGTGGTAGAACGGCAGGTCGTTCTTGTCAGCAAGGATGTTCTGGTACGAATTAAAGCGGACGTACTCGGACTGTTTACGCAGGATTACTTATCGGATCGCACGGCAGGACTCAGCGAGATGTATCCAGGTTATACGGCGCTGAAAGTTCACCCGTCAGTGATTGATGAGTTTTACACATATCGTTTCTTACCAATCAAACCGTTACAGCTGTCTTATTCCCTCTACCCGAATGAGTTTGTCATTTTGAAGGATGAGATGGGCACGAACAAATCCGCTTTGCTTAAAGTGAATACGGAAGCCACGAAGCTTGAGCCGCTGTTTCTGAGCAACGATAATGTCTGGGGCATAAGCGCCCGTAATGCACAACAGCGGATGGCGCTGGAACTTTTGCTGAATGACGATATTCCGCTTGTAACGATTACAGGCAAGGCGGGTACGGGAAAAACGCTTCTGGCATTAGCGGCAGGATTGTTAAAAGTGGAGGATGATCACAAATACAAAAAGCTGCTGATTGCTCGGCCTGTTGTGCCGATGGGCAAGGATATCGGGTATCTGCCAGGAGAGAAGGAGGAGAAGCTCCGTCCCTGGATGCAGCCGATCTATGATAATCTTGAGTTTTTATTTGATACGAAAAAAGCTGGAGATATTGATAAAATACTAATGGGCCTAGGCAGTATTCAGGTAGAAGCACTGACATATATCCGTGGAAGATCCATTCCGGGCCAATTTATCATTATCGATGAAGCCCAGAACCTGTCTCGTCACGAGGTTAAAACGATCGTATCCCGTGTAGGGGAAGGTAGTAAAATTATTTTGATGGGTGACCCCGAACAGATTGACCATCCTTATCTCGACTCCGCAAGCAACGGACTGACATATATTGTGGAGCGCTTCAAGCAAGAAGGAATCAGTGGACACATTATGCTCGAAAAAGGGGAGCGTTCCAAGCTGGCACAGCTGGCAGCAGACTTATTATGATAAGCTTTTAACGGTCCTAAGTTGGATTTATTTCCCGGAAAATGTTCTGAACCAGCCGACTCCAAAAGTCGGCTTTTTTTTGCTGAAAAAATAATAATCGGTTGTTAAACAGAACTGGATATGCTCTAAATATGCAAAATACAAGAAAAGTGTTTTTTGGCAGGGTAGGACAAGAGCACTATATATTTGTTACAATAATTGCTGCGGGAAAATATGAAGAAAGTTAGTTGAAGGAGGAGAGTGAATGAAGCGTAGACATCAGGTTGTTTTATTTGCAGTGCTGCTGCTTTCGCTAACGATCCTTTCTCCCAGTTTTGATTTTAGAGGTTCGCAGCATAATGAGGGACGAAATCAAGAGAAAGATACATATCCAGGTACTTCATTCCGCAGCGAAGATACACATGCGCCTCTCAATATCGTGGTGGCTATGTCCAAAAAGGAGTTTGCCGCATTTCAAAAACTTGCAAAAGAAGTGGCAGCCTCCCGCTATATTGAGGTGAATGTTCGGAATGTGAAGCCGGAAGAGTTTAAAGATGTATTAGACGAGGAGTTTTCCTTGGGGGACAACGGAGATATTATTTTACTAGATAGTGAACAGGTTCAGTATTATGCGAGAAAGGGCTATTTGGTTCCTCTTAATGGAACTACACTTTCCAAGTCGCTTGGGGATACGGCTGCTGAACTGCGAGGCATGACAGAATGGAATGGATATCAATGGGGACTGCCCTTTGATTTTGATCCTTATGTATTCGCAGCATCGGCTTCATTACTCAATAAAGCGGGGGTGCAGGGGCTGCCTCAAACCAGACATCAATGGTCCAAGCTGATCAAGACGTCTCAAACAGAAGGCACACCTCTGATTGCGATAAATATAGATGATATTTACGGAGCAGGTGCATGGATGAACTATTTAACGCCAGGCATGAGCCCTGATCAGATATTAAATATATCATCTTCATCACGGGTAATTGAACTTCAAGAGGGGATTAGTCTACTGAACGAGCTTCGACCTCAGATCATGACATTGTCTGCTGATCCTGTGCTGTCAGCTTCAGATTACAAGGTGAAAACCCCAATGTTCGTATCCACATTGTCTCGTATACTTCAAGCAGATGAAACGGCCGAAGGACAGGGGACGTTTAAATCACCTCTTCCTCTCCAATCACTGCAGGCGGTAGAAGCCAGAAGTCTGGTCATTACCTCGGGATCTGTGGAAGTGGATGCGGCAAGTCGGTGGATCGAGGGAATGACTGCTGCTGCTGTCCAGAGAAACTGGCATAAACAAACCAAACGCCTGCCAGCAGGGAAGCAGTGGAATGAACAGGAAGCGAAAAATATGGATGGGCATTATGGTACGGTTCAAAATCAATCCTGGTTCTCTAAAAATTTCAGTCCATTGCAGTGGGCTGAGAGCAGGGTGATAATCTTACGTTTCAAAAAACAGGTACATCAGGTTCTCACAGGAGAAATAAATGCTGCCCAATATGTGAGCAGCATTCAAAAAGCGTATACTCCTTAGAATGAAATAGCCAATTTGACTTCGAGAAAACCTTCGTCCGTCGAAACATCCGTAGCTTTAACAAAGGACAAAATTTTCTGCGGATAAAAGCCAAGATCAAAATCCTTCTCCAGCATGCTGCGCGTTGTATCCGGTAGTTCGAGCTGGTTAAACACCAGCTTATCCACATGGAAGCGAATGGAGTTCTGAGGTTCATTCTCTACTGTGTAATGTCCTTCAATGCTCAGCTGCAGCTGATCACGCTGGCCTGATGCAGTGATTTTATCTTGATCAAAAGTAAAAGCAAAATCTTCAAAGATTTTATTTTGTGAACGTAGAAACGCATTTAATTCATCCTGGCCAATACGAATAGTATAGGTGGTTCCTGTAGTGGATATAGCTCCGTTTTGCTTTTGGATAAAATCTGGCAGCTGCTGCATTGCTGCTGCCAGCGCTTTGAAATAACGTTTCACTTCATATATGCCGATGTTTTCCCAATATAAAGTTAATTCATTCATTAATTTCTGAATAGCCGCTGCGTCACCGCTGGCGGTTATTTGTTTATCCACTTCTTTCTGCAGTGAGGCTACCCTTGCTCGCTGATTTTGCAGGTTATTTTTCATCTCCGTAAGCTCCATGGAGGTTTGGCGAATTTGACTGGAGGTTTGCTGCAGCTGGTCGTAGCGAGTCTGGTACTTGTCCAGAACGGCCTGATCTCTACCTATGATGATCTGATAATAGTCATACAGCACAAATAAATCTTTGAATGATCGAGCTCCAAGAACCGTCATGAGCAGGCTGTCGCGTTCTCCTGTGTAATAGGATCTTACAACAGCTCCGGCCCGGTCTTGCTGGATATGTATTTCCTTTTCCTGCTGCTGCAGCTGGGCGGATAAACTCGTATGCTGTTCGGCCAGTTCCTGCTGTTTCTCTGTGATACGTTCAATTTCATGATCGATCTCAACGATGGATAACGTTTTTTGTAAGATAGCCTGCGTCTCCTCCGGTGAAGATTCTCCATAGACATAGGATGATGCAGACTGTACGAACAATATGATAATTAATATGATGGCAGTTGAGCCATATCGAGACTTCACAAGCATGCTCCTTTCTCTATTCTTTAAAGATGATACAGATTTGTACTCTTTCAGACAATATATGAAATCGATGCGCAAAATATCCTTAGTGGTTACATAACACCATATCTTTATAAGTAATCGAAAATAACAAAAAAGCAACCCGACTATAGCCGGATTGCTTTGATGCTGCTGGCGGATTAGAGCGGCAGTCCCATTTCGAATACAGTCCAGTAGCTGAACCCTGTGAACGTCACAATCATATAACCCCAGAAGAGCAATACATATGTGCGTTCCGTAAACTTCAAGTATCCCAGTAGGACAAAAAACGCAGTCTGCAGGAAGAAAAGTAAGGCCATTTCGACCAAATCTCCCGCAAAAGCCATCAGGCCAATCGCAAGCGTGAAGAACCCGAGTACCCGAAACATGCGTGCCACGGTAAATCCTCCTCTCCTATGTACGTTCATAGATTGTCTACACAACATTATACCGAGAAAGGAAAAACGTGTAAACAAATTTGGGTATGAAAGCGAATTCTTTTTTTATGACTTCCTGATTAATTGTAGGCAGAATTATAACAATTACGTATGAGGGAACCTGAATGTGGAAATACATTTTAGTATGAAAATCAATTCTATGAACTCTATGAGAGGCATAAGAATGAGTAAAGCAAATTTTTATACCTAATTCACATAACGGGTTACCGGTTATGGGGACGGTTATTTCAGGATGGTGTTAGGAGGGTATTATAGCATGACTGCAGTGAGACAGGATGCTTGGAGCACAGAGGACGATTTGATTTTAGCAGAGGTTACATTGCGTCATATCAGGGAAGGAAGCACGCAGCTGGCAGCGTTTGAAGAAGTGGGCGAAAAAATAGGCAGAACTTCTGCCGCATGCGGTTTCCGCTGGAACAGCTGTGTTCGTAAAAAGTATGAGTCGGCGATCAGCAACGCCAAAGCTCAAAGACAAAAACGGAGTTATCTCAGAAAACAACCGGCGATGCTTGGCCCACAAGTTGCCGCACTGGCTGCAATGGATACCGAAGAAGGGGTTTACAAGGCAGATGGCGTATCCGATGAATCGTTATCCATGGATGCGGTGATCCGTTTTCTGCGTCAGTGGAAAGGGACTGTACAGGAGAGCAGCAGACAGCTAAAAATGCTGGAGAAAGAACTCCGGGAAAAAGAAGATGAACTGCTGGAACTGCGCTGTGAAAACGACCGCCTCTCCAAGGAAGTGAATGAGGTGCAGACGGATTATCGTGTGGTTAATGATGATTACAAAGCATTGATCCAGATCATGGATCGGGCACGCAGGCTTGCCTTTCTATCGGAAGAGGAAGAAGAACAGAAGACCAGGTTCAAAATGGATGCTAACGGAAATTTGGAACGGATTGAATAGAACATTTGAGTCTGATTGTAACAATCGTAGTATGCGCCCGCCACACCTCCGTCATCGTACGGCAGGTATGACGGGTTTTTAGTTGTGTGTATTTTGTTCTATTATAGAAGAAGAAGATCACCGGAAGGATAAGAGGAAGTAATCAAAATGGAAGTAGGGGCATCAGATGATGATAGACGTTGTTGGAGCAGGCTCGTTAGGGCTGCTGTTTGGAGGTAAACTGCAAGCCGCTGGTGAACGTGTTCGATTCTGGACTAGAACATCCGAACAGGCGAAGCAGCTTAAGCAGGAAGGGTTTGTAATTACAGATAAGGGGAGAGATATACATATTAGTTCGGAAAGCATTCAGGCGCAGCCTGCATCGGAACTGGCGGCTGCTTGGAACAGCAAGCCCGGGGACTGGATACTGCTTGCTTTGAAGCAAACTCATATTGACGGTTTTATTGAACAGACCCGAAATTTAAAAGGTATGCAGTCGTTAAAAATAGCTTGTTTTCAAAATGGCTTGGGGCATCTGGAGAAGCTGCGAGCCGCGCTGCCGCATTCTCTCCTGTGCAGCGCAATAACAACAGAGGGAGCAAAACGTATCCGTGCTCAAGTGTATCGTGCGGGTTCGGGTGAAACGCGTTTGGGTCTGAGCGGAGCTTTGGCAGCAGCAGCTGGAAACGAACAATCCATATTTACTTTAGCTGAGGCACTGCTGCAGGCAGGATTTGACTGTACAGTGTCGAATGAAATCGATAAGCTGGTATACAGAAAACTGCTGATTAATGCGGTCATTAACCCTCTTACAGCAGTGTGGAGAATACCCAATGGTGAATTGCTTCACAAGATGGAACGAGTCAGCATCATGCGTCAGCTGTATGACGAGACGTTAACGGTATACAGCGCCATGGGCGTGCAGCTGGAAGGGGACTTGTGGGAACAGATCAAGGGAATCTGTCATGATACGTCATCCAATACCTCATCCATGCTTGCAGATGTGCTGCATAAACGCAAGACAGAGGTTGAATCAATTAATGGATCGATCATAAGAATGGCGAAGCAGTTCAATCTGAATGTACCTGCACATGAAATGCTTCTTCATCTCATTCAAGGAATGTAATCAGAAGGAGTGAGTTAATGGAATTTTTCATCGTATTGAGTATTCTGCCCTTTTTTCCATTTTGTCTTGTCTATTGGGGCATGGTGGTAGGGAAGAAAGAGAAATCAGCTGCACTGCGAACCGCGATGGACGTTACCACATTTTTTCTGATCTTCTCAGTGTCAGCGTTATTCAACTTAACATTTGATTCGAATTTTGGTTTTTATCTGACATTAATACTCATACTAATAGCGCTAGGATTTATAGGAGGTGCGCAAAATCGACTAAAAGGAAAGGTTAATGGGGGTAGAATGTTCCGGGCCGTATGGCGCATGTCATTCGTTATTATGAGCTTTGGATATATTTTGTTTACTTTATTTGGATTATTTAGATACATTATGAATCAAATGTGAGGTTACATAACGCAAAAAGCCTAAATGTTGTGTCGATTTTGTCGAAAACTGAAAAAAACATTACTTTCTGAAAAAGTAATGTAGATTTTTTTGACCGGTGGTTGTATAATCTATAAACATAAACCACATCAATTTAGGGGGAAAAGTTAGATGAAAAGGAAAAGTCTATTAGTCCTTTTGACGCTGATCTTGGCGTTCGGTACCGTACTTGCAGCGTGCGGATCGAAAAATGAAGGCACAGGTACCACAACAGATAACAATTCTGCAAGCGGAGAAAAAGGTCTTGCCAAAGATCAAGTTCTGAAAATTAACTTGTCAGCTGAACCTCCTACGTTTGACCCGGCTCAAGCAAAAGACAGCCAAACGAACACGGTTTTGAAATTTTTGTATGAAGGTCTGGTACGCATCGATGAAAACGGTAAAGAAGCTCCAGGTGTTGCTACAAAATGGGATATTTCTGAAGATGGTTTGAAATATGTATTCAACCTGAATCCAGAAGCGAAATGGAGCAACGGTGATCCTGTAACAGCTGAAGATTTCGTTCGTTCTTGGGAACGTGCATTGAAACCGGAAACAGCTTCTCCTTATGCATACCAATTGTACTACATCAAAGGCGCTGAAGGCTTCAACATGAGCAAAGATAAGAAGTTCAAAGGTACTAAAATTACTGATTTCTCCCAAGTGGGTGTGAAAGCAACGGACGAGCACACACTTGAAGTAACGTTGGAAAATCCAACTCCTTACTTCTTGGGTCTTACAGCATTCTATACGTACTATCCAGTACACAAGTCTGCTGATACAAATGACAAATTCTTCGCTGACTACAAAAACATGATCGTTAACGGACCATTCGTAATGGATCAATACGCTAAAGGTCAAAAAATTGTCGTGAAGAAAAATGAAGGCTACCATGCAGCTTCTGATATCAAATTGAGTGAAATTAATATGTCTCTGACAAACAGCAGTGCTTCCGAGCTGCAGGCTTACAAATCAGGACAATTGGACTACACTGGTGCACCTAACGGTGAAATCCCGTCTGACCAAATCCCTTCTTTGAAAGCTGAACTTCCAAATGAGTTCAAAGCTACTGGTATTGCAAGTACGTACTACTACCAGTTTAACGTAAATGAAGCACCATTCAATAACGCTAAAATCCGTAAAGCATTTGCAATGTCTATTCAACGTCAACTGATCGTTGATAAAGTAACACAAGGCGGACAAATTCCGGCATTCGGTTTTGTACCTCCAGGTATCCGTGGTGAAAAAGAAGAATTCCGTACAGAACATAAAGATGATTACTTCACTGAAAACGTAGACGAAGCTAAAGCATTGCTTGCTGAAGGTATGAAAGAAGAAGGTTACACTACTCTTCCTGCAATTACGTTGATCTATAACACTAGTGACGGTCACGCGAAAATTGCACTCGCTATTGCTGATATGTGGAAAAAGAACCTTGGTGTAGATGTGAAAACAGAAAACCAAGAGTGGAAAGTTTTCTTGGATAACCGTCAAAAACAAAACTTCCAAATCGCTCGTGCGGGTTGGTCTGCTGACTACAACGATCCGTTCAACTTCTTGGAAATGTGGAAAACTGGCAACACAAACAATGACTCCAAATTCAGCAATGCACAGTACGATAAAGATCTCGAAGATACTGTAAAAACAACTGATGTTGCTAAACGTATGGCTGCTTTTGCTGACGCTGAAAAAGTTCTGGTTCAAGATGAAATGGGCGTACTGCCAATTTACTACTACACGAACGTATCTTTGACTAAGCCTTACCTGAAAGGCGTACAACTTGATTTCAGTGGAGCAATTGACTTCACTCGCGCATATCTGGAAGAGAAGTAAGTTGTTCTGAAGTCTAATATGATTACTTCGGGATATATATGTGGAATTCCATATATATCCCGATTTTTTTGTATGTGCACTGATTTTCCTTATAATTCTTGAAATTTCCGATAAATGGATTGGACTTTATTGCTGTCTAATTCTACAATCGATTTGTATACAAAATATTGTTTGTGGAGGTGTGCAAGGGTTGTTAAAGTACGTTTTGAAAAAACTGCTATTTATGCTGCTATCGCTTTTCATACTCGCATCGATGACCTTCTTCTTGATGAAGGCCATTCCTGGTGACCCTTTTACATCGGAGAAGAGAGTATCACCTGAAATCCGGGCTCTACTCGAAGAAAAATACGGTCTGGACAAACCGATGTATGTGCAATATTTCAAATACATTGGCGATATTGTACAAGGTGACTTCGGAGTTTCGATGAACTATCTCAACCAAGGTGTCACAGACATGATTGTGAAAACATTTACGGCTTCCCTGAAGATTGGTATTTTTGCAATCATTATCTCCATTATTGTGGGGGTACTGCTGGGACTGCTTGCTGCGGTATACCATCGAAAACTGATCGATGATGTCACGATGGTGCTTGCTGTCATCGGGATCGCCGTACCAAGTTTCTTGCTGGCTTCCTTATTACAGTATGTGTTTGCGTTCAAACTCGGGTGGTTTAACGTTATGGGCTTTGATGGACCACTTGACTATGTGCTTCCTGTTGCGGCTCTATCCGCATCACCGATTGCCTTTATCGCACGTCTAACGCGTTCAAGCATGCTGGAAGTTTTACATGCAGACTATATCAAAACGGCGAAAGCTAAAGGTTTGAAATGGCCTGCCATCATGTTTAAGCACGTTGTACGGAACGGTATTTTGCCGGTTGTCACGTATGTGGGTCCAATGACCGCCAATGTCATTACGGGTTCAGTCGTTATTGAACAGATCTTTAACATCGGTGGTATTGGTAAAGTGTTTGTCGAAAGTATCACGAACCGTGACTACACAATGATTATGGGGATTACGATTTTCTACGGTATTCTCTTGATGTTGGCACGTTTCCTTACAGATATCGCTTACGTATTGATTGATCCTAGAATTAAGCTGGAAAGCCGGAAGGGGGCATAACGTTGTCTGGCACGAATAATAACAATAATGGAACGGCGAACACTGACCTGAACAGTCAGGCAGCGGTAAAGCCGAAAGAAAGTATATCCCTTTTTAGAGACGCGATGTACAGACTGGCAACCAACAAAGCTGCGATGATTAGTCTCGGTGTTCTGGTGCTTGTTGTACTCTTTGCTTTGATTGGTCCAACTTCTTTATTTACAAAATATAATTATTATTCCAATGATCTGCTTAATGCGAACGCTGCGCCAAGTGCGGAACACTGGTTTGGTACGGACGACTTGGGTCGTGATGTATGGGTAAGAACATGGGTCGGCGCTCGTGTATCCTTGACGGTAGGTCTGGCTGCTGCATTGATTGACCTTGTAATCGGGGTTATCTATGGTGCGATCATGGGTTACTATGGTGGACGAGTTGACGGAATCATGAACAAGTTCTCCGAGATTTTGTACTCCCTGCCTTACATGCTCGTTGTTATCCTGCTTCTGGTTGTTCTGGAACCAAGTCTTACAACGATTATTATTGCACTCACCATTACAGGCTGGATCAGCATGTCCTGGATTGTACGTGGTGAGATTATGCAGCTCAAAAATAGAGACTTTATTCTTGCCGCTCGTTCGATGGGTGCAAGTACTGGACGTCAGCTGTTCCGTCACCTGCTGCCAAATGCAGTCGGCCCGATCATCGTTACGCTGACGTTGTCCATTCCAAATGCGATCTTTGCTGAAGCATTCCTGAGCTTCCTTGGCTTGGGTGTGTCTGCACCGAGATCTTCCCTTGGATCAATGATCAACGATGCACTCACAGGCTGGACACTGTATCCTTGGCGGATGTGGTTCCCTGCTGGTTTGATGGTTATTACAATGCTTGCATTTAATTTGCTCGGTGATGGACTGCGCGACGCACTTGATCCGAAATTACGTAAATAGAAACAGGAGGTGGGATTATGGAGCCGATTTTAACAGTCAAAGACTTAAGCGTATCGTTTTCGACGCGCTCTGGTGAATTTGATGCCGTTAAAAATGTGAGTTTTGAAATTGGCAAAGGAGAAACGCTGGGGATCGTAGGTGAATCGGGTAGTGGTAAGAGTGTTACCGCCCAAACCATCATGAAATTGATTCCCTCCCCGCCTTCGAAGGTTAAGAGCGGAGATATTACGTTTCACGGGCAGGACCTGCTGAACAAAACAGATAAACAAATGGAATCTATTCGTGGTAAAGATATCGGGATGATCTTCCAAGATCCGATGACTTCCCTGAACCCTACGATTAAAATTGGTAAACAGATTACAGAAGTGCTGCGTAAACACCAAAATATGTCCAAGCAGGCAGCGAACAAAGCTGCACTTGAGATGTTGGAACTGGTAGGCATTAAAAATGCAGCCATTCGTATGAATCATTACCCGCACCAGTTTTCCGGTGGTATGCGTCAGCGTGCGATGATTGCGATTGCACTTGCTTGTCGTCCGTCTTTGCTGATTGCGGATGAGCCGACAACGGCACTCGACGTTACCATTCAGGCTCAAATTCTGGATGTTATGAAAGACATGCAGAAAAAGCTTGGCACATCGATCATGCTGATTACGCATGACCTTGGTGTCGTAGCAGGAATGTGCGACCGCGTAGTTGTAATGAAGGAAGGCGAAGTTGTTGAAACAGGAACGACGGCTGAAATCTTCAGCAACCCGCAGCATCCGTATACAATCAAATTGCTGAACGCTCTCCCGCGTCTGGACGAGCCGAAAAAGGAAAAGCCAGCTCCGGCAGGTATTGTTAAGGGCAGCAATAAACCTTTGGTTCAAGTGAAAAACTTGAAGCAGTACTTTAACCTTGGCAAAGGTAATATCCTCAAAGCTGTAAATGACGTAAGCTTTGACATCTTTGAAGGAGAAACCCTTGGCGTCGTAGGTGAGTCGGGCTGTGGTAAATCGACAACCGGTCGCACCATTTTGCGCCTTTATGAGCCAACGGGTGGAAGTGTTAACTTCAATGGTACAGATATCTACAAGCTGTCTCCGCGCAAGATGAAAGAAATGCGTAAAGACATGCAGATGATTTTCCAAGATCCATATGCCTCACTCAATCCGCGTTTTAACGTAATGGATATTATCGGGGAGTCTCTGGATATCCACGGGCTGGCAGCAAGCACCAAAGAGCGTAAAAGACGGGTAGAAGAGCTGCTGGACCTAGTAGGCTTGAACCCAAGTCATGCGCTGCGTTATCCGCATGAATTCTCTGGCGGACAAAGACAGCGGATCGGAATTGCGCGTGCACTCGCGGTTGATCCGAAGTTCATCATCTGTGATGAGCCGCTTTCTGCACTTGACGTTTCCATTCAAGCTCAAGTTGTTAAACTGCTGGAAGAGCTGCAGCAGCGCCTTGGCTTGACATATCTCTTTATCGCGCATGACTTGTCCATGGTTAAACATATCAGTGACCGTGTAGCGGTTATGTATATGGGTAAAGTGGTAGAACTGGCTGAAAGTGAAGAATTGTACTCCAATCCGGTTCATCCGTATACCAAAACATTGCTTTCTGCTATTCCTGTCCCAGACCCGGAAGTGGAAGCAAATAAACGCCGTATTTTGCTGCCAGAAGAACAATCTGGTCCAATTCAAAATGCAGCGGGCGGTCCTGTGAACGATCCTTACAATCTGGAAAACGCTCAATTGATTGAGATTTCCAAAGGCCACTGGGTTGCGGAACCTTACGTATAATAGTAACGAAAACGAATATGCTATTATATACATCATAACCGCCGATTTTGATCGGCGGTTTTTTCATATATTTTATGACTTTGCTTTGACGAAGAGCTATTGAATTCGGTACAATCAAGAAAGGCTCTTTGAAGCAGAATAGGAGGCAGACCTCATGAATGGGATTACTGAGGCGCTCCGCAGCGGATCACAGCTTGCAGAGGATTACATCTGTACGAAAGATGCTGCGCGAAGCCTTTATGAATATGATATTCGCTGGGAAAATGGCCTCCACGCGCGTGCTGCATGGCTGAAGCAATCGGAGCATACACGTGTTGACCGTCAAGAACTAACGGAATATCTGCGTATATATAATAAGCGAGTTAACGATCATGACAAGGTTCATGCTTCGATAACCCGCCTGGTTGAAGAGGATGCACTGGTGGTTACTGGTGGACAACAGAGCGGCTTGTTTACCGGGCCGTTGTTCGTGATTTACAAGGCGGCAAGTGTCGTTGCCGCTGCACGTGAAGCTGAACAACAGTTGAAACGTGCGGTTATTCCTGTCTTTTGGATTGCCGGTGAAGACCATGACTGGGATGAGGTTAATCATACGTATCTGCCTGATTCGAAGGGGAATATCCAGAAAGTCAAACTGCAGGGGCACTTCACTGGAAGAGAATCTGTAAGTCATGTACAGGTGAAATGGGAACAGTGGGAGACGGCTTTGGAGCAAATAGAACAATTGCTGCCCGACACAATTCACAAGCCGGGTTTGATGAGACAGATCAAGGAAATTCATCATTACAGCTCTAATCTGAGTGATGCGTTTGCGCGAATGATCTCTGCTTTATTTGCAAACACAGGGCTGGTTCTTATGGATGCTGCTGATCCGGAATTGCGCAAATTAGAGAAACCTGTGTTCGAGCGTTTGATTCGGGAAAATGATTCGCTGCGAACAGCTTATCTGCATGGAGCGTCACTTGTGGAACGGGCAGGTTATGCTATGCCGGCTGAAGTAGCCGAAGATGGAGCTAATCTCTTTTATCTTCATGAAGGGACCCGCTTGCTGTTAACGCTGAAAGATAATTTGTACCAGGATCGCAAAGGGCTTGTATCGTTTACGGAAGAGCGGCTGTTACAAGAGCTGCAGGATCACCCTGAACGTTTTAGCAATAATGTGCTCACACGCCCATTGATGCAGGATTCGCTGCTGCCAGTTGCGGCTGTTATTTTAGGTCATGGAGAAATTGCATATTGGGGCCTCACACGTGAAGCATTCCGAACATTTGGGCTGCAAATGCCGATATTACTGCCGCGCCTATCCTTCACGATACTGGAGGAAGTGCATCACAAACATATGAAGCAGTACGGACTTTCTTTCCAGGATGTGCAGCATCAACTGGAAGAAAGGAAGGAACAGTGGCTGGCACAGCAGGAAACGTTCCAGGTCGATGAGGAGTTCAAACAAATTCGTGAGCAGTTTACGGACTTGTACCGTCCGCTGCTGGACCAGGTTGCTGCAGTGCATCCCGGGCTGAGCCGGATCGGTGAAACCAACCTGGAAAAAATAAATGAACAAATTCAATATCTGGAGCGGCAGACTCGCAAAGCTATCGAAGATAAACATCAAGTGAGCTTAACGCATTGGAACGGTATCCAGAACGCTCTGTTCCCCATGGGCAAACCGCAGGAACGAGTACATAATGCACTCTTTTACCTGAATCGTTATGGAACCGACTGGATTGAGGAATTGATTAAGTCATCAGCTGCATTCCAGGGACAACACAAAGTCATTACAGTGTAAGCATCTTGATACTATTGATCTTTATATGTATCTTGATAATATGGTCTTTATAATAGAAGGAACACATATGAGGAGGAGATAGTGTGACCACATCTGCACTGCAGAACAGTATCGTTCAAGATATGGGTCTTGCTTCAGAAGGACATTTGAAAATTGATTGGGTCGAGGCGCATATGCCGGTGTTGAACCGAATTCGACGTCAATTTGAACAGGATCTGCCTTTTAAAGGTCTGAAAGTGGCAATTTGCCTCCATCTGGAAGCAAAAACAGCCTATCTGGCAAAAGTGATTCAGGCTGGCGGAGCTGAAGTGACCATTACGCACAGCAATCCGCTGTCCACTCAAGACGATGTATGTGCTGCTTTGGTAGAAGACGGCGTTACCGTTTATGCGAAATATAATCCCGAACCAGCTGAATTTAAAGCTCTTCAGCTTCGTGCTCTGGAAGTGAAACCGGATCTCATCATCGATGACGGTGGGGATTTTGCAACCATTATTGCTTCCGAGCGTCCTGACCTTGCGTCCACCATTCGCGGAGGCGCAGAAGAAACGACAACAGGCATCATTCGGTTGAAAGCTTTGGCGAAAGAAGGACAGCTGAAATTTCCGATGGTTGCGGTCAATGACGCATATTGCAAATACCTGTTTGATAATCGTTACGGCACAGGGCAGTCTGCCTTCGACGGTATCATTCGGACAACAAATCTGGTAGTAGCAGGTAAAAATGTTGTCGTAGCCGGGTATGGCTGGTGCGGTAAAGGCGTGGCTATGCGTGCGAAAGGTTTGGGCGCCAACGTTATTGTAACTGAAATCGATCCGATCAAAGCGGTGGAAGCTCATATGGATGGTTTCCGCGTGATGACGATGGTCGAAGCCGCAAAGATTGGGGACTTCTTTATCGCGGTGACAGGTAACAAGGATGTTATTACTGGAGAGCATTACGATGTTATGAAGGACGGAGCTGTTTTGAGTAACGCAGGTCACTTTGATGTTGAGGTTAACAAACCGGAACTCGCGAAACGCTCTGAGTCTATTCGTACGGTTCGTCGTAATATTGAGGAATATCGTTTCAAAGATGGTCGTAAAATGTATCTTCTCGCAGAGGGTCGTTTGGTAAATCTGGGAGCTGCGGATGGGCACCCGGCCGAAATTATGGACACTACATTTGCACTTCAAGCCCTTGGTCTGCGTTATGTTAGTGAAAACTATGAAACCCTTGGGAAAAACGTAGTTAACGTTCCATTAGAGATTGACCAGCAGGTGGCAAGTTACAAGCTGGAAAGCCTGGATATCACGATTGATTCATTGTCTGCTGAACAGGAGAAGTACCTGGACAGCTGGAAATTCTAAAGCGATATCCAACATTTACAAGCAGATAAACCGTTTCAAAAGATATAAAATGGTGTATTGATGATATGGCTCATGTACGGGTGCACATACGATTGCCCGTAACCGGGAAGCGTCTCTAATCCTGAATGACAGGATCGGAGACGTTTTTTTGGGTGGAATCAAATAAAAAAACAGTAATGTCAAGAAGGGTTTTGATTTTTTTAACCGAATCTATTATGCTTAGGTGGTGGAAAGTGGGGCAAAGTGGGGGAAATGGGTGAGGAGTGAGTGGACCAATGTTTATGGGCGAGTTTCAACATAGCATTGATGATAAAGGCCGAGTCATTATTCCGGCTAAATTCCGCGAATCTCTGGGGCCCTCTTTCGTTGTCACGCGAGGTTTGGACCAGTGTCTTTTCGTGTATCCCATGGAGGAGTGGGGGATCATGGAACAGAAGCTCAAAGCACTGCCGCTTATGAAATCCGATGCACGTGCGTTTACCCGTTTTTTCTTCTCGGGTGCGACTGAATGTGAATTGGATAAACAGGGCAGGGTAAATCTGCCGGGCAGCTTGAGAGAGTATGCCAAAATGGACAAGGATTGTGTTGTTCTTGGTGTGTCGAACCGGGTGG
Source organism: Paenibacillus sp. AN1007 (assembly GCF_040702995.1). Classification (NCBI taxonomy): domain Bacteria; kingdom Bacillati; phylum Bacillota; class Bacilli; order Caryophanales; family Paenibacillaceae; genus Paenibacillus; species Paenibacillus sp. AN1007. Next base: position 1,323,423 of record NZ_CP159992.1, read on the forward strand.
AGATTTGGAGCAAAGACATATGGGAGAGTTATTTCAATCAATCCGAGGAAGCATTCAACGACATTGCCGAAAAGCTGGTCGATTTTAATTTTGACTTATAACGTAAGGAGGGGTGCAGGTTGTTTCACCACATAACCGTACTCAAAGAAGAGGCAACCGAGGGACTTAACATCAGGCAGGACGGTATATACGTGGACTGCACTTTAGGAGGCGCGGGACACAGCTCCGTCATCGCATCCAAGCTGGGTCCGGGGGGACGTCTGATCGCACTCGATCAGGATGATTGGGCTTTGGATAATGCACGCGAGAAGCTCGCTGCTTATGAAAACCAGGTTACATTGGTGAAAACCAATTTCAGGGATTTGGAACAGGTCCTCAAAGACCTTGAAGTTCCTATGAAGGATGGCATACCTCAGGTCGACGGTATATTGTATGATCTGGGTGTTTCTTCTCCTCAGTTCGATGAAGGGGAACGCGGGTTCAGTTACAATCATGATGCACCGCTGGATATGCGCATGGATCAGGATGCGCTTCTGACAGCCAAAGAGATTGTAAATGAATGGCCGGAAGAAGAGATTGCCCGAATTCTCTATCGTTACGGCGAAGAGAAGTTTTCCAGACGAATTGCTCGTGTCATTGTGGAGAAACGTGGTCAATCCGAGATCGAAACGACAGGTGAGCTTGTGGAATTGATCAAGGAAGGCATTCCGGCAGCGGCCCGCCGTACTGGTGGACACCCTGCCAAGCGAAGCTTTCAGGCACTGCGTATTGCCGTTAATGATGAACTGGGTGCTTTTGAAGAAGGGCTGCATCAAGCTGTTCGTTGTCTTGCGCCAGGGGGGCGCGTATCTGTGATTACCTTCCACTCCCTTGAGGATCGGATATGTAAACACATCTTCAGCAGCTATCTTGAAAAATGTACATGTCCACCTGACTTTCCGTTGTGTGTATGCGGTGGTAAAGGGACCTTGCGTCTTGTGAACCGCAAACCGCTGATTCCAACAGAAGCGGAACTGACCGAGAACTCTCGGGCGCGTTCAGCAAAGCTGCGCGTAGCTGAGAAATTGTAGAACAAAAGTGGAGGAGGAGCCTTCGAATGGCATACACACGTGGCAATCTAGCGGTCAAACCTAAAGCCCAGGAACGTGCAGCGCAGCAGCAGCGCTACAAGGAAACAACCAAAGTCGTGACGCGACGTACCGGTCTGCCGGCTCGCGAGAAATTTTTATACCTGATCACACTTATCGCTGTCATTGTTGTTGGCGGTGCCCTGATGTCTCGTTACGCTCATATTTATGAACTGAATAAACAGGCTCAGTCGACAATAGCAGATGTTAAAGAGGCGCAGAAAATGATTGCCGATTTGCAGGTAGAGAAAGAAACGCTGAATAATCAGGTTATCGAGAACGCAAAAAGTCTGGGTTACGTTGAATCTTCCGATAAGGATGTAATTTTTGTACCACGCTCATCAACGACTAAATCAACAGGTACTGAATCATCCTCGAATGCGGCAAGCAGCAAATAAAGAGGTGTTTCGATGGTAAAAAGAATAAAGATGCGCACGTTGTTAATAGGGGGATGTATTACCCTCTTTTTTCTTGTACTCGTAATCCGCATATTTTTCATACAGGTAGTTAATGGTGACAAATGGCAGGAACATGCGGCTGGTCTGATCCAAAGGGAACAAACCATCAAGGCTGCTCGTGGAACGATTACCGATCGTAACGGAAATGTGCTTGCTGTGGATTCTCCGGCTTATACCGTCTCGGTGAACCCGCTCCTAATCAATAAGTTGGGTATTGAGGACGTGGTGACGAAGAAGCTGTCTGTGCTGCTGAGCAAAAATGAGAGTGAGATGCGTGTGCTGGTCACAGCTAAGAATAAAGACGGTGAATTTTTTCAGCAGCGTGAAGTTCGGAGTGAAGGGTACAAGATCAGTCCTGAACTTGCAGCGAAAGTGAATGAGCTGCGTGAAGAACTACAAGATGAATATAAGGCACGAAATGCGATTGTTATGACGCAGGAATCGAAGCGTTTTTATCCTGAGCAGACGCTGGCCTCGCATGTGCTCGGTTATATGAGCCGTGACGGTAAAGCGGTCAATGGGCTGGAAGTATCCTATAATGACGTACTCACAGGTACGGACGGTTTCCTGAACTACCAGAAGGATGCTAAAGGCATCAAGCTTCCGGATTCACAGGATAATTACCTGCCGCCAAAGAACGGTAAAAACCTGAAGCTGACCATTGATGATACCATCCAGCTGTATATTGAGAGTGCGATGAAAGAAACGGTTGCGAAATATAACCCGCTGAGTATGACCGTGATTGCAGCCGATCCAAATACGATGGAGATTCTCGGGATGGCAAACTGGCCAACCTTTAATCCCAATACGTATGCGAGCACACCGGATCAGAAAAACTTTATCAACCATGCAACGCAATCGATCTATGAACCGGGTTCCACGTTCAAAATTGTGACGCTTGCGGGAGCTGTGGAGGAAAAACTATTCGATCCTAATGCGATGTTTGTATCCAAACCAACGCGTATTGGCGGGTATACAATCAGTGATAATGGACATTCCTATGGACAAATCTCGTATCTCGAAGGTGTGAAACGCTCCAGTAATATTGCCTTTGTTAATCTCGGGTACAGCATGCTCGGGGGAGAGCGGCTGCGTCACTACATCGATGAGTTTGGTTTTGGTAAAAAGACAGGCATCGATCTGCCAAGTGAAGCTGCGTCACCCATTAAACCTCTGGTCTACAAATCAGAGATTGCTACTGCAGCATATGGTCATGGTCTTGTTCAGGTGACGCCGATTCAGCAATTGACTGCCATCTCTGCCGTCGCGAATGGCGGGAAACTACTGCAGCCTCATCTGGTGAAAGAGATTATTAATCCGAATGACGGTTCCACTGAAGTGATCAAACCCAAAGTCATTCGGCAGGTCATTTCGAAAGATTCTGCCAAATTGGTTAGCGGTTATCTGGAACAGGTAGTTGCGGATCAAACTAGAGGTACTGGACGCAATGCCTATATCGAGGGATACCGCGTTGCGGGCAAAACGGGAACAGCGAGAAAAGTAATCAACGGCCAGTACAGCAAAAGTAAAGACGTCGTTTCGTTTATTGGATTTGCTCCGGTCAACAACCCGAAGATTGCCATGCTGATTGTGATAGACCAGCCTGATGGCACGAACATCGGAGGCGGCACCGCAGCCGCACCGGTATTCAAAAAGGTTGTGAGCCAAACGCTGCAGTATATGGGCATTCCGAAAGATATTGCCAAAACTGCAGATAAAAAGTCAAATGAAACGCCAGTTGTGCAGGCTAAAGCTCCAGATTTGAGCGGTAAAACGGCCAAACAGGCCAGAAGCCAACTCTTGAATTCGGGTATAGCTTATGTAACGCTTGGCCAGGGTGAGAACGTGATTCGACAGTATCCACAGGCGGGGGCTTCGATGAATCCAGGCCAGCGAATCTATCTGCTTACAGAAGAGAGCAGCAAAATGAAGGTGCCTGATTTGACAGGGGAATCCCTTCGCGATGCTTTAGAGGTTCTCTCCCTTATGAAGGTAGGCGTAACAGTCAAGGGTGAGGGATATGTTGTGAAGCAGAAAGAACAGATTTCGGGCGAGCAGCGAACGGTGCAGCTGACATTACAGACAGCAAAGGCTGCCGTAACGGGTATCGCTGATGAAGCTCCGGAATCTTCTGATCCGGATGATAAAAAGCAGGCTCAGGATGCGAAAACGGATGATGAAGGGAAAACGGATGGGGATAACCCTTCTGGAAGTACCGAGAATCAGAGTCAGTCCAAGAAGCAGACCGATCAAAGCGAAACATCTGATCAACCATCGACTGAAGGGGCTTCCCTGCCATAAGCTTCATAGACAGCTTGTTCTAACCCCCGGTTGTCCTGAATATTCATGAAGAGACAGTTCATGATTTTGGGACGAGTGGGGGGATCTTTTCGTGAAGGGATCAAGTGTAAATCTGCGGCGCAGGCTGCTGTGGAGTTTATTCATTCTGGTCATGTTATTTTCGGCCCTGTTTATCAGGCTTGCTTATGTACAGTTGGGAGAGGGGCCGGAATTATCGGCAAAAGCGGAGGAATCCTGGCGCCGCAACATTCCATACACAGCCAAAAGGGGAGAGATTCTGGATCGCAACGGAACATCTCTGGCCTACAATGTGACAACCCCAACCATTATGGCTATTCCGGCTCAGGTCAAGGAAGCGGAGACAACGGCCAGGTCGCTTGCACCGCTGCTGGGCATGACGGAAGAGAAAGTGCTGGCAGCCATCAAGAAACGTGAATTGATCGTACGACTACAACCCGGCGGCCGCAAAATTACGATGGAGAAAGCTCAGCGCATCCGTGATTTGAAGCTTCCGGGTATCGTTGTTGCCGAGGATAACAAGCGGTTCTATCCTTATGACGATCTTGCTGCTCACATTCTCGGGTTTACCGGGATTGACAATCAGGGACTCACAGGTGTTGAGAAAAGATATGACGACAAGCTGAATGGGTTGAATGGCAGCGTATCCTACTTGTCCGATGCGGCCGGAAGGCTCATGCCGGGCTCATCCGAGAAGTATGTGGAACCGAAAGACGGACTTAACCTCAAGTTGACGATTGATAAATCTATTCAGTCGATTATGGAACGGGAACTGGATCAGGCTATGGTTAAGTTCCAAGCCAATTCCGCTCTGGCGATTGCGATGAACCCCAAAACGGGCGAAATTCTCGGCATGTCCAGCAGACCAGGATACGAACCGGCAGACTACCAGCAGTACCCGGCTGAAATTTATAACCGGAATCTGCCCATATGGATGACGTATGAACCGGGTTCGACCTTCAAAATTATTACGCTGGCTGCTGCACTGGAAGAGAAAAAGGTAAATCTGAAGCAGGATCAATTTTTTGATCCCGGATTTGTCGAAGTTGGGGGTGCACGTCTGCGCTGTTGGAAGAAAGGTGGACATGGCAGTCAGACCTTCCTGCAGGTAGTGGAGAACTCCTGCAACCCTGGATTTGTTGCTTTGGGACAGAAGCTGGGCAAAGAATCGTTGTTCTCCTATATTAAAAACTTCGGTTTTGGTAAAAAAACGGGAATCGATCTCAGCGGAGAAGCGAGCGGCATTCTTTTCAAATTAGCAAATGTAGGTCCGGTTGAACTTGCCACAACGGCCTTCGGTCAAGGGGTATCCGTAACACCGATTCAACAGGTTGCGGCGGTATCGGCTGCGATCAACGGTGGAAAACTCTATAAACCTTACGTTACAAAGGCTTGGGTACACCCCGAAACGGGCGAGGTGCTGGAGGAAGTGAAACCTGAAATGGTACGTCAGGTGATCTCGGAGGATACGTCCAAACAAGTGCGAGAAGCGCTCGAAAGCGTCGTTGCCAAAGGTACAGGCCGCCCGGCGTTTATTGATGGATACCGGGTTGGAGGGAAAACAGGTACAGCCCAAAAGGTGATTAACGGACGTTATTCTTCAACCGAGCATATTGTATCTTTTATCGGATTTGCTCCGGCTGATGATCCACAGATTGTAGTGTATACAGCGGTTGATAATCCGAAAGGGATTCAGTTTGGAGGCGTGGTTGCGGCTCCGATTGTACAAAACATTCTTGAGGACTCTCTGCATTATATGAATGTGCCTGTACGCAAGGATCAGCTCACCAAAGAGTACAAATACGGTGAAACTAAAATTGTGACGGTTCCTGATCTTACGGGGGCTACCGTGGAAGATCTGTACGAGGATCTGAATATGAATTTTATGCTGGCGAAGTCCGGCAGCGGTAAATATGTTATAAACCAGGCACCTAAACCGGGAGCAAGAGTAGATCAGGGCTCAACCATACGCATTTATATGGGCGATGTATTGAAGGATGAGCATGATCATACGAAGCACGAATGAAGGCTCTTAAAGAAGGGTGTCAGGTGAGGTCTAAGAGAGGTTTCAAGTAAGGGTTTAATAAAGACTGGGATGGGGTTTCGTACTTCCACCGCAACAAAATCAAGGGGAGTGCGTTTCATTATTTGGTGATATGGTCGATATTAAAAATACAGGAATCTGCAGATACAGAAGTATATTAGGAAAAGTGAGGTTATTCATGTGCTTTTAAAACAGTTTGAATCCAAGTTGATTACCGCCCGTCTCGTGGGCGACCCCCATACAGAATGTCACAACCTTCAGACAGATTCCCGGCAGGTCAAACCGGGTGATCTGTTTATCTGTCTTCCGGGACATACGGTGGATGGACATGATTACGCAGATCAAGCAGTGCAGGCTGGAGCCGCAGCTCTCGTTGTGGAGCGTCAGCTCGATCTGCCTGTACCACAGCTGATTGTCAAAGACAGCCGATTTGCAATGGCTGTTCTGTCTGACTTCTTTTTTGACTCGCCAAGCCGCAAAATGAAAATGATCGGTGTAACGGGGACCAACGGCAAAACAACAACGACCTATCTGATCGAAAAAATTATGAGCGACTATGGGCAGAAAACCGGACTGATTGGAACCATTCAGATGCGCTATGACGGACGTACTTATCCGATGTCGGGGACAACACCAGAAGCGCTTGATCTGCAGCGCAGTCTGCATGATATGGTCCAGGCTGGTACGGACTGCTGTGTGATGGAGGTTTCATCGCATGCACTGGAGCAGGGCCGCGTCAAAGGTACGGATTTCCGTACAGCCGTATTCACCAACCTGACGCAGGATCATCTGGATTACCATCATTCGATGGAGGAGTACCGCGGGGCAAAAGGATTGTTCTTCGCTCGGCTCGGTAACGGCTATGCGGGAGATGCTTCTGAGCGCAAGTATGCAGTCATCAACGCTGATGATCCGGCAGCAGCGTATTTTATGTCCGTAACGGCTGCCGAGGTCATTACATACGGCATGGGAGAGCAGGCGGATGTACGTGCATCCGGTATCTCCATCACGGCTCAGGGAACCTCTTTCCATGTGGATACATTTGCGGGCAGCACAAACATTGAACTGCGCATGGTGGGCAAGTTCAACGTGTACAATGCGATGGCTGCCATCTCGGCAGCGCTTGTGGAAGGTGTTCCGCTGGAAGAAATCAAGCGCAGTCTGGAAACTGTACCGGGCGTGGATGGCAGGGTAGAAGCGGTCAACGAAGGTCAAGCCTTTGCGGTTATCGTCGATTATGCCCATACACCGGATGGTCTTGAAAATGTGCTGCGTACAGTTAAAGAGTTTGCAGAGGGCCGTGTTATCTGTGTATTCGGCTGCGGCGGGGACCGGGATCGGACCAAACGTCCGTTGATGGGCAAAATTGCAGCGAAATACAGTGACTTTGTATTGGTGACTTCTGACAACCCGCGGACTGAAAATCCTGATCTGATTTTGAAGGACATTGAGCAGGGGCTGCTGGAAGAGTCTGTTCCATCCGACCGCTACACGATGATCGCAGATCGACGCAAGGCAATTCATGAAGCTATTGAAATGGCAAGCCCAGCCGATGTAGTATTGATTGCGGGCAAGGGGCATGAGACCTATCAAATTATCGGAAAGACCAAAACGGATTTCGATGATCGGATCATAGCCAAAGAAGCGATAAGGGGCAAATCCAATTGATAAAACGAACATTGGCGCAAATCGCCGACATGTGCGGCGGCACACTAAGTGATGCTGCGGTTTATAGCGAGATTACAGCCGAAGGTGTATTTACGGATTCACGTAAACCGGTGGCAGGCAGTCTGTTTATACCCTTGGTGGGTGAACGTTTTGATGGACATGAATTCGTGCAGGCCTGTCTGGAGCAGGGTGCCGCAGGAGCGATGTGGCAAAAGGATCATGGTGTTCCACCACAGGGGGCAGTTATTCTGGTGGACGATACCCTTGCAGCCTTACAGGCGCTTGCATCGGCATATCTTGCTGAAACACAGGCATCTGTCGTTGGCATTACAGGCAGTAACGGTAAAACAACAACAAAAGATATTGTGGATGCCCTTCTCTCAACGACATTCAACGTGCATAAGACGCAGGGCAACTTCAATAATCATATCGGTCTGCCATTAACTGTACTGAGCATGTCTTCGGATACGGAAATTATCATTCTGGAGATGGGCATGAGCGGCCGCGGCGAAATTCATGATCTCTCTGTTATTGCACAGCCGGATGCAGCAATCATCACCAATATTGGCGAATCACACCTGCTTCAGCTCGGCTCAAGGCTTGAAATTGCAAGGGCGAAAGCTGAAATTGCGGCTGGAATGAAACCGGGCGGATTACTCATCTACAACGGAGACGAGCCTTTGATTGCTCAGGTGCTCGAAGAACCTGAAACGGAGCAGCCTGAGGATATGCAGCGGTTTACGTTTGGCCTGCAGACGGATAATGATGATTTTCCAACAGGAGTTATGAATGCGCAGAACGGGATGGTGTTTACGACCAAGCAGTCTGGAGATCAGGCGTATACACTACCGCTGCTCGGCACACATAACGTGGTCAATTGTCTGGCTGCTATGGCTGTCGCACGTCATTTCGGAGTTACTCCGGAAAATATGGCGGCAGGTCTGTCCCAGTTGAAACTGACAGGTATGCGTATCGAAGTCACGCAGGCAGTTAGCGGTCTTACACTTTTAAACGATGCATATAACGCAAGCCCGACTTCAATGAAAGCCGCAGTAGATGTGTTAGAAGGATTAAAAGGGTATCGGATGAAGGTGGCCGTACTGGGTGATATGCTGGAATTGGGCCCGCAAGAGGAAGAGCTTCATCATGATATCGGAACGTATATTACCCCTGACAAGTTGGATAGAGTGCTGGTATACGGACCATTATCCCTGCACATTGCTGAGGGAGCGAAGAAGCATATGCCAGCTGAAGCTGTGCATGCTTTTGAGAGTAAAAACGAATTGATCCGTCATCTGCTGGAGAATCTTCATCCTAAAGACGTTGTCTTGTTTAAAGCCTCACGAGGCATGAAACTGGAGGATGCGGTTCAAGCACTGCAGACAGCACCATTACACAATCGAGTAGACTAGAGGGGTGAACCCATGGATTTTCAGGTATTACTGTTAACAATCGGCGTTTCATTTATTTTGGCGGTGATTGCCGCACCGCTGCTCATTCCGCTTCTCCGGCGGATGAAATTCGGACAGCAGGTCAGGGAAGATGGACCTCAGAGCCATTTAAAAAAAAGCGGAACACCAACGATGGGCGGAGTTGTTATTTTACTTGCGTTCACGCTGGCTTTTCTGAAGTTCTCGGCTGTTAAAAATACAGATTTCTATGTGCTGCTTGTTGCTACATTGGGATTTGGTCTTATCGGATTTCTGGATGACTATATCAAAATCGTATTCAAGCGTTCGCTCGGGCTGACAGCCAGACAAAAAATGCTGGGACAGCTGTTTTTCAGTGCCCTGATGTGTTATCTGCTTATTCAAAACGGACACAGCACGGCGATTTCCATTCCGGGAACTTCGGTTTCATTTGACTGGACCGGATGGTTCTATTATCCGTTTGTGGTGTTTATGATGCTGGCCATCACCAATGCAGTTAATTTTACGGATGGTCTGGATGGTCTTCTTTCCGGAGTAAGTGCAATTGCTTTTGGTGCATTTGCTATTGTGGCAATGCAGGCAACATCGATGCCGGCGGCTGTGTGTGCAGCTGCAATGATTGGTGCTGTCCTTGGTTTCCTGGTCTATAATGCGCATCCTGCGAAGGTGTTCATGGGTGATACGGGTTCCCTTGGAATTGGAGGAGCAATTGGTGCAATTGCCATCGTAACCAAGACGGAACTTCTTTTCCTCATTATCGGTGGTATTTTTGTCATTGAAGTGCTTTCTGTCGTAATTCAAGTGATATCCTTCAAGACCCGAGGCAAGCGTGTGTTTAAAATGAGCCCGATTCACCACCACTTTGAGCTCAGCGGCTGGTCGGAATGGCGGGTTGTCATCACCTTTTGGGCGGTAGGTGCGATTTTGGCCGCTCTTGGACTTTATCTCAACAAGGGGTTGTAAATTATGAACCATCCAGAAACATATCGCGGACAACAAGTGGTTGTGCTTGGGCTGGCCAAGAGCGGCGTACAAGTTGCCAAGGTACTGCATCGTGCCGGGGCTGACGTAATCGTAAACGATAAAAAAGACAGGGAACAGTGTCCCGAAGCTTCCGAATTGGAGGCTTTGGGAATTTCTGTTGTATGCGGGGGGCATCCGGATGATCTCATTCATAGCGATGTGAAGCTGGTCGTCAAAAACCCGGGTATCCCTTACCATGCGCCTCCTGTGCAGCAGGCACTTGAACTGGGGATTGAAGTGGTGACCGAGGTAGAGGTAGCCTATCACCTCTGCGGGGCACCTATAATCGGCATTACCGGTTCCAACGGAAAAACGACAACAACAACGTGGGTAGGAAATATGCTGAATCAAGCAGGATTGAAACCTATCGTTGCCGGTAATATTGGGACACCTCTCTGTGAAGCGGCTGAACAAGCTGCATCCGACAACTGGATGGTCGTGGAGCTGAGCAGCTTCCAGCTCAAAGGCACGGTGGAGTTTCGTCCGCGCATTGCTGCGCTGCTTAACGTAGCAGAGACCCATTTGGATTATCACGGGGGCATGGAGGATTATGTAGCTTCCAAAGCAAAGCTGTTTGCCAACCAGCAGCCGGATGACATCGCCATTCTCAATTGGGATGATGCAGTATGCCGCGAACTTGTTCCATATATCAAGGCCAGATTGATTCCGTTCTCGTTGACGGAAAAACTGGAAACAGGCGTGTATGCTGATCCACCCTATGTAGATGGGGAAGAAGATGATGTGAGACGTCAGTTAATTTACGCGGATGGCAGCGGCAGTAAGCATATGATTATTGATGCGGATGACGTTGGCATACCTGGTCGCTTTAATGTGGGAAACGCGCTGGCTGCGGCAGCCATCGCAATCGCAGCTGGTGCTGACCCGTCACAGCTTGCGGCTCCGCTTGCCGATTTTAAGGGCGTCGAACATCGACTGGAGTACGTCCTTGAGCATAACGGCTCCGTGTATTATAACAATTCGAAAGCCACCAATTCGAAAGCCACAGTGATGGCACTGAATTCCTTCAAGGAACCTGTTGTCCTGATTGCTGGCGGGCTGGATCGCGGTTCGGATATGATGGAACTGCTGCCGGTATTCGAGGAGCGTGTCAAGGCGCTGGTGGTCCTTGGTGAAAACCGGGCTAAGATTGCTAAAGTCGCTGAGCTTGCTGGATTAAAGCAAATTAAGGTCGTCGATAATGAGGAGGACGCTGCCCGTACATTGACGGCTGCCGTTCAGGAAGCAGCAGGGTTGGCTGAACCGGGGGATGTTGTTTTATTATCGCCTGCATGTGCAAGCTGGGACATGTTTGCCTCCTATGAAGAACGGGGACGCATTTTTAAAGAGGCGGCGCATAACTTGTAAGTAGGGGGGTGGAAAAGCCCCTACTTCCATGCAAGGGGTGGCCTCCTGATGAAACAGACGCGACCGGCGCCGGATCTTTGGCTCCTGATTTGTATTTTGGCTCTGCTTGCCATCGGCATCATTATGGTGTACAGTGCAGGCTCGGTGCTTGCCTTCCGCAACTATGGCGATTCATTTTATTTTGTGAAAAGGCAGATTTTATTCGCCGTATTAGGACTTGCAGCAATGTTTGTAACAACAAATGTGGATTACAGGGTATGGAGAAAGTATGCCAAACCCATTCTAATTATCTGTTTTATTATGCTTATTGCTGTATTGATTCCAGGAATTGGTGTCGTTCGCGGTGGTGCACGAAGCTGGCTGGGAATTGGTTCTTTTGGGATCCAGCCATCCGAGTTTATGAAGCTGGGGATGATTCTGTTTTTGGCTCACTGGCTGAGCAAGGACCCCGGCAAAATTAAAACGTTCACGACAGGGCTGCTTCCCCCGCTCGGACTGATGGGGCTGGCTTTTGGCATTATCATGCTGCAGCCGGATTTAGGTACAGGCACCGTGATGATGGGTGCGTCCATGCTTATCATTTTCACAACGGGTGCACGTATGAAACATCTGGGTCTGCTTGCACTTGGGGGCATTGCAGGATTTGCGGCCCTGATTGCGGCTGCGCCTTATCGCCTGCAGCGCATTACAGCGTTTCTGGACCCTTGGTCTGATCCGCTCGGGGCTGGTTATCAGATTATCCAGTCGCTTTATGCCATCGGTCCAGGTGGACTGGCTGGTCTGGGTTTGGGAATGAGCCGGCAGAAGTACAGTTATGTGCCTGAACCGCAGACGGACTTTATTTTTAGCATATTGGCGGAAGAGCTCGGTTTTATTGGTGGAATGATTGTTTTATTACTGTTTTTGGTGCTGGTGTGGAGAGGGATGCGCGTAGCGATGACGGTTCCGGATGCTTTTGGCAGTCTGCTGGCTGTGGGAATTATCGGCATGGTAGCAGTGCAGGTCATTATTAATATCGGTGTCGTGATCGGACTGATGCCCGTTACAGGCATAACGCTCCCGCTGATTAGTTATGGCGGTTCATCACTGACTCTCATGCTCACAGCGCTCGGCATATTATTGAATTTATCACGTTATGCGAGGTGACTTATACGATGCGAGTCGTTCTTAGCGGCGGCGGTACGGGGGGGCATATCTATCCGGCCGTTGCCATAGCAAGACAATGCGAGGCGGAGAATCCCGACTCGACGTTTTTATACATTGGTGGAACCCGTGGACTTGAAAGCAAACTGGTTCCCCAGGAAGATATTCCTTTTCAATCGATCGATATTACAGGGTTCAGACGCAAGTTATCTTTTGATAATGTGAAGACGGTCATGCGGTTTGTTCAGGGTGTGCGCAAGTCCAAAAAAATGCTGAAGGAATTCAAGCCTGATGTTGTCATCGGTACTGGTGGTTATGTCTGTGGACCTGTAGTGTATGCAGCGGCGAAGCTGGGAATTCCAAGTGTGATTCACGAACAAAACGCGATCCCGGGTCTGACAAACAAGTTTCTCATGCGTTATGTAGACACAGTCGCTGTCAGTTTCGAAGGTTCTGAAAATTCATTCTCTGGTGCCAAAAATGTAATTTATACAGGTAACCCGCGAGCGACAACTGTAGCTCAGGCCAGCCGGGACCGCGGATTTGCCACATTGGGTGTTCCGATGGACAGTCGGGTCGTGCTTGTCGTTGGCGGAAGCGGAGGAGCTAAAGCCATTAACCAGGCGATGATCGAGATGGCCCCAATGCTGGAACGGCTGGATGATGTGCATGTAGTGTACGTTACGGGTGAGAGCTATTTTGATAAGACCCGGGAAGCGATCCGTAGTGTTCTGGGAACGATGCCTAATCATCTGCATGTACTGCCTTATGTACATAACATGCCTGAAGTGCTGGCCTGTACCTCGCTAATTGTTAATCGTGCCGGAGCTTCGTTCCTGGCAGAAATTACTTCACTCGGCATTCCATCGATTCTGATACCGTCACCTAACGTGACCAACAATCATCAGGAAGCCAACGCGCGTACGCTTGAAAAAGGAGGCGCGTCACTCACAATGCTTGAGAGAGAGCTTACCGGCGAGAAGTTGTATGAAGCGATTGCAGGCATTATGAATGATGAATCGGGGCGTAAACAGATGGCAGAGGCTTCGCGGAAATTAGGTAAACCCGATGCGGCAGAAGTACTCTTAAAGGAAATCAAGCGTCTCGCTTCGCGGCGGTAAAGTGTGTTAGTGGGCGATTGTCACACACCAGACGGGACTTACATAAGATACCGTATAAATCGTGACAATCGTTCCACAATACTGCAGCAGAGCATTCAAAAGGAATGAACTGCAGGCGTGCATGGATCGGATGTGTCGCGGATAATCAATTCGCTGCAATTGTACTGGAGACAATGGAGGGCACGCTGCAGGAAAGAAGGACATGGCACTTATTTTTCTCCACAAAGTTTTGTGCGATTGGAGAAAGGCACAGGTGCACAGGTAGTCCGCGTAGATGCGCCCGTTTCATTGTTCATACAGGCCAAGCAACAGCAGAGGACGTCATCACCCTTATACAGTCTATTCCAAGCATTATATCATCTCATGGCGGTATTGACCTGATACCGTATCTCTTCGCATCGGGTGAGCGTAAACCCCGGAGGTGATACATTGGACAAATTGGTGATTGAAGGCGGGAAACCCCTATCAGGATCCATACGCATCCATGGAGCGAAGAATGCTGCTTTACCGATTATGGCCGCAAGTTTGCTCGCAGACGGAGAAGTTACGCTGCACAACGTTCCACACTTGCTGGACATCGAAGTAATGCTGTATATCCTGGAACGGCTTGGATGCACCTGTCGGCATGAACAGGGAACAGTGACGATCAATACGTCATTGGTCCGGTCACATGATGTGCCAGAAGATCTCATGAAGCAAATGCGCTCTTCCATTTTTTTGATGGGGCCGCTGCTCGCTAGGTTTGGTAGAGTATCGGTGTACCAGCCGGGCGGCTGTGCGATCGGAGAACGGAAAATTGATCTTCACCTCCGGGGGCTGGAAGCACTCGGAGCACAGATCGAAGAGCAGGACCAGCAGATTATCTGCCATGGAGCCCATCTTACCGGTTCAGATATTCATCTTGATTTTCCAAGTGTTGGGGCAACCGAGAACATTATGATGGCTGCTGTACTGGCTGAGGGCACAACGACGATATTTAACGCTGCGAGGGAGCCCGAGATTCAGGATCTGCAGCACTTCCTGAATGCCATGGGTGCAAGAATCATGGGTGCCGGAACCGATACAATTACGATCAGCGGTGTAAAGAAGCTGCAGCCATGCACGTATGAGATCATACCGGATCGAATTGTTGCTGGAACTGTCATGATTGCGGCTGCTGCAACACGAGGCAGTGTTACGCTTACACACTGCAACCCGGCTCATCTTACTTCGCTTATACATGTGTTGAAGCGCACTGGTGTTCAAATCACAGTTTGCAATGATATAATGACTGTGAGCTGTATGACCCGCCCCAAATCAGTGGATCGTATCGTGACTTCTCCGTATCCTTCGTTTCCGACCGATCTTCAATCACAGATTATGGTGCTGCTCAGTTTGGCAGATGGATTCAGTGTGATGAAAGAGACCGTGTTCGAAGGCCGGTTCAAACATGTGGATGAACTGAACGTGATGGGAGCCGATATTTCAGTGGATCTGAACGCCGCGTTTATCCGTGGTGTTCCAAGACTATATGGGGCTACTGTGGAAGCGACAGATCTTCGCGCAGGGGCAGCATTAGTTATTGCAGGTCTGGCGGCTCAAGGTAAAACCGTTGTGGAGCAGGTGCACCACATTGACAGGGGATATGATCGAATCGAAAAGTTGTTCCAGAGTCTTGGAGCCTCGGTGGAGAGACAGTCGACTGTTTCTAAGCAGTTGGATTTTGCCAATTAACGTCCTTGGCGTCCCCTTCTTCGAGGAGAAGGGGACCTGAGGCTTTGTGGAGCGTTATTATGCCTAAAAGTCAAATTCCGGTTCTCAAGGAGAATCGCCCAAAAAAAAACACAAGCCGCAAAATTGTAATTATCTTATTACTACTATTTATTGCACTGCTGGCTGTATTATTCTTTCGTTCTTCGGTAAGCCGTATATCGGCCATCGAAATAACGGGTAATGTATACACGGCAGCTTCAGCGCTGCTTGAAAAGAGCGGTCTGAAGGAAGGTGACCAGTTTTTTGGAACAAGTGCTGCTGAAGTCATTGAACGGATCAAAACGATTAAAGCTATCTCCACCGTTACTGTGGACAAGCAGTTTCCAGGCACCATCCATATCAAGGTTAAGGAATTCCCGACAGTCGCTTATGAACTTGACTCAAGCGGGGCACTCAAGGCAATTCTGTCCAATGGGACAAGCCTGAATGTTCCGCCGACAATCGGTGTTGCGGTAGAGAAACCAATTCTGACCCAATGGAAGCCGAATGATCCACTCAAAGCAAAACTGAGTGAGGCGCTTGCCCAAATTCCAAATGAACTGACAACGGATATTTCGGAAATTATTCCGAATCCGACGCCGTCATTTCCGGATCAGATCCGCATGTATACCAAGTCACAGTTTGAAGTGATCACAACGGTCTCGTTGTTAACGGATAAAGTGGAGTATTTAAACCAGGTTATAGAGACTGAACGGCCTGGTAAAATCACAATGCTTGAAGCGGATACGTATGTGCCGTTTATCCCGGAGAATCCGGAGGACAATGCTGAGCCGGGGACGTCGCAATGATGTCATTCGGTGATCGGCGGCACATTGCACAAAAGTGCAGGTGGAATCGGGGTTTGGCCCCGGTTCACACATGAAACTTGTTCTTTCTGAGATGAAGAAAAAATGGTACACTTGAACATACGGCAATTGAGTTACCTCCTTCTTTTTTCTTCAAGGTTTTATGTTACGCATCCAGAACTTGGCACCCAAAAAAATTGTAGAAAAAAGAGGGAAAGCCTAAGCTGTGTTGAATATGTTTTAATGAGTGTTTAAACCCGAACGTAATTTACTATTGGAGTCAGGAGGTGCCACAGACTTGAGCAGCAATGACATCATTGTTAGTTTGGACATCGGTACATCCAAAATTCGCGCTATTATTGGGGAAATTAATAATGGAACCTTTAATATTATTGGAGTTGGATCTGCCGACTCGGAAGGAATTCGCAAAGGTGTAATCGTAGATATCGATCAGACGGTTCAGTCGATCCGCAATGCAGTGGATCATGCAGAACGTATGGTAGGTATTCAAATATCCGAAGTATATGTTGGAATCTCGGGCAACCATATCGGACTGATGAGCAGTCACGGAGTGGTGGCAGTATCGAACGAGGATCGTGAGATCGGAGAAGAAGACATGGAGCGGGTGTTGAAAGCAGCCGAAGTCATTGCGGTTCCGCCGGAACGTGAAATTATTGATGTTGTCGCCAAGCAGTATGTTGTTGACGGCTTGGAGGGCATACAAGACCCGCGTGGGATGATTGGTGTTCGTCTGGAAGTTGAAGCAACCATCATTACAGGTGCAAAAACCGCGATACATAATCTTTTGCGCTGCGTGGAAAAAGCGGGATTAAAAGTAAGCGATCTGGTTCTCATGTCATTGGGAGCAGGGCAGCTTGCTCTGTCCAAGGATGAGAAAACGATGGGCTCTGTGCTGGTGGATATCGGAGCAGGTGCTACAACGATTGCTATCTTTGAAGAGGACAGTCTGGTTGCAACTTCAACACTGCCAATCGGCGGGGAATTTGTAACGAATGATATTGCCTACGGTCTGCGCACTCTGACGGACCAGGCAGAGAAAGTCAAGCTGAAATACGGTTGTGCCTGGCTGGATGATGCTGCCGCAGATGTGATGTTCAAAGTTACGCGCATTGGCAGTAACGTAGACAAGGAGTTTTCACAAGAGGATCTGGCGGCTATTATTGAACCGAGAGTTCAGGAAATATTCCAGATGATCGGTCAAGAAGTGAAACGCCTTGGTTACAACGAACTTCCTGGAGGTTATATACTAACGGGAGGTACGGTCTCTATGCCTGGCGTTCTGCAAGTAGCACAGCATGAGCTTGCTGCTTCAGTACGTGTTGCCGTTCCGGATTACATTGGTGTACGTGATCCTGGGTATACCAGCGGCGTTGGTATTTTACACAACGTTATCCGCAGTTTGCGCATCAGGCCCTCAAGCAGCAGCGGCGGTAACAACAACACCACCAGCAAGAAACCGGCGAACCGTCCGAAGCCGAATGCGGCACAGGAATCGGAGCAAAAACCGGGTCTGTTCGAACGACTGAAGAATATGTTCAGTGAATTTATATAACAGGTTGGATCCATTTCATACATTCTTGAAGCCGTCTGAATGCGCTGGTACTAAAATAAACGCTTTCGTTCGTCGATATATGAAATTGATTCGGTTCAAATCAAAAATTGGACGGGCCATTCATGCACATTGAGGGGGAGATGGAATAATATGTTGGAATTTGATTTTGAAATGGAGAGCTTGGCTCAGATTAAAGTTATCGGGGTAGGCGGTGGCGGAAGCAACGCTGTCAACCGAATGATTGAAAATGGTGTGCAAGGTGTAGAATTCATTACAGCGAATACGGATGCGCAGGCGTTACATCTGGCGAAATCCGAACACAAATTACAGATTGGCGATAAGTTGACACGGGGTCTTGGTGCCGGTGCCAACCCTGAAGTAGGCAAAAAAGCCGCCGAAGAATCTCGTGATCTGATGATGAATACCTTGAAGGGTGCCGACATGGTTTTTGTAACTGCCGGTATGGGCGGGGGTACAGGAACAGGGGCTGCTCCAGTCATCGCTGAGATCGCCAAAGAATGCGGCGCTCTCACAGTAGGCGTAGTAACACGACCATTTACGTTTGAAGGACCGAAACGTTCAAGGCATGCCGAGCAGGGCATTGAAGCGTTGAAGGAAAAAGTAGATACGTTGATCGTTATTCCGAACGATCGTTTGCTTGAAATTGTTGACAAAAAGACACCTATGCTTGAAGCATTCCTTCAAGTAGATAACGTCCTCCGTCAAGCCGTTCAAGGTATTTCTGACCTAATTAAAGTCCCGGGCCTGATTAACCTTGACTTTGCAGACGTCAAGACGATTATGACAGAACGTGGATCGGCCCTAATGGGAATCGGTGAAGCAACGGGAGAAAACCGTGCTGCTGAAGCTGCACGCAAAGCTATC